>WRNV01000017.1 GCA_009776445.1 Oscillospiraceae bacterium | reverse complement strand
CAAAAACACAGGTTGGTTACAGGCAACGCACTGGTACTGCAGTGAAAACTTGTACAATTGTCAAAACTTGTGTGCGGAGCCTGTAACCATTGCGAGTTTTTAGACACCCACTGCACAGTAACCATATTTATTGATAAAGCATTATATTGGGATAACTAAACAGCCCGCGCCTCAATGGCCTTACCGTGTGCCTTGAGACGCGGGCTGTTCTCAATTAGTGTTACTTTTCTCTATACCGTATAAACTCTTGGATATTACTGACAACTTCCTCGCTTGACGATGCTTTTGGTATAGCATAGGATTCTAGGTTGTTCTGAATCTTTTGGTAAGTAAACAGTTTTTTATAATCGGTGTATATGCTATTGTTACGGTCGATCCTATACCAGTAACGGCTTCCAAGTGATTCATTGTAGCTCTGCCACATATTCGTTATCGTGTAGAACGTACCCATATTCGCGGAATAACTTGACGCATAATTTGTGTATGAAATGCTCGCAATAAAATACCTGTAGTTGAAACCAGAATAACCGGTACCGGATTTTGCCGCAATGACACGATCATAAGCGTTTGCGCCGCCGCAGTCATACATCCATTTCCAATAGATGTATCCGTCCAACACGTTGTTGACAGTTCGTTTTGTGGTAGTTGTCTCACTTGCTGTATAAGGTGATTTCATATAATTTTTATAAAACGAGTGATTGGTGTCAAACCCGGATGGGAAGGACGCGTACCAGTTCGATCCGGTGCCGGACTGAACCCACTCGTTGCTGATGGATGTGAATCCGGACATAGTGGTATCGTACGACTTTTTTGTCGTTGTCAGGGTATATCTCCATTTATGCTGCGCGTCGATCTGCGCGCCAGCAGGTTCCATGCCTATTGGCGTCCAATCGGAAAGAGGTTTCAGCTCCCAATGGGCATATATAGTTTTGGTGGCGATGGAGTTGTCCGCTAAAGTGGAACTGGTAACCAAAACTCCGCCTACAGCCTCTGTATACCAACCCAGGCAATTGTGGTGATCGCGCGTTGGGGTAGGCAGTGTCCCATATGCGTCCCCGCAATTTACTGTCTTGTTGGCTGGACTGACCATTCCTCCATTGGCGTTAAAATTCAAGATGAATGTACGGCGTTGCCAGTGGGCATATAGTGTTTCAGCGGCGGGTGTGGTGTTTGCCGAGGTGCTATCCGTCTTATGTGAGCCTCCGTTCTCCTCCGTGAACCAACCCAGGAAATCGTAAAATTCGCGTGTTGGCGTGGGCAGTGTTCCATATGTGCCGCCACAGTAAATGAGTTTGCTGGTAGGCGAGACAGCGCCGCCAGTGGGGTTAAACGATGTCGTGTACGAGTGTTCTTTCCACTTTGCGTAAAGATGCAGGTCTCTGGCTGGCATAGTTGTTTCCGTAAAGGGTATGGTAAACACAGCGTCCTCAAACCAACCCTCAAACAAGTAACCAGGCCTATCCGGCACGAAATTGGCTATGACATCCTCTTCCGCTTTCGATATCGAAGCTCCGTCAATTATACCAGGCGAGGTGCCTCCGTTTAGATAATAAGCCAAATCATTTGTACGGCTTACCACCCTAATATGAGTGCCCGGATCATCAGGATTCGTCCAATCAACCACAAACCCCGCGTTTGGATCATTGTGACCAATCGCGACATGAATATCCACTGTCGCGCCTAGCGTGGCAATTTCATTGATCAGATAATAATGTCCAGCCGATTCAGTCAAAATCTGTGTCCAGGGCTGACTTCCAACATAGGTATAGCGGATTTCGGTGTATACAGGCTTAGCCGGGCCACCAAAACCGCTGCCATCAACTACTGCTGCGTTTACCGTTATATCATACTGGAATTGATCTCCGCGTTTATATGCCCCACCTGGTTCCACACGGTTAATGTACGCGTCTGACGCTCGTAGGATGTTGGTTTGAATCATAAATGCCCTTGACACATCAGCCTGACCTGGATAGACAGAGATTGTAGCGGTAAGCGTCAACTCTTCATCCACCAAATCAGCGTAACTTGCGACGGCGAGCTTGCCGTTTTCCACTTTGTAGTTCACAGGATTGCTTACAGTCCACGTGATGGGGAAATCGTTGATGCTTGCCGCCAAATCCGGATTATTGTCGCTGAACATGTTATCTGCAGCAACCCCCACAGTCCTGGATATATCCGGCAGTTGCCCAAGGATTACCGCGCCTTCGCGTTGCGCGACCGGCTCATACATCTCGTCTTTGCTGTAGAGGAAAGCGGTCACGCCCTTGTTGTATAACCTATATAGGGATAGGATATTCTCCCGGTAGAAAATTTGATCCTCGCCTGTACCAACTGCGTAAAGTGTTTCGAGTTTCGGCAGATTCTCAACCGGCGCGATTGCCGCCTGAAGACCGGATATGTCGAGCGTCTCGACGGTTTTATACCTCTCGATTGAGTACAGCTCGGCAAAATCCGGCTTTGATCCCTGTAGATTCGTGATACCTGTATAGGACAAATCAAGGTTGGTGATGTTCTCAAAATCAGGTAAATTCAACATATCCAGTACTTGCAGGTTCCTGAGGGACAGTTCCTTCATCGGGCTTTCTCCGGCGCCGTTGTAAGCATAGTACGCGTCTTCAAAATACCCCTGCGTATTAGAATCAAGGAACAGGTATTTTAAGGTCTTCCTGCCACTTTGATTCATTGTATTGAAGTCAAACTTTGCGATTGGGTTATTAGCGAGGTCAACAAACACGATTTTGTTAAACTTTGAAAGCCACGATGTTGATTCGATACCGCAACCTTCTAGGGAAACGTATCGCAGTTGGGTCATCAGAGTCATCAATTGATTTGGGTCAACATTGCCCTGCATGTTATCCACATAGAGGCCGATGAGCTGATCCAACTCATAGATACCGCTTGTATCGCCTTGTGTGTATGCTAAACCGTTGTTTGAAATATCTAGGTACTGTAGTCTAGTCGGTAAATATTGCGCGCTATTGGAGGGCAGGTTACAGTCGTTTGCATCCAACCGGGTCAACTGTGGCATGTTTTCAAGGAAGCTCAAACTGCGGAGATCTTTCCCGGAGATGGTCAAAGTCTTCAGCTTCGTTAGCTTACCAAGGTTTGTAATTAGGCTTGGTTCGTACGTGAATTGATTGCCCGCAAGCATCAACCTTTGCAATCCAGTCATGTTGGCTATGAAACTAAATGAGGGGATCTCGTTGTTTTCCGCGTATAGCTCTACCATTGAGCTGGCTGACACAGAAAGCACATTCAGATTATTCAGTTTGTTGCCTGATACATTCACGGCAGTCAGCCTATTGAGTGAATTCAGATTGCTGATATCACTGAGGTTATTGTCGTTTAGATACAACACCCTCAACTGTCGTAGATTGTTAAGCCAAGTAACATCGCTTATCTCATTATTACCCAGATATAATGCCTCAAGGTTTTGCAACATCTGAAGATCCTTTATGTTTTTGATTTGATTGTTGTGGAGGCGAAGTTCAATGAGGTTCGTGAGATCCTTTAAGGGTGTGATGTTGGAAATATGGTTATCAGACAATGAAAGGTACATTAAGTACTTGAAGTTCGTAAACGCCTCAAGATCTTCATCGCCGAGCCCGTTGGCGGACATGGCAAGCAGACGCAACGTCGGCGCGCATTTAAGCGCTGAAATATCCTGCAATTGGTTGTTGTTCAGATACACTTCAGACAGTTTCCCATACCGCACATTTGGAGCGAAGACAGAGTTCAATGAGGTGAAGTTGTTATGTGATAAATCCAGCAGTTTTAGGCTGATAGCCGTCTTGAGTACCGGTACGCCGCCGTCAGTCAGATTGTCCAGTCCGCAATCTCTTGCGATCAGCGCCTCCAGATAATTCATTGTGGATATCTCATTGATACCGCGTTCAACACGCAATCCCGAAATGTTCAGAACACGCAAGTTCACACAGTACGCCAATCCGGTCAAGTCGGTAATATCCGGATATTTGCTCAGGTCGAGGTAAACAAATTTGACATCACCCAGCGCTGTCGTAACTAGTGATCCGGAGGTTCCAGTCGCTTCCTTTAACGCTTTGTGTAGTTCCGGGTCAATGTTGACGCCAGGAACAAGGAGTACACTGTCATTGATCAGCTCAATATTATAGCTGAGCTTAAACGTACGCGCGCCATTGTTCGTTCCGTCATCGTCCACAGAATAGGTGACGTCCACTTCCATTGGAAGAATTGTCCCGTTGATTGCCTCTGGCTTAATCTGCATGATGTTGTTTTCGATTATAGCGTCGTCGGTTTTTTTGGAGCGCCAGACCAGGTTGGCGCCAAATACCTGATCATCATTCCAGAGAGATGTCCCATTGGAAATGGACCGCCCAAGCGAACTGGCTATGCTATTGATGATATGCGTCCGGATTTCATTTTCCGTAATGGGTAATATTTTCACATTGTCGAAATATATCTTCCCGTCGCCTTCCAAAGGTTTCCCGTTGAATGTTATCGTCGCCACGAGATCGGCATAGAAACTAGTCGTGTCTCGTTCGATATAGGTCACGGGGCGCTCTATTCCGTCGGAATCCACTTGTGTCCACTCAACTCGCACTTCATAAGGGGACGGATTTTCGACCTCAGCGTTTGTCACCTTACGCGGCAGTTTCATGTTGGAATCGATCTCTTGCTTAACCACTGAACGCAAGTAATTTTCGATTTCCGCTTTAGTCGGCGTGATAAATACACCTTTGACGTTAAGTACAAACGTCATTATTCCTTCCGAACCCGGGTTGTTTGTTTCGTCAAACGGCACAATAGTGGCTGTCAGGGTCACAATTGAATCGTATGTCGGCCTCGAAAATTTCCCTAATTGGTCTATCACAACTCCCTTATCAAACTGGAAGATCGCGTCATTGTTGACGCTCCAATAGATGTCAGCGTGTTTATTCCCATAAGGTATAGATCCATGTAATAACAGATCGCCCCCCAAAACGCCATTGAGCGCGTTTTTCCCGTACCAAAGCTCCAGTCTCTCCATGTAATAATTCATGTCGTCCGACACAACTTTGTTATAAACGGGGTACAGCTTCATGTTACTTTCAATGTTTGTAAACAGGGGGGGAGCCTCATCGATCGAGCTTGTGGACCAGCGGCCGTTCGAGAAGCCCTGAACCGGCGGCGGCAGTGGAATCGTCAGTAAATCAGCGCCAAACCGCACAGACTTCCTTACGTATACACTGCCGTCCATATTATAAAAGGTCACATCCAGGCGTTCTCCAAGCAGTATGCTGTCGTCAGCCAGTTTTTGCTGTATACGAACGGCGTCTGAAATGGATACGACACCATCGGCATACGCGTCGGCATAGTATAACTGATATGGAGTCAAGGTACGCATGTATGCCAGGTATTGACGCAGGTAAGTGACATCAGCAATCGATACTCGAGAATCCAAGTTAACGTCGCCGGCTTCGTATACCGCTAAACGCTGGAAGTCAGTTGAGACAGCGAGGACAAGCAACTCTCCGCCGACCATTGTATGCGCTTCAAGCAGGCTGGATGGATCAACTGCCAATAAATCGACAGAGCCAATGCCAATATTGTCGTCCGCTCTGAAGGTAAATGTAACAAGGTCTGTTTTAGCCGTAAGGTTTCCGCTTGTTTTTGAAAAACTAATGTGAATGCGTCCGGCGACATTGGTCGTAACGAGCATACCATCTCTTTCGTCAGACACGTCAAGCAATTGAACGATATCCTCATCGTACAAGAGCCGGACCTGAAAGTCAATGAGCTGGGAATCTTCTTTCAGGTAGAGCGTAGTGGTAAACATTTCACCCGGTTTTACTTCAAAAGGAGTTAGAGACAACACGGCTCCGCCTTCCGCGTTGGCAAATGCTGAAAACGCTAACAGCATGACAATGACAGCAGCACAGGTGATCACAGCTCGCAGGATGGCTTTTTTCATAAATCATTCCTCCTTCATCAGTTAGTTGGGTAAAGTTTGTTTTGGTATGTTTCGGCAAGTGTGCTGGGGGTGAAGAAGCCTTTCCAGAATTCCGACCAAACGACAGGTCTGCCGGTACCCCAATGTTCGATGTAAGAAACGTTGTCGTTCATCCAATTTCGACAAGTCCCCTGCATTGTGGTCAGCAGACAATAGTCCGTATAAACGGTGACCCACTCGTTTCCGTTGATCCTGTACTGATATTCATATTTCAGCGGCATGAACACAGCGTAATTCACCAACCGCCAGGGCAGCGGCGAGCCGGCGGAATTAAAATAGGTGGCATTGTAAGTATACGAAATGGTGGTGCTTGTTCCCGTCGACCACTCCTGTGTTTGCGCCGTTGTTTGCGCTGTAGCCCTGGCAACGCCCTGAGCGATGGAGGACGAAGATCCGAAGGTCAATTCTACCCCGTCGCTGATCGTCAATTCCCCGCTGCGATTCTCCATTTGAACGGACGTGAGAGAGTTAATCGTGGTTACTGCGTCTGACTGCGTCCAATCCTGATGGCTCCCCACATCAAGCCCCGCCGTGATTGTTTCGGTGGCTTCCACTTTCGCGCGAACGGACGAGGACGCTTCAGCCGTCACTTTAGCGTATGTGGAATCGACGCCAACTGAACCCTCTGCTCCGACTTTCGCACCCACCTCTGTTTCTATACCTTCAGTCAAGCTCAGTTGCGATCCGACATGCACTTCCTCGCTGAGGCCCCACGAAAAGTCGTCCTGTCGCATGGTTTCTTCGCCAACCGTGTTGCTGAGTTCCTTCCCTGCCATCCAGCCGTCAGTCACAGCCTTTGAACTGCTTTCAGCGAATGATTCGTGAAGCTCACTTAAAGCTTCATAGGTGGTTTGGGTTGCGGTCTCTGTTCCAGTACTGTAGCTGATGTGCATGGTTGATTCCTGTGTATAGGTAAATTCGATACTGTTTGCCGTTGTGAATGTTGCCAACTGCCCTCCCTCATTTCCCTGGACAGCCATAACGAGGGCGTTCGAATAATCATAAGGGTCAAAATATATAATCCTCTTGTCTACCCCAATACTGGTGGCGCCAACAGGCGTTTCGGAGTAGGTAAGGTAGGCGTACCAGGGCTGTTCAATTCCAAGCGCGCTGGCAGTACCAGTCAATTCAGGCGGATTTCCTCCTTCACCTGTTATGTCATTAAAACCAATCTTCTCGTGGACGGTCTGATCGCCGACTGTCGATTGAGCTACAACAACGCTTTGGGTTGCAATAGCTTGAGCGATCATACCGGAAATGGCGGTTAGTATTATTGCCAACGCGATTGTCAGACATAACGCTTTGCTCTTGCTCGTGAACCGTTTCATTTGCTTACCTCCATATCATAAAGATAAATTTTCGCGGGGATAATTTGGTACTCAGTCGTTTCAGCACCATTTTCCAATCGTGTTATCGCTTTTGTAATATTTGGCTTCAGTTCTAAAAATGTAAAGGGGGATCCATCTACCTTGAATTCGGCGCTGAACAGAACTGTGCTTTCCTCTATTGACCGATCACTGTCAAGTTGAAAGTAAAGTTCCCCAGCCTCCTTTGTTACCACTGTGCCGATATCGGTTTTGGACGATTCGTATTGGAGTGTTCTTTCGTCATATGGTAAAATCAACTCGATGATGGACAGATCGACCTGCCCGCCAACGCGGACTTCCATTTCAAACGATCCTTCGCAGGGAATATACTGTGTGTTGATATAAAATACGTTTGTTTCGTTCGTTACATCCTTTAGAGAGATTCGACAGTCCGAATCTGATGAAACATTTAGCATTGAGCCGTACCAACCTTGCATAACCTGATTGTTGGAAAGGGGAATATCGCTTGGCGGGATCGCGAACGCTCCCTGCGGAACCTCTTTTTCGAGCAGCACTTCCCCTGTCTCCCCAAGAAAACGAACCAATACATTGGAAATGGCTGGATTCGTTTTCGCGTTCATCAAGGCGGATAGAATCATCGCCAGACTTGCCGCAATTGCTGAAACAGAAATAGTTGCAATGAGGATCATGTGCCAATGCTTTCGAATAAACTTCATTGTTTTATACCATTTTTTCTCAGCAGTTTCAACAGATATACATTATCCTGTCAAACCCGCTAACACACACCGATTTGATAACGTTTCTATTGGATTATCAATTTTTGTTGATGGTCACAGTTCCGCTTACCATGCAATATTGATCATTTTCACAGCGAGTTGGCTCGTTATCCTTTTCTGGGTCGATAAAAATGATTTCAACCGGTAAGATACTGACAGAGGTATTTGTGACATCCGTATTTTTTATCTTGAATGTTACCTCCATAATTTTAGCGGCGGTAGTTCTATTTCTTGTGGCGCTATAGTTAAAGCGAATCATGTGTTCTTCTTCCGCGTGGAACGCAACGATGTCTAAGTCCCAGTCTGAATTTTGGCTTACATACTCCAAATCATCACTGTCGTAGATGAGCCGCATGTCAAATCCACATGTATTCACGGTTCCGCCAAGGGATACCGTTAACGTGACAATATCGCCGGGTTTTCCGACTGCATTAGTCACACTGAAAATATTCATTCCATCCTGAGTGGTGTATATGGCGGTGAGGACAGTATCTGTTGTTATGTCATAATAGGAACCGTCCCACCCGGTGAACAAATACCCGCTTCTTGCTGGGGGAATTGGCGGTACGGCGTTGGACCCGTGCAGCACCGATTGCGTGTCAAGAACGCTACCGTCCCAATCCTTGAAGGTGACGGTATGATTTATGTTCGAACTGCCGGTCAGGTCGATGACGACCGCGCCCTTATTATAGTTTGACACAAGCCACAGAATTGTTAGGTCTCCGTCGTTAATCATCCCGTCGCCGTTCAAATCACACAACGGATCGCTAGCGTCCCCAACATTTTTATCATAATTCCCCTTGCGCCAAAGAAGCGTTAGATCACCGTCGTTTATCATTCCGTCCTCGTTAATGTCGCCGCACCGCAAGGTCATCAGGCGAACATCCGCGCGGTCACTTTGTGTAAGGTCGACATTCTCGCTGCCAACGACAATGTTATTTACGGTGAAACTTGTATAGGCCTGCTTGGTGATGATCAGTGAATATGTGCCGGGAACCACATCTTGAAATTCAAATGATTGCTCGATCTGTCCGCTGCCGTTGCCGATGTCGGTAGTGAACGTATCTACCTCAACATCACCGTTCATAAGCTGAATAAACGTCCCCTTCTTGGGGTTGAAGGATTTTACGCACCCGGAAACTGTGACGCCTACGGCACTGCTTCCGGCAAACATGACGACATCTTCCTCCGCTGCCGCGCCCTCCACATCAACGAATACTGAATCCACACCATCATCGGCAACAATGAAAATTCGTAACGCGACGCCTTGCAGGGAGGGATCAATTGGAAAGTCAATAGAGTTTTCTCCGTTTACTACTTGTTGGGGTTCCAAGCGGACAGTATTAAGTATGTCCTCAGTGTCCGCTGGAGGTACCTCTCCGGTTGAGTCAGTCTTCTTAACTACAATCAACGTTGCTTTCACACCATCCTCGGGCGCGTCCAAAACATCAAAGTTAACGCTGACGGTTCCGTTGTTGATTGTAGCTAGCGGGTTTTCAAAAACTGCCGTTGCCTGACTACCGGGGAACACCGCAATCAATAGCGCTGTGATTAGGATAATGCTACCCAAGCAGCATGTCACGCCGAAAATCTTCAGACCCCCAAATTCGTGTTTTTTCTTGACTCGCTTTTGCATTCAGGTTTCCTCCTGTTCTTTGAGATTATTTCATCTACGCTTAAGCGTAAAATGACAGAGATAAGTGGAGCCTCCGTCTTGACTAAATGTGACGGAATTCTTGACTAAAATTGGACACTATAAGTGGCAGACATAAACCGTTTCTTTCCAAGCGCTCTCGCGCATTTTCGATACCATTGAGCTGCACTGTTTGCCCGCAGACAGATTTATACGCGCACATTTTACAACATCCACAATTCGTATTCAAGCCTAAATTAGTACAATTTTATTTTATTTTGCTATCATTGAAGCGCTTGAAAATATCGTTATGACAGGAGGTTTTTTCCATCGCTGTCTGTTATTATGCAAGGGCTGTTGAAATACTTTTGATATTTCAACAGCCCTCCGGAAAACTCTCTATTACTTGTATAGTTAGGGATTCATTCAAATCTCATGACCGGACAACCACTAATACAGTTTGCTCAGTTGTTGCTACATTATCCTTAGAACAACGCTGTTGCTCAAGCCGCTCGCGGTGTCGGTAGCTGTAAGCAATACTGTCCCCGTCTTGTTTTGCGTTATGACTTCGCCGGTGGTTGGATTCACAGTCGCGAACCCTGAGGGAGTTATCGACCAAACAATACCTTCACTGGTCGCGCCTGGGTTCAAAGTTACCGTAAAGGTATATTTGCTCGCGCGCAATAACGTTGCTTGCGCGGACGCCTCTATCTTGATCGAGGTAACCGTACAAGTAGTAGTATGGTTAATAACCACGGTATCAGGCCGAATCAAAGTGACGCCGATATCATCAGGACTACTCGCCCTATTCACTGCAAGTCTGATTTCCGCCTCCTTGGAGTCGTCTAACACTTCAAACGTAAGGATCATGACATCACCGCTACCCTGAGCGTTAAAATCTTTTGGCGATAGTGCAAAATAGAATGGTCCGTCGCTTGCCGACGTAAGATTAGATGGATATGAAATTCCGCTTGTTACAAGACGTATGGCGCTTTGATCATAATCCAACGTAACCCACAATGTCGATAGTTCTATGCCGGGCGACAATTCCGCCCCAACTGTTAAATTAAAGGTTTCGCCTATCGGAACGTCAGTCTCGTCCGATACCATGTATACGAAGTTTTCGTCCGACATGGCGCTCTGCATGCTTGCGGTTGAGGATACTGTGTTATTTTCCACTCCAATGTGGCTGAAATCAATCGCTGTTGGCCAAATTCTGACCATTTCCCACGGGTCTTTATTTACCGCGCTATACCGATGGATCCATAAAATATCCGTACCGTCAACATATCCATTGTTAGTGAAATCCGCCGCCGGTTCGCAGAACGTAGTGATCCCAGTTGACCATGTCTTGATCATTTCACTTAAAATAAACGAACTCTGTATAAACCTATTGATCCACAGAATATCGTTGCCGTCCACGTTCCAGTTGCCCGTGAAGTCTCCATATTGGATGATTTTCACAGACCCGTCTTGCGCGGAAAACTGTATCTGGCTATCTGTCTCGTCAACAGCGTTTATGTTTTGCAAAGATATCAAATAGTCGCCTAACGCCGCGTTTTCATTTATCTCAAAAATAATTGTAAGCATGACGCCGTTAGGGTCAACCGAATTAGTTCCATTCGGGACAAGGCTGATTGTTTCTTTGCCAGGGCCTGGCACAACTAGCACACTGAAACCCGAACCGTTGGGCAACGTCACATCTGCCAGTTTCAACGCGGCAGCATCGTATGCCACAACGAACCTCAGCGAAGCAAGCAAGGGACTGCCGGATGCCGTGACTGGAATCTTTATTGTATTTCCAACACATACAATAGCAGAACCGGCTGACAACGTCTGGCTCTCAGTGATGATCACCGCGCTGGCTACGCTGACCGCCGACGCCTCGTGGGTTGCGGTCTCCGCGATCCGGGCGAAGAAGACGTACTCGTTGTAGGGGTCGAGGCCATCGAATACTGGCGAGGTCTGCCACAAACCCGTCGTACCCAGTTTGTATTCCGCGCCGGGTATTATGTCGAGCGTGACGCTTGTCGCCGACTTGCTCGCCACCTTCGGTGCGGTAGGCGCGGCGGGGCCGTCCGCTTTGGCAATCGGGCCAACCGGCACGGATGTTACCTCGCCCTCACAGTTTTGCGCCGTCACTGTAACTGTTATTGTCTTCCCGATGTCGTCCTCTATAGGCGTGTATGTCGCGCTGTTCGCGCCGACTATATTGACGCCTGCGCGCTTCCATTGATAGCTCAGGGCGCCTATATCCGCTCCAGCCGGATCGGTAGTTAAACCGGTTGTGTCCGCAGTGAGCGTTTCATTGTATTTAGTCGCGCCGGTGATCGCCACCGCGCCATCCAGGATGGCGCTGGTTATAACATTGACATAACCGCTAACTAAGACGGGGGTTCTTGCTCCTTGGTTTGGTATACTATCATACATCCCGCCGCTTACGGTTATGGGTATATTGCCGGAAGCGGTTGCGTCAACTGTGAGCTTCAATGTCACCAACATACCGGTTTCAATACAATTAAAAGGTTCTGTCGTATCTTGAAAATTTAATATTATATATGAATCACCTATGTTCAAATTTGTGGGGCGACCCATTGTGGGTATCATGCCTTCTCCTTCGCCTTGAATGCGGTTTCCAGCGATATAAGGCCATGTGGTGTATGCCGCGGCATAATTCTCAGCGCCAAACGGGAAATAAAGCGAGAGGCCGGCGCCTAATTCAATCCTCAAGTCGCTTATTACAGAAACCCCGGGGTTATATGTAATCAATATTGGCACTTCGACATTGTAATCACCCGGCGACGCTGTTTTGCTATCTACTTCGATTGTCAGGTCCGCTTCAGCCGATGCGGCGGCGATGGAAAACGATGATACAGCGCTAGAACTGGATTGTCCTGTCAGAGCGTAGGGCCCGGGGTGTCCCACTAAAGGATTACCTCCGGAGTTGATCCATAAAACCAAAGCTTGTATGTCAAAACCGTCCGGCCTATCATATGCGCTGCTTATCCTAGCGGCTACTTCGTCTATCACTCCAGAAGGCTTGCCGGCATTGATCCAAAGCACCAATGCTTGCACATCGAACCCATCCACTCTGTTGTCGCCGTTTACATCTCCATAGAGAACATTTGGTATCGTAACTTTTCCATTCACAAGATTGAAAGGTATCGTGGCCTGAGATAGATTCCCCACTTTAGCAACTGTAATTGTAATAGGAAGTTCGGCGCCTCTGTCGACATTTTCGTCAACTTTGAGCCTCAACGTAATCAACATACCGTTTTCTGTACTGTTAAACGGTTCTACCGTATCCTGGAAATTAAATACGATGTGCGTATCGCTTATGTTCAGATTTGTGGGGCGACCCATTATGGGTATCATACCTTCGCCTTCTCCTTGAAAACGATTTCCGGCGATATATGGCCATGTAGCAAACCCGGCAGCGTAATTCTCCTCCCCCTGCGGGTAATAAAGAGTTAAGCCAGCGCCTAAATCAATTCTCACATCGGTAATTACCGAGATTCCCGGGTTATTCGTAATTGTTATTGGCACTTCAACAGTACCGCCCGCCTCAGCCGTCACAGTCCCCACCGCAAACGTCAACGCGTTCGGGTCGAATAACGCTGGAATAATTACTGCGGGCGCGTCCAATGTATCTTTACCCGGCTGCGCCACCCCATTTACATGATTACCATATGTATATGAGGTATCCTGATCGTCATTGATTAAAATCGAGTAGCTCTGAGAAAACGCGAATAACTCATTGGTGTTCATGACGCGAACGCTTTTACCTTCAGATAAGTCGGAAATGTCCTTACCGGGCTTGAAAGCAAAGCGGAACTCGCCGAGAATGATAACTGTGTTCTGTACACATGCGTACAGGTCGTCAGCAGACCCGACCGACGCGGAGAGATACCCTGTGTTGCTATCTGTACTTTTAGCCGTAAACACAGTGATTGAACTGCCTAAAACGCCCACGTTGCCCGCGCCCGGTGATTGAGCAAAGTCTTCTCCGGGCAAGGGTTCGCTGATAGACGAAGATGCGTCCCAGCGGATCAGTTGCAAAACAGCGCTATCGTACGCAATGCGTATACCTTGGGTATTATTCAAAGTCATGTTCGGCTTGTTGGCCTTAAGCTGCCAAGAGACGGCGACAGTATTCTGCCCGTTGAATTTAGCGTCAGTATCTATAGTCCCAACGAGTTCAATGTAAAACGCAGGGTCTTCAGCAGCTAAAGTAGGCAAACTCAATGAGTACAGCAATGTTAAGATGAGCAGGAGTGATGTAATTTTTTTCATAGCCTTTTTCCTCTTTCTGTTTTTTGATGTTTATGGATTAAATAATATATTGACCCCCCTAACTGTAATTTAGTAATAATTGCGCCACCTCCGCTCTAGTTATCTGCCCTTGCGGGGCAAGAGTCGTTGGGGATCGGCCGGAAACGATTCCAGCACCGACCGCCCATCGCATGCCATTTTGCGCCCAGTCTGAAATTTTGGAGGCGTCTGAATACTTTGATAGATCCGCCTGAGCGCTGATGTCAAGGCCCATAACCTCGGAGTAGCGGTAAAGCATTGTTACTGCTTGCTCACGGGTAATATTGTCATTCGTTCCGAAACTGCCGTCGCCATATCCCAAAATGATTCCATTTTCACTAGCCCATTGAACGGCGTCTGTATACCATTGCCCACCAACAACATCAGAAAAAGCGCTGTGGCCTGATACTCCAGGTAGACCTGCCAATCGATACAATACCGTTGCGAACATGGCTCGCGACATAGGAACATCAGGCGAGAATTTGTTGCTGCCGACACCGTTCATTAACCCTTGTTCAGTCACATATTTTACCGCATTGTAAAACCAATCGTTTGTAGCTATATCTATGTAGGGGTTCTCATAATCTGATGGCATCTCCGGATCCGTGAGAATTGGCGACGTATCCGGTTGTGTGGACCCCGATGGCGCTTCCGGCTCCGTGGTATCAGGCGGCGCGTCTGTGTCTGTAGGAGGAGGTTCAGTAGGTGGATCATCATTTGTTGGATTACCGAGCGGATAGTCAATTGTCGGCGCGTTTAGCTTGTCGCCACCTATTGCAACTCCGTTCTCTTGCCTCATATACTCATAAGACGTTATTTCGTTTTCAGTGGTGTTGATAAGGACAGCCGAGCTTTGAGCGGTCGCTGCTAATTCACTTGCGTTCATACAACTGATAGAATCCCCCGTCAGATCAGCAATTGTCTTACCGGGGCGAAAAGCCAGACGTACCTGTGACAGGGTCACAAATACTCCCTGAGGACAAGCGAAGGCTTCAAAGGCGCTACCTAGTGAAATGTTGAGGTATCCAATATTGCCGACAGCGTCCTTGGCCGCGCTTACACGCAACGCGGTATTATACGCTCCCGCGCGCCCTACTTGGGAAATGACGCTGAAAGATGTTCCAGTAGCGCTATCGTCAATAACATCAGAACCGTCCCACTTCATCAGTTGAAGGACTGTGTTGTCATAGGTCAACCGCAGCCCTTGTGTGTTCCTGAGCGACAACCCCTCCCTGTTGGCCATTATCTGCCAGTCGAGAACAAGGGTGCTTTGGCCATTGAATGAAGCAGTGGTGTCGAGAGCGCCGTCGATTTTAACTGAGAAAGCAGGATTGCCCACTGACAGCACGAATATGAAAAGGGACAGGCAAAAAATCAGCGTAACCAAAAGTGTTAAACATCGTTTCATAGCGGCGCCCTCCGATCAGATTGCATGATTGTTTCTTCAGATTAGCCCGCGCCTCAATGGTATCCTCATGCTTTGAGGCGCGGGCTTTCTCATCTTTGGTTTACTTCTCTCGGTACTGCACCCATTTCTGTTGGTCGCTTTTTCCGGCACCAATTGTTTCAGTTTCAATATAGGTCTCTTTTTCCTCTACCTTGCGGAAGTAATATGTATATATTCTGTCTTGATACCTATACTCATAGCGTCCGGCTGTCACCAAAAAATAATTTTGATGCACAAATGTCTTATCCGAATTATTATAGGCGTAATTCAAGTCTGCCTGAACCCACCAGGTTGAGCTTGAATTGGATCCGTTTGTTGATTTTACTGGCCCATTAGGATATTTCGGCGCATTTGGCAAGATATAGTCAAAGAACGTTTCTTGCCACTTGTATGTGCTATTGTATGGGTAAGTATACATAGCGCTACCATTATAATACCTGTAATAATGGTATCCGGTCTTGTACGTTGGATCGATATACCTAGTTTCCCTAACCCGGCCATTTGCAGTTCCAGGGTCATTGGTACTCCAAGGGCTCCAGGTACCAGAAACACCATTATAGCCCATGACGTATGTCTCGTTATACTTTGTCCAACCCTCTAAAGTTGGCGAACTTGAAGTTGTCTCCGTTGTTAGTGTGTATGTCCATCTTGTGTTTACTACTTCAGCACCGGGAGGCAAATCTCCAATTTTAACCCAGGCTGACACATCATTTTGCAACCAGTGAGCAAAAAGCGATATATCAGTTAATGCTGTCATTAAGGATTCCGGAGTAATTTGTTCCCCGCCTAGCGCTTCGGTATACCAACCGTCAAAGGAATAATAGTCTCTGCTTGGAGTGGGAAGTTCGCCCATTTCCGCGTTGAAGGCTACCAGTTTGCTTTCAGTGTTTACTGTGCCCCCGTTTGCGTCAAAATACACGCGATGAGAACTTAAATAGTTTTCAAACTCTCCCTCGGTGATATATATGACTTCGCCGTCGGTTACAGTTAAATAGTTCGCTCCAGTAATGCTTCCTGGGCTTCCACATACTAAAACGTTCCCAGAAACATTTAGCCTTCCGACAATGCCCACGCTCAAAGGTGAAAGAGAAATATTTTTGCAAAGCACAACATTGTCTCCAGAAGAGATCAGATTTATATTTCTGTTTAGCACAACATTTGTTTGCTCTGATTTAAGAACAAGTGCAAACCCGATGCCATATACTGTCACGCGGTCAAGAGTTACATTCACCGATGAGAATTCCATCGGGATCTTTGTGTTTTCGGAAAAGGTCACTCCGTTTACAACTGTTGTTTCCGCATCGGATTTTAAACTAAGCCCTTTGTATTCATTGTCTTTTCCTTGAAGTTCAAAGTATGTGATTTTACCCACATTGAGATCCATATTAGTTGCTTCTTCTCCCGATATGTAGGAAATATCTAATATAATCTGATCAGCGCCTGATGATGCAACCGATTGTGCGACGCTGACGCTAGCCGCCGCCGCACTAATTTCAAGGACACCCCCGAAAGAGTTTATCCCAAGCGCGGAGATATCACTAGGCACTGTGAAACTGCCCAAAGAGGTACATCCGCTAAATGCGTTGTTACCAATCTTTGTAACTCCGGGACTGAGCACATATTCCAGCGAAGAACAGCCCTCAAATGTTGAATCCGGGATTTCAGTTATGTAATTTCCCAACTGTACCGCAACTATATCCGTATTATTCTTAAACAATCCTGGGCTGATACCAGTTACTTTAACAGAACTAAATGTTCCATCGTTGTTATCTATCGCAATGTATGATGGAATCACAACGATGACGTCAGGATCATTTGAATTTGGGATATAATCAACAATCATCCCAGTATCAGGGTCTAGTACAAGTCCGTTAGTTTTGGCAATTCTGCTGTTTACGTATTCATCGACAAAATATGGCACCATAAACGGTATGATGCTTGTTTCGTAATCATCAAATGTGCCATCATACGAATAGTCAAGATATTCCTCTGTCTTTTCATCTAGAACATTGTATGTGTACACAAAGTATGTGTTTTCCGCCACATCATAACCCACAACGGCAAAAACGTGTACGGTTCCTGCCATAACAAGCCGATAATCACCAACTGTATTACCAGAGCTTGAAAATGAAGTTGTCGTTGACTTTATTTTAGATGTGTAGTATGTCATAACTGTGCTGTACTCATCGCTTTTGCTATCAGTAGATGCGAGAGCTTGTGCCTCGCTGTTGCTGCCACCTTCCGAGTAAGATTCTCCATATCCGCGTTGTTCACTAATAAGCTTGGAAACAGCTTCTGAAACTGTCGTGCTTTGGCTTGTTGAATTACTGCTCGAAAAACCTGAGGTCGTACTCCAGAATTTTTCTGAGGTTTCGGTATTTGACTTATTACCGCTTATATCCAAACCGCTTGACCAACCGCTTGTGCCAGTGTTGGTTGTTTTGTGATATGCTCCGTATTCTGCTCCAGCACTTAATTCAGAACCCAACTTGGCTCCGATGCTTGCATCGCCCACTCCGGGTATTCCCGCTTTTAGCCCTGCGGATATTTCTGCTGAAAGTTTAGCTCCAACTGATAATCCAATGTTCTCTCCTTTTTCGGTGGTGGTGGAATTTGAGTGAGATTGATTAAGTGACAAATTAAAGGAACCGCCTACTGTGCTGGTAGAACCGCTTGACCCTCCAGCGCTAGAAGTGATGTTATAAGTATTGCTTGAGCTTTTAGCTATGGTTTCCGCCTCTTCTCTTGTGGTTCCGGTTTGATCAAGATAGGTTTGACTTACCTCGGTGATATTGTTCCAATCGTTTGATAGCGTCCATGATGCTGAGTTGGTCGTGGCATTGGAAATTGTCTGAGCTATCGTCTTTGCTTGAGTTGAGCTAATTTCCTCGGTCTCTGTTATAGAAGTCGTCGAAATAAGCCCGTTTACACAGTTTAGATTTAATGTGGTAAACAAAGGTATGTTTTTAATTGTTCCTATTTCGTAAGTAAACAAAATCAATCCGGAACTGGAATCCTCCGCAATTATAGGATCCTCCAATTTGTTTACAGCCTCTGCTTTATTTCTGTTGCTTGCCCAGTTTGCGTATAGGATAATGTTTCCGGTTACTCCTTTTGGTATTGTTGTCCACATTGTACTGCTATCATCCGACCAGCCTATGAATGTATATTTGTCCAATGTAGGCTTTGGTAATAACTTTTCTTCCCCCACTTTATATTTTATATCATCAATAGGCACCATATCTGATCTAAACTGAATTGTATACTCAATTTTTTCCCAGTGTGCGTAGAATGTTTTATTTCCTGTTTCCCCCGGTAGTATTTTGGTTACCAGACTTCCGCCGGCAGCGGCAGTATACCAGCCTAAGAAATTATAGCCATCTACAAGCAAATCCTGCAAAACCAACCCATCCAGCTTTGCATAAACAGCTGGATTTGGATTTTCTATAACAATAGACTGTAAATAAGCATCATTATTATTGAAGTAGTAGGTTATTGAATATTCTTCTAATTGCAGCATAGGAATTACTGTTTGCTCAACAATAATTTCACCGCATACAGAGCAATGTTTCCCTTCTGTTAAACCAGTATTGTCATATGTTGGGGCAACTCCGGGATCAATCACAACAGTATGTCCGTTTGGGCTTAAAGTTGTTTCTCCAAGAGTTAATTCGTTTGTTCCATTCTCATCACCAAAGCATTTATCACAAAATCCACAGCGCCAGTATGCTATGTTGCCATACTCAGTACAAGAAGGCGCTTGATATGGAAATTCGTACATATTGTGTTCGCATTGCTCTTTCACTAGATTCCCTGGCTCCGGTATTAATACAGTGCCTTTGTTATAGTTATACGACGCCCACAGAACTGTCAGGTCGTTGTCGTTGACCATCCCGTCTCCGTTTAAATCGCAAAGTGGATCGTTAGCGTAAAATGGATCACCGACGTCACCGATGTTTTTGTCATAGTTACCTTTACGCCAAAGAAACGTCAGATCACCGTCATTAATCATTCCGTCCATATTGATGTCACCGCACCTCAGGGTCATCAACCTAACATCTTGGCGGTCACTTTGCGTCAGGTCAACATTCTCTTCACCGACGATAATGTTCAGCACGGTGAATTTTGTATGGGCTGGTTTCGTGATAATTAACGAATATATGCCAGCGTCTACATTCTGAAACTCAAACGACTGCTCGATTTGTCCGCTGCCGACGGTGGTCGCGGTGATAATCTTGTCTACCTCAACATCATTCATCATAAGTTGGATCGTAGCGCCCTTTTTGGGGTTGTAGGTTTTCACCCTACCGGAGAGAGTAACGCCTGTAGCGTTAGTGCTTGCAAATGGAGCGAATCCCATTCCCGCTGTACCGCCGTTAACATTTGCAAATTCAGGTGTAGTGTCAACGCTGACCATTGCCGATGAATTGTCAAGAATTGCCACCGCTCGACTGCTGGGGAAAACCGTAACCAACAACATCATGATCAGGATAATGCTACACATGCGACATGCTACCTTTGAAAACCTCAGACCTCCATTTCTGCGTTTTTTTTTGACTCGCTTTTGCATTTAGGTTTCCTCCTGTTCATTGAGATAATTTCATCTACGCTTAAGCGTATAATGACAGAGTTATGTAGAGTCCCCGTCTTGATTTGTCCTGCTTTTATCCGATGAAGGTAAGACTTTTCTTTTTTGCTTTCGCAATATCAACACCATAAATAGAACTGCCAAAAACACGACGCCAATAAGAATCATATACAGCCATATCGAATTTGATTCTTGATCATTCACGCTGGTCGTTTCATCGGGGCTGGCTATGTTGTCTGAAACAGCCGATTCGGTAGAGTCGTTTGTTTCATTCGGATAGACTGACTCACCAGGAGTATATGTTTCGACAACTGTGGGTGTATCAACATCGTGAATTTCATTGTCAGAAAGTCCCGGGGCAGCAGTCTCGTCCTGTTCAGCAGTTTCATTTGTTACTATCGGTTCTGATGTCTCCATTGTGTCCTCAGGCAACTCGCCTTGACCTTCAACTTTGATTTCACTGCCCGGATATGAAAAAATTGGGGCGTTCAATTTGTCGCCGCCAAGGGCTTCGTCATTAGATTGCCTCAGATATTCATAGGAACCCGTGTCGTTGTCATCTGTATTTAAAAGAATTGCCGAGCTTTGAGCCGTAGCGTGTAGTTCGTTGATATTTTGGCATCTGATAGTGTTGACGTTAAGATCATCCACAGTCTTCCCTGCCCGGAAAGCAAACCGAATCTGAGCCAGTAATACGTTTTCCCCTTGTGAACAACTGTATGTTTCATAAACATCTCCCAGTGAGAGGTTAATATACCCGAGAGCACTTGAGTTGTCTTTCGCGACAAATACGCGCACGTCATCGCCGTATACACCAACAAACCCAGCGTTGGGAACGAATGTATACGATGTGGTTATCACGTTGTCGTCAATAGCATCCGAGCCATCCCATCCCATTAGGTGAAGGACGGTATTGTCATAAGCCAGTCGCAAACCCTGAGCGTTGCTGAGTACCATCCCCTCGGAGTTAGCCATAATCTGCCAACTGAGAACAAGCGTACTCTGGTCATTAAAGGTTTTCCCTGTGTCTATCGTTCCAGTGATACTCACGGTGAAAACAGGATTCTCTATTGCCAAAGCAATTTTGAAAACAAAAGAGCAGAGAATAATCATGAGCATAGTATGTATGATTCGTTTCAAAATCAGATAATCCCCCCTCTGTATCAACAGCTTCGTTCTATTGAAAAGCAACGGAAACCAACTCGTTTTTGTTATGTTCCTACCGTTCATCTTGCGACCCTATTTTTTCAACGCTGGTTATAATAAACCGTTAGCTGTATTCCTGACTTCAAATAAACGCTAGAAAGTAACAAGCAAATCAAGGTTTTCTTTCCAAGCACTCTCGCGCATTTCTGGAACTATCAAGCAGCAATGTTTCCCGCAGCAACTTCACATGCAACACATTTTACATCATCCACAAATTGGATTCAAGCCTAAACCAGTACATTTTTTAGCTATGAATGACTTTAAAAATAGCGCAGCTCGCTTTTGACAGGAGCATGTCCTGCCCAATCTGTTCCCTTGTCGGCCAACAGTGGTGTTCACTTCAAGTCATAATGTCCTGTACCATTGATCATTTTCTTCAGCAAACCCGCAATGCGGGCTTTGCGTATTGAAATAGAACTTTACTTTTTTAGTCAAGATATCGCCTACTTTGAGTTTTTTCATTAGCCTCAGAAAAGTCGACCATATATAATCTGTACTTGTCTCACGATTCAATAACGATACCGCTTCTGTTGTAGTTGTATGTGATCCAAAGGATGGTTAAATCCGCGTCGTTGATGTATCCGTCGCCGTTGAGATCAGAGAGAGGATTTGCTGCTTTTTCAACAGGCTTGTCATAGTTGGCGGCGCGCCATAGTACAGTCAGGTCGCCGTCGTTGATCATTCCGTCTTCATTTATGTCGCCGCAGCGCAATGTCATCAAGCGAACAGCCTCGAGGTCGTTTTGCGTGAGGTTCACATTCTCCCCTCTGACGGTGATATTTTTCACGGTTAAGGAGGTGTGACCTGGTTTTGTGGCGACAAGGTCGTACGTACCAGGTAGGACGCCTTCTATGGTGAAAGTTTGCTCCTTTTGGCCGCTGCCGTCAGTCGGTTCGATTGTGGTTTCATAGACAATGACGCCGCCCTTTGTAAGCCGGATGGTGGCGGCGTTTTTTGGGTTGTAGGTTTTTATGGCGCCAGAGACGTTTACACCCGGATTGTTAGGCAAAATACTGCCAGGCAACATGATCTGGATTGGGATGAGGGAATCTGTGGTCGTACCGTCGCCCAACTGACCGTACCAGTTCTGTCCCCAAGCCCAGAGGCTGCCGTCAGTCTTGACGGCTAGCGAGTGGTTGCTCCCCACTTCTACAATTGCTACATCGTCCATTATTTTCAGTGGAGTTGTCCGGTCGTCAGACGTGCCGTCGCCCAGTACGCCATAGCTGTTTTGTCCCCAACTCCAGAGGCTGCCGTCGGTCTTGACCACCAGCGTACAGAGAAACCCGGCAGCTGCGCTGAACACATCGCCCATGATCTTCACCGGCGTCAGTACATTATTGCCTTGGTTACTAGTGCCTAGTTGGCCCATCTGATTAGATCCCCAACCCCAAAGACTGCCATCGGTCTTGACCAGTAGTGTGTGGGTGATTCCGGTAACTACGTTTACTGTGTCATCCACGTTATCCATGATTTTCACCGGCGTCAAGCGGTTGTCAGTCGTGCCGTCACCCAACTGCCCAAAGTAATTAAATCCCCAAGCCCAGAGGCTACCGTCGGTTTTGATCGCAAATGTGTGGTTGCTGACAGCGAACGCATTAACCACGTCATCCATGATTTTCATCGGCTTCAAGCTGTCATCAATCGTACCATCGCCCAACTGACCACAGTAATTCGTTCCCCAAGCCCAGAGGCTTCCGTCGGTTTTGACTGCCAGCGTATGATAATCCCCGACAGCCACGTTTTCTACATCGTCCATGATTTTTACTGGAGTTGTGCGGTTAGTTGTGGAACCGTCGCCCAATTGCCCATATTGGTTATATCCCCAAGCCCAAAGGCTTCCGTCGGTTTTGATAGCCAACGTGTACTCAAACCCAGCAACTACACTTGCCACATCGTTCATTACATGCGATGGCGAAAGGCGGATGCCATTGTCGCCTAAACCCAGCTCGCCCACAGCATTGTAGCCCCAAGCCCAGAGGCTTCCATCTGTTTTGATAGCCAACGTGTGAATACTCCCAGTAGCCACAAGATATCTGCCGCTTGACACAAGATTTGGTGTAGGCATTAGCGGCTTGACTGTTAAATGAAAGAATAGCGCATCGTAGACGTCGCCCGATTGGATAATCGCGGATAGCGTGACATTTTTGTCGCCCACGTTATGATTTGGGCGCGTCACGACACCGGCATTGTTGACGACTGCTTGGTCGCTTGACGTCCAATTAACGGTCGCACCATATAGGTGGCTGGTCGGGAGAAGCAAATCGTAGCGAACGCTGGAAGGCAGTTCATTGTCCCCCTTTATGCTATTCCAAGTTATGGATGCTTTTGCCAGCGCCACCTTTTCCTCATCGGTCTCTCTTTGGAGAAATTTGAAATAAGGCAGTCCGGCATTATCGTCCCCATTAATGGTCCACACATTTTCAAAATCCCATGGATACTCGTCTTCCCAGTTAGTGGGATCTGTATAGCTAGCAATGTCTTTGAAGAAATCTGTGGGCTTGGAAATCATTTCTGTGGTCGAGGGATCGTCATCGGTGAGAGGAGCGATGTAATTGTTACTATAGCACTTATGGATGTCCGTATCGGATTTATTTACCACAAAGTAGGTTGAATGTGAACTGTTGTTAAGTAGAAATGAGTTTATTACGTTCGATTTTACGTCAGAATAAGTCCATCCCATACTAATATTGTAGATAAAATAAGAATTTCCAAAGGCATAACAATTTCTGATGTCCGAACCTCTGCATTCATACACAAATCCGCGCTGTGTTTCGGCAGTAGAAAAACAATTTTCTATCACAGCGTTTTCTATCGAATAAATCAAACCGCTCCCCACAGTTTTGCCGGTAGAGAAACAATTTATAATAGTAGAAGAAAACGCGGTATATGATAGAATCCCTTGTACCCAATCATGGTATTGAGAATTTTTCTGATTGGCGTTGACGAGGCACAAATCCTTTACTTCACCATACCAAATCGAATTGAATAAACCATGTTCAGCAAAAATAAGTCCCGAAAAAACATCTCCTTGCCTCATATTCTTTATCAAAAACCCGTTCCCATTGAAATGTCTAGTGACACCCTTTATGAAAGCAAAACTTTCACTGCCCGTAGCCCATCCTATGGTAATCCATTCTTTGCCGGCTAGATCGATGTCGGCAATCAACTCAAAGTACTCGTTATGTAGACCGCCGCCGCTCAATTCAAGCCGTGAATTTTTTGCCATCAGCGCCAACTGCTCAGGCGTCCCAATTTGATATGGATGACTCTTCGTGCCGTCTCCGCCGACAAAAGAATCAGCGGCATGACCAATCCAAAACGCCGATTCATCAACGTCGATGGTCACCATACATGTGTCCACAAGACCTCCGCTGATTGTCGCGGTGATGTTGGTCTTACCATTTTTTAGGATGGTCACAATTCCATTGCTGTCAACCGCAGCTACTTCCGGATAGTCGCTTACATAAACCACGCTTTCTGTGTTCGGAAGCGGTGTGATCCGAGCCCTTAGTTGGTAAGTCGAGTATTTTTCGGGTATCGTTCGCACGTCAATGGCGCGTCTGCTCAGCCTGATTCCCGGCGGTTCGGGCAGGGGTTGGCCGTCGAAGAAAATGTTGAGCTCCAGGATGCCCGCGCCAAAATTCGTTGAACTTGTTCCATATGCGGTCTTCTTGACAGCTTGTTTGAGCTGTTCCGGCGTGGCGGCGGGAAACTCCAACTTCAGCATGGCAACGGCCGCCGCCACGTGGGGCGCTGCCATCGACGTACCGTTGTAGTACGCATATCCGCCGCCGGGTATGCAGCTACATATGTCCACGCCCGGAGCGGCAATATCTACGATGCCGTCGCCATAATTAGAAAACCAAGCCAAAGTGTCGTCCAAATCGATGGCTGATACAGTAATCACGTTGGCAAAGCTCGCCGGCACAAAATTTTCCGCGTTTGCTGTGTCGTTTCCGGCGGCGGCCACACACGCCGCGCCGAGTTTCTCGGCGTAGTCCACCGCCGTTTGCATGGTCAAACTCTCTTCGCTTTTTCCGCTTCCAAAGCTCATATTGATGACCTTTGCGCCCTTGTCCGCCGCGTATTCAATGCCGAAACTAGCCTGTAGGTCGGTACCATATCCGCTGGCGTTGAGTACCTTTACTGGAATAATATTCACATTCGCGGGCGTACAGTCGGCTATCGTTCCACTGACATGTGTCCCATGGTTATTCTCGTCATCTGTATTAGTATTGCTAGAAATAAAGTTGTACCCCAAATCGGCCCTGACGCGATCCTGCAAAAATGGATGAGCGGCGTCGATACCGGTATCCACAACCGCCACTAAGAGTTCTGTGCCCGTCTTGTTGTTGGCAATCAGGTATTCCTTAAATCGGTCGGCAGCAATGCGCTCCGATCCCCAACGGTCGGCTAGAACTAACCCAGCATTAGTTGGCACCGCTTTATTCAATGCAACAACGCCGTTAGGTTCGGCATACATGACGTTTCCACTCGTTTCAAAGCATACATGCGCGTATTGGGCGCTTTCCTCGGACGCATACTGCAGCAAATATAAGCCGTAACCGTTGTCAGCTACGGCGGTGGCGCCAAACGTGTCAAGGAGTTTAGCGTTGCCCTCTGTTCGGACAATCAGCTCCTTTGTCTGATATGGTTTTGTTATCGTGATGAGGTCGCCATCCCTTTGTACGCGGACATTGAGCCTTTGCTCCGTTTCTTCTTGGGAAGCGAAGCCGTCTACGCCCATACTTTCAGCGTCATCCTTATCGTATGAGAACGCCGAAGTGCCCGACGCAGCGCTCTCGTCATCATATCTGTCAGCCTCGAAGCCAATGATCTCCGCGATATCGGCAATTGGCAGGAAAAGCTCTCCATCTTCGATGATGGCAGACGCCGCATTCGTATCCTGACCGTCAATTGTCAGCTTATCTTCGCCTATCGTCATTGTAGCGCTGGAAAAATAATTGTCCTGCCAGTTTTCCTGTATGATAGAAATGGCAGCGCTGACAAATTCCGGTGAACTGCCACCAACTCCAGCATTCTGATCCAGCAGTGCGCCTATGGAAGTGGACCCCATGGATATCCCGCTAAGCAAAAGGGCTAAGGCTAAGAGTATACCAATGTATTTTCTTAATCTTTTCATGTTAAACCTTCCTTTTAATTGTGATTCCGCTTTGGTTATAATTGCTTATCATCCACAGGATGGTCATATCTGCGTCGTTTATATATCTATTGTCGCTGAAATTGTAACCATCGGATTATCAAAAACTGCTATTGTCTGATAGCCAGGTAATAACGCAATCTTGCAATCTTATTTCTTCAATGGTTGGTCCTTGTCATGAATCGGCAACGGTATTCTTGACGTCAAATGGGTATTTAAAGTGGTTGGCAAAGCAAGATTTTCTTTCTGAATACCTCTCTCTTATTTCTGGAACTATCAACCGGTATCGTTTTCCTGTATGCAGTTTCATACGCGTACATTCTACCGCGCACATTCTACAACATTCACAATTTGTTTTCAAGCTTTCTAAAAGTAAATTTTCAGTTTATTTACACCATTTTACGCCATTTTTCACTTTAAAATAAAACTTTACTATTTTAGTCAAGATATCGCCTGGTTTGAGTTTTACATCAGTCTCAGAGAATCCAACTATATAATACTGAACTCCCAGGACATGTCTTTCTGGATCAATTCATTCACGCACTAGGGTTTAGGGACGCTTTTGATTCGGACGCGTTTGTGATTGTGTAATTTTAGCCCAGTGACACTGATGCAAAGCGAAAACAATTGAAATCGAAGTCGTACACATCGTCACATGTCAAGCTTAACACATTTTTAAGACCTGTTTAATTGTGGTTGCTTGCTGTGTGTGTTATAATTTCACCATCTACAAAAAAGAGAGGATGATCAGCATGGAACCCAGGCGCTTGTACCGTTCACAAAGGAATCGCATTATCGCTGGAGTTTGCGGGGGTATCGGTGAGTATTTTAATATTGATCCGATCATTGTCCGTGTACTTGCAATCGTTATCCCTGGTTTCGGATGGATTGCGTATTTGCTCTGCGCGTTAATAATTCCGTCAGAGTAATAGAAGCTTTTGGTATGAACATGAATAGATATAAATATGGCATGAATGGGGAATTTCAACGTTTGACGCCAAAATAACGACCATTCATGCCAATGATTCTATTATATGTTGCGTTTAGTTCTGTGTGAAGGTGGTTTTTTCATTTAGTGGGATATAGTCGTTGTCCCAGAAGAACACGCTGACGGTGTAGCCTGCCGCGCCAATCGGAACTTCGAATGTCTTGCTTACCTCTTGATTTTCTCCGGATGCCATCGCGGCTACGTTTACGATGGCATGGTCCACCATCTGTCCTTTGCCATTGTACATGGCGAAAATCGCAATTATGCCATCCGACGCGTACGCCTGCAAATTTGAGACTTTCGCCTTCGCGGTTATTGTTGCGCCAGCGGCAAAAGCGCCGTCCAGAGAAGCGTCGAAAGCCAAACCGCCGTATTTGACCGTTTCGAATACGGTGTTGAACGTCGGATCTTCGCTTTCAATACTTATCTTCAGTTCAGCCGATGCCGCGCCTTTGAGCCCTTCCGCGATCGCAAATGACTGCTTCACGCTGAAGTTGTCCGGCGTAAACACAACGCTTTCGGTATAGTCGCCATTTTTGTCTGAGACTGTTACCTTAACGTCCGCTACTGGCATTCTGGGCAGGTTAACGTCAAAACTCGTGACACCAGCCGCGCTAAGGCGATAGGTCCCGTTAGTCTGCTTATCTAGCGCGGACACAAGGTACGCCTCGTCCGGGTTAGCAAAGCCCATGAACTCAATTTCAGAGATCCCGAGTGTGGCGTTGCCGTTGGTTGCGGTAAACCTTAAGCGGTATTGCGTATACGCCTTGTTGTTGATTATGCCAAATGGCATGGTGCTTTGCGAATTAGTCTCTGTTCCTCGTGTTGAACCGGTCGCCATCCAGACTGTACCTTGCGTCAGCGCCTGTTCTTTTGTCACTGGGGTTCCAACGCCGCCCAGCGCCCGGGTATCAAACCCAAACGTAACATTTGTCCTCTCATCAAGGATATCCCAATTCGTGCCGTCGTTTGAAGCTTCAAACACCCATGAGCGCGGGTTTTGAGCCGGAGTAGTCCCAGTGGATATTGTATACATATGCACAACTTGAGGCTCGGCGAACCTATAACCGGCCCAGATGCCGCTGGCAAAGGTAGCGGTTGCGGTCGCGGTTTCGGAGTTGTTGAACAAGTTGGCATCGCTACTGAAGGTCCCACCACCGGTAATGATGGCGTCGCCGCCGCGATTGGTATAACCCTTTGTCAAGTCAACCATCGGTTGAGGCTCAACGCCGGGCGCCGTTATTGAGTTCGGTTTTGAGTCGGCGGCCGTTCCCCATTCGCCAGGTTGTGGGCCTACAACGTACTCAAGCTTAGTATACGGTGCGCCGTACAAATCTTTGCTAGATATGTATGTCTTATTGTAATCGACGCCGTTGAGTTTCATGCTCTGGATATATTTGTTAGTCATGCTTACACCAGGCGCGTATATATCGACAACCGATCCATCGTCGCGGGTAATGGTTATATGTGGAAAATAAGGCGTCGTCAGGTAAAACTCATCCCAACCGAGCGACGTGGATCCGAAACCGAGCGCTGACATGACGGCTGTGCCGGACATCTCCCCGTTATCTTCGTCTCCAGGATAGCCGTATCCGACTTCCCAACCAGTATATAACCTGTCTAGGATATCACGGACATACAGTTGTGTTTTCCACGGCGCGTCCGTGAAATTATAGAAGTATGGAACCTGGTGCGCTGGCTGGTTACTATGCCCGTACTGCCCCATTTTAACTGCGGAATGCTCTCTGCCTTCATGGATTATTCCATAACCTCCGCCGTAGAAACTCGATGTAGTTGTAAACACGTCGTCCAGGCGCTGTTCCAGACTTCCGCCAGAATTCTTAAGCAGGTTATCCAGGCCTTGGGCGTCTGAAACCGTAACGACCATATCCCACGCGTTTGTCTCGGTATATCCGTTGAGCCATGCGTATGGGTTAAAGGTAGCCGCCCACGAGGCGTCGCCAGTCGTCGCGTTTGGCGCGGCTTTCTGACGGAGCCATCCGCCGGTTATCGTATCGCCTGAGAATATATCGGTTACATTGGCAGGATTCCAGTAATTCACGTAGTTCACAGCTCTTGCCATGTAATACGCAGCCTGATCGGTGTAACCAAGCTTGCGCGCCATTTGCGCGATGCCGAAATCGTTAATATAGCTTTCAAGACCCCATGACAGCTTGTCTGAACTTGAGCCTGTACCAGGGTTATAACCGTAGAAGATGGCCGTTGTCAGCGAGTCGCGCCCACCGTTTGTAAGATTGCTCGTGTTGTTGACCGTCGCGTTCTTCACTGCCGACTCAAAAGCCCTCTGAATGTCGAATTCCAGCCCTCTCATTGCAGCCGTGCCCAAAACGATGTCGGAACTCGTGCCAACCATCGAGTTTGTACCCGCAGGCGCGCTCCAACGTGGGATAAATCCGCTGTCCATGTAGTGGTTAACCAGCCCGTTGAGGCCCAGCGTGCTCCACTTGGGGTATAGCAGCCCATATGCGCTCCATGTGGCTTTATAAACATCCCAGAAACCGTTATTGAAGTAGATCGGGCCATTTTTAACAGTGCCGCCATATGGTGTTCTATACTGGTATACAGGGTTGGCGGCGTCGCCTGTGTTTTCATATCCTGACGTCGGCCAGCAGCAAAGCTTATAGACATTTGAATAGAACGTTACGAGTCCGTCGAGCGTCTTGAGCGGCAGCGTATCCACATTGCCGTCCCATCCGGCTGGGGCAAAATCCTGAACCAACGTCCTGTTCATCAGTTCGTCCCATTCTTCCTGAGCTGCGGCTTTCGTCTGATCAAACGTCGTCTTGACTTCCATCTCGCAGTTTTTAATAGCCTGCTCGATGCTTATGTAGGACGTCCCTATCCTCATCTCGACTGTGTCAACCGTATTCGCAAAACGCGCGTATGACGCCGCTCCGTTCAAACCTGAGATTGTGTTCTTAGACGTCGGCGTTTCGCTGAACCAAATATAAACATACTCCATTTGGCTCCCGTTACGGCTGTTATTTACAGAAAAAGTATACTCGTCGTCTTTTGCGGTGTAGCTGCCGGGACTCCTTGCCGATGTGCCGACGCCGTCAAAGAAGATATTACGGTAAGTTGCGTCACTCGGGAATGTTATCCTTGCGGAGGCGCCGTGGTTCGTCGGCGTGAGCTCTGTCTTAATGTTGTTATTTGTGACGACGCTGTAATAGTAGGCTTTAGCGATCTCGTTATTATGTGAAAATGGATATCCGCGGGTACCAGTAGCCATAGTGGAGCTGGTCAGCGTCGCTTCGATATTTGGCAGAAATACAAATGTGTTGAAGTCGTTGATCCAGCGGCTAGCTCTGTGGTTAAAGTCAAACCCGCGCAGCGTTGGTAAGTTAGTCGTCGTGTTGTTGCGGACCTGCCACTCGTATGGGTCGTTTGTGGCGACCTGCGTCTGCGGCGCCCAGAAGTTGAAGCCCATAGGTGTACAGACGTCCGCTCCCTGGTTCCCGCGCGAGAACGTGCCGCCGGACGAGTTGGACCCGCGGCGGATGTCTGTCAGTTCCGACGGGTGGATAATCTTGCCTGTGGCGTCAAACGCCAGGTCAAAGTTCTGGGCTGTGGGGTCGTCGGAACGTTTCTCCGTGATGCGGATGTCGTCGAAGTAAGCTTCAAACGACCAACCGTTCTTTCCGTCTTTATTGTCATATGAAACTAGTATTTGGTCGATCAGCTTGCCGGCGGCGACGTCGCCGATTCTTGCCAAAACTTTGTTCCACATACCTTCCCACATGCAGCGGCCTTCAAACTGCGACTGCGGGTCCATAAGTACGCCGTGCGAGTCGTAGCAGTTAAGTTTACTCAGGTATGTACCATCGGTAAAGCGAAGATCAATACTGACATGTTGGCTGGGATAATGTCCAAACTCGTTATTCATCGCGTCAGCCAGCTCATTAAAAGATGGCGCTACCATGTATGAAAGGTCCGTCGTCGGTGTGACAAGGATTTCCTCGTCGGCGCCAAATTCGTATATAACCGCAGATCCATACACGCGGCCTTCTTGAGTATGTTTTGCCGCGACGCCTAGCGCCCTCTTTCCGGTCCATCCGTTGTTTGCTACAGTGTTCCATTTGATGGAAGGCGAAACTGCTGAAATAGTCATACTGCCGGTGGTCGGCAGGACTGGAGGCTCGACCTGGTCGCCAACGCCCGTACCGATAGACCAGTCCGCAATCTGGAGCATCGCCGCGCTTGTGCTGCCATTTGTTCCCAGAGAATTGATGACCAACCTGTAATACAGATACTCCGTTGTGTTTTCAAAGGTGAATGTTATAACACCGTAGTTCGCCGTTGGAAAACCACCGTTCGTATTTTGGTGCAGGTTAGTCCAGTTGGAATTGTCATTAGACCCCTGTACAGTCCAGGAATAGGGGCGGCGGGAGGCGTTTGAACTGTTGTCGTTAGCGCCTACCAGGCAATATGTCGTAGCGGCGTATGGCTGCATCATTTCATACTTCGCCCAGTTATTACTGTTTGTGTAAGCAGCCGCCGAAGTCCAGCACCATTTTGTGCTTTGATTGTTGTCAGCCAGCTTGGTAACATCTTCACTTGCACTGCCGAGAGATCCGCCGCTTGTCTGGGTTACAGCCGCGACGCACTTCATCAGGTCGCCGGCGATACGGATAGTACCTGCGCTGCTGCCCCCGGCGCCTATATAGGAACCGAGCGGTTGAGCCGTGATGCCTTCAGTATTGCCTAACTTGTCTGTTATGGCGACAGGGTCGTCCGTAGCTTCAAAAGAGCTGAAAAACGAGGTCGGGTTTCCAGCCGCGTACACAGTTTCGAGCAGCGGCGTCACAGGGATAGCGCCAACAGCTAAAACAAAGGCTAGAACAAAAACAAGCGCCAGGGACAATTTCCTGTACACAGATTTATTACTCATAAAATTACCTACTTTCTTATTACATAATAGAATTTCGACCGAAAAAACGCTGGAACACTCCTTCGCTGTCACGCCGCTTTCCCCCCGGTAGTTTCCGAGTCCTCGAAAACCTATAAACGGCATACTACGACAATGTCCTCAAAAACTATTACACCCAAGGGCGTAAAGATTTGCGGTTCTTGCTTGTCTATTTGCCGCCCTGACCCAGCGTCAACGCTTGCGGCGCGAAAAAACACCAACAGGTTTTGACGCCTCGCTTAGGCGCTAATAAAGTTGCTCTGCGCGATAATTCCGCGAATCATAACGACTTCAGGTATAACCGGCAGCTATCGGTAAAACTGCCTTTACATGCTATCGCATGGGTACATTATACACACGTCAAAATGTTTTTTCTGGATAAAATCGGTTGTTTAACAAAAATTTAACATATCATTAAAAACGCGCCTTCTGGGTAAGTGAAAGTCTGAAACTTTTGATTTTCGGCAAGTTTCAGACTTTAGTATAGTATACTTTTACAGATCTATTTCATCACCTGGCCCGAGGATGAGCTTGTTCGGCGCTTCCCAGTTTTCGGCGATTTCGCGGATGTTCTCACCAGGCATAACATGGACAAGCATGTTATGTTTCGCACCGATAAGCCTCGCGCAGTCGGCGGCTTCGGCGGGTCCCATGTTATATCTGCCGTCGCCGCAGAGGATGGCGTAATCCAGTTTACGTTGCGCAAAGGTCGCCATCTGCTCCGTTTTGGACGTATCGCCACTGGCATATATCTTCACGCCGTCAAGCGTTATGATAAAGCCTACGCACTCGTCTACGCTGTGTTTGTCGTTATACGCTTCGACGGCTTCAATTGAGATATCAGCATCGTCGATATGGCAGGTCATATAACCTCCCGCCTCGATAGCTTCTTTGTTCGTGAAAATCACGCAATCCTCTTTTTGGGCGCAACGGTCGATTTGATTGTGGTCTTGATGTTGATGTGTAACAAGAATGATATCGGCGGGCAGATCGTAGCCATCCCCGGCATAGGGGTCAACATAGATGACGCGCCCATCATTGTCGGTTATGCGGTAGCTCCCGTGACCTTGGTAATACAATTTTGGCATAGCTTAAAACCTCTACTTTCTCAGAATTGTCCATTTTATGTTTTATTAAATATTGGGTACGGGAAAACCCCTCAAACCGTCGCGGTCCAAGGGGATATGGTTGCGGGGGAGGGATTTGAACCCTCGACCTTTGGGTTATGAGCCCAACGAGCTACCGGACTGCTCCACCCCGCGATATTGTCATGAATCAACAAAAATCGCTAGTAGAGCGTATACTACCACAATCAGACGCGAACGTCAATACCTATAAATATATTATACATAAATTTCTGAACCAATTGGAAACTGTTCAGTGGGCATCCAAAAACACAGGTTGGATACAGGCAACGCACTGGTACTGCGGCGAAAACTTGTACAATTGTCAAAACTTGTGTGCGGAGCCTGTAA
>WRNV01000016.1 GCA_009776445.1 Oscillospiraceae bacterium | reverse complement strand
CGCCGTTTCGACCCTTTTGCCAATAGGCGGCGTCGGCGGGATTTCTTTTCCCTCTATCAGCGCCTCCGCTTGCTGGAAGAGCCATGGGTTGCCGAACGCTCCACGCCCAACCATTACCATGTCTGCGCCCGTGTATTTCAGGATCCTCGCTGCGTCCTCCGCCGTGAAGACGTCGCCGTTAGCTAGGATCGGAATATCGATGGCGCTCTTGACGTCACGTATGATATCCCAATCGGCTTTACCAGAGTACATTTGGGTGCGTGTCCGACCGTGGAGGGCTATAGCTGACACGCCGGCGTCCTGAGCCATTCGTGAAAACTCGACGGCGTTGACGCTGCCCTTGTCCCACCCCTTGCGTATTTTGACAGTAACGGGGCAGTCCACGCTTTCCTTTACGGCCTTTATAATCCTCATAGCCTTGTCCGGGTCGCGCATCAACGCGCATCCGTCGCCGCTCCTCACAACTTTGCCGACGGGGCATCCCATGTTGATATCAATGAAATCCGCTCCGGAAATCTCAAGAGCCAAAGCGGCAGCTTCCGCCATGCAGCCTGCGTCGCTCCCAAATATCTGCGCGCCTGCAGGATGTTCGCCATCGCCTAAACGCAGAAGTCCGCGCGTTTTACCGTCTTGGTAAACCAATGCTTTGGCGCTGACCATCTCCGTATACGTAAGGCCTGCCCCAAACTGGCGGCACACAGTCCTAAACGCGAGGTCGGTCACCCCTGCCATCGGGCCTAAAGCAAGTTTTGAGTCTATTTTGATGTGATCTATCAACAAATCATCATATGCTCCTCTTCAGTAATTCCAATATGTATATATTTTATAATGCAGTCAGCTAACACTTTGCGCTTCGCGCCCCAATGACTTCTCCCAAGTCTTTTCCGTCTGTTTCCGCAGAAAATCGCGCATCAGCGCAATGTCCTCGTCTGTGTCGTACCGCTCTAAAGCGGCGTAATAAACAGCCTTGTCTTCTTCATAGACGATCAATGGTGGATGGTCATGCAGCATTAAAAAATAATTTAACAACGTCCGCCCCACTCGCCCGTTGCCATCTGCAAACGGATGAATATGCTCAAACCGCGCATGGAAATAGGCAGCGGCTGTTAATATATCGCCATCCGCGACCGTTTTTACGCACCAGCTTTGCCACAGCGCAGCAGCTTGTTCATATAGGCTCATTGAATCAACCCCAGCATAGTTTTCGACAGCTTGCCTGCCGTCCCCATAAAGAACCACTCGCGGCGAGCAAGGTGCAAATCTCCACCGATAAATACATTATACACCAAATCGAACTGAAACGGGAAAAATTTACAGCAGCAGAAAACTTTAGCGCTTTAAAGGGCAATTGTGCCAAAATGGCACAATACCTAGAACCGACTCCTTGTATACTCTATTCGCCAAGATTTCTCTTTACGGAGTAATAATAATCAAGCGCCTTGTTGAATTCTTCCTTCGAGAATTCAGGCCAAAGCAATTCGGAAAAATATAGTTCGGAATATACAGTCTGCCACGGCAGGAAATTGCTCAGCCGCCTATTTCCGGCGCCGCCTGTCCTAATAACTAAGTCTACATCGGGGATTCCGCGAGTATCGAGATATGACGATAAAACCTCTTCGGAAATCCCATCGGGCGTCAAGGAGCCGGTCATGAGGTCAGATGCTAACTTTTTTACAGCCCTTATGATTTCATCCCTGCCGCCGTAGCTCAGAGCGATCTGGACATACAAGTCGCCGCAATCCTTGGTACGCGCTTCGGCGTCCTCAATTATCGACAGCGTCTTGGCGTCATACCTGCTCCGCTCGCCGATAACCCTAAGCTTGATCCCATTTTCGAGGCACCGCTCGATCTTTTCTTTGAAAAACCGCTCTAAAAGGCCAAATATATGCAAAACTTCAATTTGGGAGCGTTTCCAGTTTTCTGTGGAAAAAGCGTAGACAGTCAGATAGCCCACGCCTGCGTTCCCGCACCAGTCGCAAGTATCGGCAAATACGTCGGCGCCCCTGTCATGGCCCTGAAACGACGGGAGTCCATTAGCGCTTGCCCACCGTCTATTGCCATCCATGATGATCCCGATATGCTCCAATGTACTCATAGCGCGCCCTCCTCATTAACTATATCTGTTCAGGGGGTATCCAAAAAACTCGCAATGGTTACAGGCTCCGCGCACAAGTTTTGCAAATAATACAAGTTTTCACCGCTGTACTAGCGCGTTGGCTGTAACCAGCCTGTGTTTTTGGATACCCACTGAACAGCCTCCCCGCAACTCAATAATTCCTGCCGATGAGGTAATCTATCATCCCACTCAGGATCGACTGATATTCCGGGTCGATCAGGTCGCTTGTGATGAGCGCCCTGCCGCGCCCTGATAGACGCTGGATTTCATTTTCAGCGTATTCTTTCGCGCCGGTTTCATCAAAAAGCTTTCGGATGATCCCGAGGTCGGAGTCATCGGCGCTCTGTTTGCCGTAATGCTTGTCTAACAACATCCTTTGCTGCTCGTTTGCGTTCTTATAGGCATAGCCATATAAAAGAGTCTGCTTATTTTCCATTATATCAGATAATACGGATTTACCCAAAACTTCTCTACTTGAGTATATCCCGAGCAAATCGTCTTTGATTTGGTACGCTATCCCCAACGGTATCGCGATGTCCCGGAGCAGCCCGACCAATTCGTCGCACGCGCCGCCGCATACAGCCCCAAGCATGATCGGTCCCACTAGAGTGTACCATGAAGTTTTGTATTCGTAAATTCGTGATACTATGCTAATATAATCGTCATAGTTGTCTAAGATAGAGGGCTTCTCAAATGGAAGCACTGTATCCATAATTTCACCTTTGCAGGTGGTAGCAAGAATTTCCGAGTATAGGCTATAAATCTTTGCCAGAACGTGGCTATCTGCTTTACACTTTGACAGGAATTGATACGACAGGAAAAACCCGTAATCGCCTATGCACATAGCGCGGGAAATGCCAAAATGGTTGACGTCCGCTTCAGATACGTCAGGCGTGTTCATTTTTTCTGCCATACTTTTGGCCGACTCGACATGGATCGTGGTTTTGCCCCGCCGCGTATCGCCTTTGTCAATAATGTCGTCATGGATCAGCACTGAGGTCTGGAACAGCTCGTAGCCAACGGCGATGGGCAGAAAATTGCTGCTGACGCCATGTGAGGCTATTTTCTCGCCAAGCTTTATCATTGCGCCGCGTACCCGCTTCCCGCCTTCGTTTTGCTTACGGAGGTCTGCAAGCGCGGATTGCGTGAACGGATGATTCGGCGTCCGCGAGATATGATCATCAAAAAAGCACTGACAAGCGTCGTCTATTTCCGCCCTCGCGCTTTCAATGAATTCAAGAAACAATAGATAATCGCGAGCGGCATGGATCACCTCGTCTGGCGTCGACGCGCTGGCTGTCAGGCCGATAGTCGGATTACCCCGGAGCATTCCAGCTATTTCCGGCTTATCCGCCAATTCGAAAAACGATTCTATAAAAGGGGGATTGTTGGGCGGCGGGGATACAGCGAAAAGGGAAGTGATGGGATAAGTGTCTTTGTTTACTGAGCGGCACCGATTATATAGCCTTATAGAGTTTGAGCTTTCGCTGTCCCCTATGACAAACATGATGTCGGATGAAGAGGCGATATCCTCCGCCATTTCCTCGCGACTACGTATTACGCCGCAAAGCGTGTCATATATTTCGGCTGAGGGATTTATCGACAGGATGTGAGCTGTAATGTCGCGCCATGAAGAATGGTCGCATGTAGTCTGCGCCACGACGCATACCTTTTCCGACAAGTCAACGTCAACTAAATCAGATATGTCCTCGGCGACGGTGGCAGGGACGCAGCACCATCCCGCAATTCCGGCGACTTCAGGGTGCTTTTTATTTCCGACAATAACGACTTTATATCCCTTGGAACTTTTTGCGCTGACAATTTTATGTATTTTTTTCACTCTTCCACAAGTGTAGTCTCTGATGTCGGCGTTTTTGCTTTTCAATATGTTTTCTACCGCACGTGGAACTCCATGCGCGCGGATGGCTACGACAGCCCCGTCGGGGATCGCGTCTATTTGTTCGGGTTTGTCCGGTTCGACGAGGCAATAACCTTTTTCGCGGAAGCGGCGCATTACATGCGCGTTGTTCACCAAATCCCCATACAGATANACCTGCCCTCCNGCAANTATGAGTTCATGCAGTTTTTCCGCGCCCTCAACAGCGCGTCTGACTCCGTCGCAAAAGCCGGATTCATTCATAAATCTCAGCATAAAGGTGAACCTCTCAACACAAAGATATACCTTTCATCTTCAAAAACAGCATTAGCGCCGCAGCGTCGGCAGGGGAGACGCCGGGGATCCTCGTCGCCTGCCCGAGGTTGCGCGGCCTCACGGCGGCGAGTTTTTGGCGAGCTTCAATACGCAGCCCTCGCAATGAGGCATAGTCAATATTCTCTGGGATAATGTATTCTTCCATCCTTGCGAGTTCTTCAAGCTGGCGCTTTTGCCGCTCTATATAGCCTTCATATTTTATTGATATTTCAGCTTGTTCCCGCACAGCGTCAGGCAAATGCGGCGCGTGGATATCGAGGCTCGCTATATCGCCATAATATAGCCTCGGGCGGCGGAGTAGCGACGCAAGGCTCACTCCAGTCTTCACTTCTGGCATGCAGTGTGATTCAAGGAGCTTCGACAGACCGTCCGACGGTGGGAGGAACGTCGTCTCAAGGCGCCTAATCTCGCTGCTCGCAAGTTCGTACTTTTCCAGCACCCGGCGGTGACGTTCGTCAGATACGAGGCCAACGCGGTTTCCAAAATGCGACATCCTAATATCGGCGTTGTCCTGCCTGTGGAGCAGTCTATACTCGGTGCGGGACGTCATCATCCGATACGGTTCGTCCGTCCCTTTCGTAACGAGGTCGTCGATCAAAGCGCCGATATAGCCATCGCTACGGCGTATGACGAGAGGTTCTTCGCCCTTAAGTTTCAACGCCGCGTTAACGCCGGCAACATAGCCTTGTACAGCCGCTTCCTCATACCCGGAAGAGCCGCAAAACTGGCCCGCACCATATAGACCGGGGAGTTTTTTGCTCTCCAGCGTTGGCAGAAGCTCCAGTGGATCTACGCAGTCATACTCGATCGCGTATGCAGGGCGCATGATTTCAGCGCGCTCCAACCCCTCGACAGAGTGGATCATTTTATGCTGCACTTCTTCTGGCATGGATGACGAAAAACCCTGCAAATAGAGTTCCTCAGTGTTGAGGCCCATCGGCTCTATGAACAGTTGGTGCCTTTTTTTATCGGCGAATCGCACGACCTTGTCCTCGAACGAAGGACAGTAACGCGCGCCGGTTCCATTGATCACGCCCGAATACATAGGGCTTCTGTGCAGGTTTTCTCGGACGATGCTGTGTGTGCGCTCGTTTGAATAAGTAAGCCAGCACGAGGCGCGGTTGACAAGGACTTTGGTTGTTTCGAACGAAAAAGGCTGCGGTGGCTCGTCTCCAGGTTGCTGCTCCATTTTTGAAAAATCCACGCTCCGCGCGTTGATGCGCGGAGGCGTCCCTGTTTTGAAACGCTGGAGCCGCAATCCCAACGCTCTGAGCCTGCCGCCCAGCACCGTCGCCGCGAACATACCGTCCGGACCGCCTTCCCTGATGGCCTCGCCGACGATAGTCCTTCCCGAAAGGTAGGTGCCTGTGCAAACGATGACGGCGCGGCAACTGAAGACCGCGCCCGTCTGCGTTTCGACATACGCGACGATGCCGTCTGCGACGCCAATATCGACAATCTCTGCTTGTCGAAGCGCAAGGTTTTCCTGCCGTTCAAGTGTGTGTTTCATTATACTTTGATATTCGCGCCTGTCCGCCTGCGCACGAAGCGAGTGGACAGCGGGGCCTTTTCCACGGTTGAGCATACGGAACTGTATGCACGCCCTGTCGGCGCACCTCGCCATTTCCCCGCCAAGCGCGTCTAGCTCACGGACAAGATGCCCCTTGCCGGTTCCGCCAATAGACGGGTTGCATGGCATATTGCCCACAGCGTCGAGGTTAATGGTAAAGCATATGGTTTTCATGCCAAGGCGAGCGGCGGCGAGCGCGGCCTCGATTCCAGCATGCCCCGCGCCGATGACGGCGATATCGAATTGCCCAGCTTCAAAACTCATAATGCTCATCCCTGATGACGCGGCAGAACGCGGCGTAAAAACTGGCCCGTATAGCTGCGCTCGCATAACGCGGCCGCTTCGGGAGAACCCTCGAACAGAATTTCGCCGCCGGCGTCTCCGCCCTCGGGACCCAGATCGATGATATGGTCGGCAGTCTTTATCACATCGAGATTATGCTCGATTACCACTACTGTGTTTCCCGCGTCGGTAAGCCGGTTGAGTACGTCTATCAGCCTGTGGACATCCGCTGTATGTAGGCCGGTCGTCGGTTCGTCAAGCACATAAAACGTACTGCCTGTCGAGCGCTTGCTGAGTTCTGACGAGAGCTTCACGCGTTGCGCTTCGCCGCCGGAGAGCGTCGTGGAGGGCTGGCCGAGCTTCACATATCCAAGCCCAACGTCGACCAGCGTTACGAGCCTTTGCCTGATTTTTGGAAGGTTTTCAAAAAACTCAAGCGCTTCGTCCACAGTCATATCAAGCACTTCGTTGATATTTTTGCCCTTGTAGCGCACCTCAAGTGTCTCACGGTTGTAGCGCTTGCCTTTGCAGACATCGCACGGCACGTAAATATCGGGCAAAAAATGCATTTCGATTTTGATCAAACCATCGCCGGAACACGATTCACAGCGCCCGCCCCTGACGTTAAACGAGAAGCGCCCTGATTTATACCCCCGCGCGCGCGCATCCTGCGTCGAGGCGAACAAGTCGCGAATGTCGCTGAAAACGCCTGTGTACGTGGCTGGGTTTGAACGCGGGGTGCGTCCGATCGGAGACTGGTCGATATCGATGACCTTGTCCAAAAACTCCATGCCTTCGATCGAATCATGTTTGCCGGCGCGTTTTTTCGAACCGTTAAGTCCTGCCGAGAGGGCTTTGAAAACGATTTCGTTTATAAGCGACGATTTGCCGCTGCCAGAAACGCCCGTAACGCACGTCATGACGCCGAGCGGTATGGATACGGTTAGGTTTTTCAGGTTGTTCTCGCTTGCTCCACGCACGACGAGGCGCTTCCCGCTACCGTGTCTGCGCGATCGCGGCACTGGGATGCTCTTTTTCTTGCTCAGATATTGCCCTGTAACGGATTCTTCGCAAGACATTATCTCGCTGGCCGTACCGGCGCAGACGACTTCGCCGCCATGGACGCCGGCACCGGGGCCTATGTCTACGATGTAATCGGCGTCGAGGATTGTCTCCTCGTCATGTTCGACGACAAGAAGCGTGTTGCCCAGGTCGCGCAGGCGCTTGAGCATATTGAGCAGCTTGATGTTGTCGCGTTGGTGCAGGCCGATCGACGGTTCATCCAAAATATATAGGACGCCCACCAGTGACGAGCCGATTTGCGTGGCAAGCCGTATGCGCTGGCTCTCGCCGCCGGACAAGCTCCCTGCCTGGCGGCTGAGCGTGAGGTATTCCAGACCTACGCTACGTAAAAAACCAAGGCGTTCCCGTATCTCTTTTAGTATACGGCGGGCGATCATCTCGTCTTTTTCAGACAGCGTGAGACCTTCGAAGAACCCAAGTGAGCGCGAGATTGGCATTTCTGTGAAGGCGGCGATGTTTATCCCGCCCACGGTAACAGCCAGGACCTCTTTTTTCAGGCGGCGACCACCGCAATCGGGGCAGGGGTGTTCAGCCATGTAAGTCTCAAGTTCCCAGCGCATCGACATGCTCTGCGTTTCCCTGTATCGTCGCTCGATATTGTTAACAATCCCCTCAAAAGGCTGGGTGAGGACGCCCTTCCCGCGCGGCTGGTCGTAGTAAAGCTGCAATTTTTCCCCGTTTGTGCCAAAGAGGATAACGTTCACGACCTCTTCAGGAAGATCTTTTATCGGTGTACTCAGCTTGAATTTATACTTTTTCGCAAGAGCCTCGAAATACATCTTGGCTATGCCGTCGTTCTTGACATTGCCCCATCCAGAAGCGGAAATGCCGCCGTCTTCGATCGATAGCAAGGGGTTGGGCATGATCAGCGCCGGATCGACGCGGAGCTGCGTACCGAGCCCTGTGCAGGAAGGGCAGGCGCCGTAAGGGTTGTTAAACGAAAATAGCCTCGGCGTCAGTTCCTCGATCGAAACGCCGCAGTCTTCGCACGCATAGTTTTGCGAGAACAGCATATCCTGGTCCTGTCCGACAATATCTATTATCAAAAGCCCGCCCGCAAGCGCGAGAGCCGTCTCGACCGAGTCTGTTAGACGACGCGATATATCCTCTTTTATCACGAGGCGGTCTACTATCACTTCAATGTTGTGTTTTTTGTTTTTGTCCAGCTTGATGTCCTCAGTCAGGTCATAAACGCTCCCGTCGACGCGGACTCGCACGTACCCGCTTCTCCGGGCGTCGTCGAATACCTTCTGGTATTCCCCCTTACGCGAGCGGATCACGGGCGCCATGACCTGTATCCTCGTGGCTTCGGGCAATGCCATAACGCTGTCGACGATCTGATCTACCGACTGCTGGGTTATCTCTTTGCCGCAGATATGGCAGTGCGGTACGCCAATACGCGCCCATAGAAGTCGCAGATAGTCGTACACTTCGGTAACAGTGCCGACAGTGGAGCGCGGGTTGCGGCTCGTCGTCTTCTGGTCTATTGAAATCGCGGGCGACAAGCCTTCTATGTAATCGACGTCAGGTTTTTCCATCTGTCCCAGAAATTGGCGCGCATAAGCCGAGAGCGACTCGACATACCTTCGCTGTCCCTCAGCATATATTGTGTCAAAAGCGAGCGACGATTTGCCGCTGCCGGATATACCAGTCATCACAACAAGCTTGTCGCGCGGGATCTCAATATCTATGTTTTTTAAGTTATTCTCCCTCGCGCCCTTAATAAAAATATTATTCCGCATTCGATATCCGCTTTCTTTCACTAACTGTTCAGAGTCATCCAAAAACTCGCAATGGTTACAGGCTCCGCACACTAGTCTTGGCCAATAACGCAAGTTTTCACCACTGTACCAGTGCGTTGCCTGTAACTAACCTGTGTTTTTGGACGACATTGAACAGTTACTTTCTTTCGCTAACTTATGGTACCAATTCTCCGTATGGCGTAGCTAAAACCGTCACTTCCGATATGAAATAGTAGTCGAATATCTTTTTCGCGATATCCGTGACGGCGGCGCCGGACCCACCCTTTTCAATGACAACTGAAATTGCTATTTCCGGATTGTTAGCCGGCGCGTAGCAGACGAAAACGGCGTTATTGATATCCTGCTCGTCGACCTGTACGGTTCCTGTCTTCGCGGCGACCTTGATAGGATAGTTGCTGAAAGCTGAACTTGCGGTACCTCTACGCCCTGTCGAAACTGCCTTCATGCCTTCTTGAAGTATCCCGACATATTCCTTTTCTTCAATTTCATTTAGCACCTCCGGTTCGTGCGCATAGAGAAGTTCAGTAAAATCCGAACTCTTGACTCTACGCAAGATCGAAAGCGAATGCAAGGTCCCGCCGTCGGCTATTGTGGCGGCGTAATTTGCGAGTTGGACTGGCGTAAAACGATTTTCCCCTTGCCCGAACGATGTCATTAGCGTGTCGGCGACATGCCAAGCGTCGTTGAGCACTCGACGCCTCCACTCAGGTGTCGCGAGAACACCAGTGGCTTCGGATATCTGAAGTCCTGTACTGCGTCCAAGTCCGAAATCCCGCGCGGTGTCCGCCAGGATATCCGCCCCCGCCAGCGCGCCGCCGGCGAACCTGTCCGCGACAGTGATGAAAAAGTAGTTGCACGAACATTCCAGAGCGCCTACCACATTGACATACCCGTGCGTAGTTCCATACCCTGAATAAATCCAGCAGGACGGCGCGTAACCTTCATCCGCCCATTTTGTGTACTTGCCCGCGTCGTATATCTCCGAATGCCTGGTTATTATACCATGCCTCAATCCAGCGAAAGCCGTGATCATCTTGAACGTCGAACCTGGGCTGTAACGGCCTTGGGTAGCACGGTTGAGCATTGGCCAGTCCGGGTCGGAGTTCAAAAGTGCAATATCCTCTGACAGCGTGGCGGGGTTAAATGTTGGAAAAGACGCTGCTGCGAGTAGCTCGCCTGTCTGGACGCTGGTCACTACGACGGCGCCACCGGGTATTTTGTCAAGCCCCGCGTCTTCTCGCGTCCGATTGACAGATTCGATAAACGCGCGCAATTCCTGCTCCACAGCCATCTGGAGATCGATATCTATAGTTAAGTATATATGCTTCCCAGGTTCCGGTTCCTGCTCCGTCACTACGTCCAAAACTGTACCGTCAGCGCTCGTTCGCACTGTCTGCTTTCCCGGGACGCCGTGAAGGAGATATTCAAACGCCAGTTCGGCGCCGATTTTTCCGACCAACGCGTCCATCGGGTAGTCCAGTTTTTTATAAGTCTCGTATTCCGTATCAGAAATGGGTCTGATATATCCAAGCAAATGCGCGGCGTATGTTGTATGGTATTCGCGCACATAGTTGCTTTCAACGTTTACCCCCGTCAGTTTGCGTTCTTCAATTATCGTGACAAAATCGGAACTCACGTCGCCGGCGAACACATAAGGCGCGATGCTTCCGATGATGGCCCTAATCTCAAGCTCATATCGCACGCCAATGATAAGGCGCGCTTCCAATATCCCTATTGTATAATCGATTTTGTAATGTGTGCGCATCCAGCTAAGCAGGTCGGAGGATGTTATTTCAGGATCAAGTGAAAAATACTCCAGATATGTATTAAGCCTACCGCGCTGAGATGAGGTCATGTCAGAAATGAATTCAAACGGCGCGCCACGCGTGATCGGGAATGTATCGTTATATGGGATTTCCTTTCCCATTGTTATATATATGAGATCCTGGATGACCGCGTTCCTGTCCGGGTCCAGCAACAGAGCAGTCCTGTTGAGCATGATGTTATATGAGGGCCTGCCAGAAGCGAGAAGAATCCCATTACGGTCATATATGTTGCCGCGCGCCGCAGACAGGACAAGATTGCTGGTAAAGGTTCGCTGCGGTTGTGACTCGGTGTCGGCAGCACTCGTTTCATATATCTGTATCTTGAAAAGCTCAAATACATATGTTGCGACCAACACAGCCATAAGGGCGAAAACCAAGCCCACCCTAAGTGGTTTATACATTCGTTGCATGGCACGTATCCTTTCTTGCCAATTATGGCGCTATAGCGGTCTCCCGGACGGCGACACGCGTTGCGCGCGCTTACCGAGCGCTTGGACGAAGAACCAGATGGGCAGACTAAACAGCAAAGAGTAAATGGTTTGCCTGATGGCTGTCGACGTCAACGGCTGAATTGGAATGCCCTGTAAAAACACTAATGGGAACATCTGCATGAGCGCTGAGATTATTAGCGCGGCGATACAGCTGAGAAAATAAGTAGCGAAACTGCGTGCGATTATCGTATCAGCCAGAGCGCCGGCGACAAGGCCTAAAACAGTGAGCAGAACGGTAAACGCGCCGACCGGTTCGTTTAATGAGACATCGCAAAAAATCCCGGCGAACAATCCCATGATCCCCCCTGCGTCGCGACCTTCATATACAGCTACGCCGGTACTGACGATCGGGAGTATGAGCGGGGTAAGTCCCGTCAGCCTTAGATACGGGAAAATCATGCTTTGGAAAATATAAACGGCTATTAGCAGTAACGCGTGGAGAACCACTGAAAATAAAAGCGTATGTTTTTTCATGTCATTTCAAATCTTATCTTATCATAACCTAACCGGAGTTTTCAGGTTCTCCCCGATTAGCGTTTTCGAAACTAGTTATAACGAACACATATGACATCGTATCGATATCGCGCATAGGTTTTACTGTCGCGTACCTCCCGATGCCGCTATTGTGCCGAAAAACCTCAACCACCTCGCCAACGACCAGCCCCTCGGGGAAAACGCCCCCGACTCCTGATGTGACGACCGTGTCTCCTGGTAGAACGACGAGTTTGTCGTCAATATAATCAAGCATCAATAAGCCAGAACGCATGAGTGAAAAATCTCCCTTGATAGTCGCGGTGCCCTCGCCGTCTCCGACGAAAGCCCCGGCGGAAAACTTAGTATCAAGTATTGTGATGACAGTCGAAGACGTCGCGTTGACTTCGGAAACCTGGCCAATCAGCAACCCGTACTCAGTCGCCACTCCGTTTCCTTGAGCGACGTTAGAATTTGCGTAACCTTTGTCGATAGTGAATGATGACGACCAGTTACCCACATTTGGCCTTTCGACCAATGCCTGTACATGTTCATACCCCGTATGGAGTTCCTGAAACTCAAGCAGTACGCGAAACCGCTCGTTTTCCGCCTTAAGATCATTGGCTTCGCGATAGTTTCGTTCGCGTTCGGTCAGGGTTCTAAGAACTCTCTCGTAGTCGGCCATGAGATTGTCGTATCTGTATATTGAACTGTAAATACTCTCGAATACTCTCGCTATATTTGACGCAAGGGTACGAATCGGCCTTGAGACGACGCCGGCGATGCCTGTGACAGGCCCGGTGCTGTTGAAAACGTTTACAGATATGATAGTAGTGATGGCGATAATAACCGCGATAGAAGCAATGAAAACCGACCTTCTTGTGAAGAGAATTTTCATAATACAACTCCAAATTCTCTGAGCATCATTGCCAAACGGTACAGAGGTAAACCCATTACATTAAAGAAATCGCCCTCGATCCGTTTAACAAAAATCGCGCCGCGCCCCTGAGCCGCGTATGCTCCTGCTTTGTCCATTGGTTCGCCCGATTTAACATACTGCGATATCTCGTCTTCAGAAATTTCCCGGAAAAACACGTCAGTTCTTTCAACTGCGGTGGTACAAGTCGCGTTTCTCAAAAGAGCGACGCCTGTATATACCGAGTGACGCCGCCCGGACAGTTTTTTGAGCATTTCTGCGGCTATATCAGGGCCGTCAGGCTTACCAAGCGGATGCCCGTCAAGATATACAAGCGTATCCGCCGCGATGATTATATCATTATTTTCGCATAAATGCGAGATGTTTTTTGCTTTTTGCGAGGCGACCGCCTGAACCGTCAGTTCTGGAGACAGGCTTGCGTTTATCTCCTCCTTGCTTTTATCCGGTATTACCTTAAAATCTTTAAGTCCAACCATTCGCAGGAGTTCCAGCCTACGTGGCGACCCCGACGCCAAGACGACGCCCATAGTTTTATCCCCCTAAATAATCGTCCCTATTCAATGCCCCTGTAATAAAGACCGCGCGTATATCCGGTCGGCTCGTACTCGATAAGACCCATATATCTTTTCATTACAGAGACACATTCAAGCGCGTTTTCTGTTGTAAAACTTAACCGTTCCGCCCATAAACCGATCGCGGATTTAGCGTGGTGTTTATCGGCGGTATATAATTTTTTTGAATTGAGGAGTATGTTCCGGCACCCAAAATCCGGCACGATCGGGAACACGGCGCCAAGTTTGTCCGTCAAGCTGAAAAAACTGCCGCACGTACATACGCCGGCGCTGTTTTTGATAACGCAATTTTCCATAACCATGAGCGGTAGGCGTCCATACGTGATGATTTCTGTGTCGATTATCTTCGATATATCGCGTATTTCAGCAAAACGCAACTCAAACGACAATGTCGCGGATTTGAGGCCTAAGTCGCAAAGGACGCGAAGCGTCTCAGAATTATAAACATTTAGGCCAAAATCGCCTCTGGCTGCCATACCATGAGCTCTCGCGAACAGGATATGGCCGATATTCCCAACAAGCGCGTCGGTGACGCCATACGAAGCGGCCTTAAGTAGCGCTTCAGACACGGCTTTTCGCTCGTTATCGTGTATGACGCGCGGTAGGGCAGCGACAACATTGATGTTCTTGTTATTCAGAAAACTATTGAGTATTGGCGAGTCGAAATCAAATTCCATGATCGGGATATATACAATCTTCGGGCACAACTCTTCCATGCCCGTTGAAAGCTGGTCCGACCTCATGACAGATACCGCCAAAATGGGGGGGGCAGTGTTGCCAGCTACGCGCTCGCTTGGAACGAATTCATCTTCCCCCCTGGTCGGAGCCGGTTTGCGCTGTTCGAGGATATCGGCCAGCAGGCTTCGGCGCATTTCATTAAACGCCGCCAAAGGTAACGAAAGGCCCGGCTCGACATTTCCCTTTACCCCTACGCATAAAAATGGCGTGCCGCCTGTTTTGTGAAGCTGCGTTTGCAGCATAGCTGATGTTAATTCTTTATGAAACGCCGGTTCAGGAATAGGGCCATATACAACAGAAGTGTTCTTACGATCATCCATCGCCGCGATTTTTACGCGCTTACCGCTACTGATCGTACCGACAAATCGTACCGGTACTCGTTGGAATTCCCCGTTTAGATAGTTTTTCCGGGTAGTCGCTAGGATTGCGGAGTCAGCTCTTGCGTCCTCCTCGCGTTTTCCGAACATATCCGGACCTAATTGATCGTAATAGTAACCGTCGGTAAACCCCTGCCGCGAGAACACTTTTTGAAGCATACGCATGTCTTCCTGAGTCGGCGGTTTGCCTTTATGGGCGACTTTTGAATAAATTCCCGTTACAATAGCAGCGTATTCAGGGCGCTTCATGCGGCCTTCAATTTTCAAGGCAGTCACGCCGATCGACTCAAGGTCCGCCAAATGCCGGATCAGGCAATTATCTTTCAAACTTAGTGGATACTCCACCTCATGCCCGTTAGCGTCGTAACCCAAGCGACAGGGTTGCGCGCATACGCCGCGGTTACCGCTGCGGCGTCCTATAACGGCGCTCATGTAGCATTGCCCCGAGTAGCACATGCAGAGCGACCCATGCGCGAAAACTTCAATTTCGATCGGTGAATTCCTGCATATATACGACAGCTTCCTGCGGGACAGCTCGCGAGCGAGGACGACCCTTTTAAAACCCATCGCTGCTGCCATTTTGACACCTTCAAGGTTATGTATGTTCATTTGAGTGCTGGCATGGAGCGGGATCTCAGGGACTGCTTGGCGCAGCGCCCTCATAACGCCAAGGTCTTGAACTATAATGGCGTCGACCCCAAAACGGCAAGCATCCTTAGCCATTTGGGCGACAGAAACGAGTTCATTGTCAGAAGCCAGCGTATTTAGCGTTAAGTATGTTTTGATGCCGCGGATACGGCAATACTCGACAGCTTTTTCAAACTCTTCGCGCGTGAAATTCTTTGCGTTTTTGCGCGCGTTAAAATCGTCAAAACCGAGATATATCGCGTCCGCTCCGTTTTGCGCGGCCGCTACAACACCTTCAGGCGAACCCGCAGGCGATAAAAGTTCAAGCACAGATTTCACCCACATAACAAATAGAAACAAATAGTAACATAGTATATCACGATTGGCATGCTCATTTCTATAGTTTTTTATAAAAATTTGTAATATAAAAACTCCTGTGGTACAATATCGCTACTGTTCAATGGGTATCTAAAACATATGATGGTGAGATGAAAATTAGGCTATGATCGGCATCAATGAACTAAAATTCGACGAAAATGGGCTTATTCCTGCCATCGTGGCGGACGAGGATACAAAGGCAGTGCTGACGCTAGCGTATATGAATCGGGAGAGCCTTCAAATCAGCGTCGACGAAGGCAGAACGTGCTTTTGGTCGCGTTCGCGCAACGTGTTATGGCGAAAAGGCGAAACGTCCGGAAACGTCCAACGTATCGTGAGCGTTAAAACAGACTGTGACAGAGACGCGCTGCTCGTGACGGTCAAAAAGGACGGCCCCGCGTGCCACACAGGCGCGGACTCGTGCTTTTTTGAAGACGTTTACGGGGATAGTGAGGACTCATTTTCAATCGACGACTTGTACCGCGTCGTGATGGACAGAAAAACGAACCGCAAACCCGGATCGTATACTACATACCTGTTCGACAAAGGCATCGATAAGATACTCAAGAAGATCGGGGAGGAAACGACTGAGGTGATAATCGCTGGAAAAGCGGACGACAGGGCTGAAACGATTTACGAACTGGCGGACCTTGCCTATCACGCGATGGTTCTCATGGCGCAGATGGGCATAACGCCCGCCGACGTGAACAAGGAACTTAAGTCCCGCCACGTTATCGATAAAAAAGTGAAACAGGAGAAGATGACATAGATGCCCGGATACCAAAACCTTCACACACACACGACATATGTCGACGGGACGCTGCCGCCGGAAGCGATGATCGAAGCCGCGCTAAAAAAAGGTTGTGATTCGATTGGATTTTCGGAGCATTCATACGTTCCTTTTGACGATAGGTATTCTATGAGCCCTGATGCGGCGCTCGAATATGTCCGCGAAATAAACGCGTTAAGGGACAAATATGAGGGGACAATAGAAGTTTTCATCGGCGTCGAGCACGACTACTGCACAACTGTGCCGGTACAAGGTCTGGACTACCGTATCGGATCGGCGCATTACGTAAAACGAGGCGACGAATACGTAACCGTAGACGCCGGCGCGGACCATCAGAAGCAGATTGCAAACGAGTATTTCGGCGGAGATTACTATGCGATGGCTGAAGCGTATTTCGAGACGGTTGCGGGCATAATTGATAAAGCCGATATTGATATCATTGGCCATTTCGACTTGATTGCGAAATACAATTTCGACGGAAGCCTGTTTGATGAAACTCGACCGAGGTATAGGTCGGCGGCGCTCGAAGCAATGGACATGATTTTAAAAAGATGCAGACTGTTCGAAGTTAACACCGGAATGCTTTATAGATACGGTAAACAGGAACCGTACCCATCGGTGTTTTTACTAAAAGAATTACAGACGCGCAGCGGGGAAGTAATACTTTCGAGCGATAGCCACGACGCGCAGTCGCTGTGCTACAAATTTCGAGAAATGCTCGTTTTACTCAAGGCCTGCGGCTTCAAGTACATTAAGCGCCTGACTAAGAGTGGGTTTATCGATATTATTATTTAAGCAACAAGAGGTGGCTCGACATGCCAAACCCAAGCGAAACATACGGGATGATGGTTTTCAGCGACAGCGTCATGAAGCAGAGTCTGCCGGGCGACGTCTACAGCGCGCTACGAAAGACGATACAGGACGGCAGTCGGCTCGACATCAAAGTCGCGATCGCGGTCGCCGACGTTATGAAGAACTGGGCAGTCGGGTTGGGGGCGACTCACTACACACACTGGTTTCAGCCGATGACAGGGATCACGGCGGAGAAACACGACAGCTTTGTCACACCGACCGGGGACGGCGGAGCGATAATGGAGTTTTCCGGAAGCGCGCTGGTGCAAGGTGAAGCTGACGCGTCGAGCCTGCCGTCCGGCGGCTTGAGAGCGACGTTCGAAGCGCGCGGATACACGGCGTGGGATCCCACTTCATATGCGTTCGTGCGCGGGAACACACTGTACATACCGACGGCGTTTTGCTCGTATGGCGGCGAGGCGCTCGATGAAAAAACGCCGCTGCTACGCTCCATGCGCGCAGTCAGCGAGCAAACATTGCGTATTTTGAAACTTTTCGGGAACACCGTTGAAAAAACTGTCAAACCGATGGCCGGCGCGGAACAGGAATACTTCTTAATCGACAAAGAAATGTTTGAAAAACGGAAAGATATGATGTACGCAGGCCGCACATTAATAGGAGCGAGGTCGCCGAAAGGCCAGGAACTCGACGACCAGTACTACGGGGCGATAAAGCCTCGCGTGTCGGCATATATGAAAGCGATCGACGAAGAGCTGTGGAAGCTGGGAGTGCCTGTCAGGACGGAACACAACGAATCGGCGCCAGCGCAACATGAGCTGGCGGCGCAGTATATGACGACGAACATAGCCACCGACCACAACCAACTTATCATGGAAATAGCGCAGAGCATTGCCAAAGAACACGGTATGATTTGCGTACTCCACGAAAAGCCGTTCGAGGGTATAAACGGCAGCGGCAAACATAACAACTGGTCTATCGAGACCGGTAGCGGGGCAAATCTGTTTGACCCAGGCGCGACTCCTCATGAAAACGCGCAGTTCCTCCTGTTTCTCGTAGCCGTAATCAAAGCCGCTGATGATTATCAGGATCTGCTACGGATATCCGCCGCCAGCGCGGGCAACGACTGCCGCCTGGGCGGCAACGAAGCTCCGCCGGCGATAATATCTGTGTATATTGGTGATGAACTATACTCGATTCTTGAAGCCATCGAGAACGACGAGCAATACAGCGCCCGATTTGCGCCCGCGATGATAAAGATAGGCGCCACAGCGCTGCCCAGTTTCCCAAAAGACACGTCCGATCGCAACAGGACCTCCCCCTTCGCGTTTACGGGCAATAAGTTCGAGTTTCGCATGGTAGGGTCGAACATGTCGATAGCCAATGCCAACGTTGTTATTAACACAGCCGTAGCCGAATCGTTACGCGTGTTCGCGGACGAGTTGGAGGGTGCGCCTGATTTCCAGAAAGCGCTGCATTCACTGATCAAAAAAACAATTACACAGCATAAACGTATAATCTTCAACGGCAACGGATGCGGTGAAGAATGGGCGAGGGAAGCGGAAGAGCGCGGACTTCTAAACCTGAAAACGACGCCTGAGGCGCTGCCTTATCTGACTCTTGAAAAAAACGTAACCCTATACGAGAGGCATAGGGTCTTCACAAGAGCGGAACTACTCTCGCGCCTGGAGATCAGCCTGGAAAACTATTGCAAGCTATGCAATATCGAGGCTGTGACAATGTATAAGTTGGTTAAGAAGAACATCTTGTACGTCGCCACGTCATACGCCGGGGAACTAAGCCGGGCTGCCGCGGCGAAAACCGCGCTCTTGCCCGATGTTGACTGTTCATACGAAAAAGACACAGTTCGCCGCCTATCGGAACTATCAGCGAACATGCATAAAAAAGTCACGGAACTCTACGGCGCGCTCTGCGAAGCGGAAGAAAAGAAAAACGCTTTGGAAAAAGCGCTTTTCTTCAAGGATGCGGTTCTGACAAAAATGGCCGGTTTGCGTGATCTTGCCGATGAACTGGAACTGCTGGTTTCCCGAAAACACTGGCCATTTCCGACTTATGGCGACATGCTCTTTAGCGTCAGGTAGTCAGGTAATAGCACTATTGACGCGACCACCTGACTCCTTGCGGCGTGTCCTCAAGAATAATCCCCATCCCGCTGAGCTTATCGCGTATCTTATCCGCCTCGGCCCAGTTTTTCCCCTGCCTCGCGGCGTTGCGGGCTTCGATGAGGGATTCGATTTCTGCATCGAGGGATGTTTCGTCTTTTGACGCGTAAAAAAGCCCAAGCACGCCGTCAAACTCATTTATGAGTTCCAGCGCCGCCTGAGCGAACGTCTTTGACGGGTTCGGCTCCGAGGCTACGCTGTTGCTTTCGCGNGCAAGCTCGAATATCACGGAAATCGCGTCGGCGGTATTAAAGTCATTGTCAAGGGCTTCAACAAANCTGTCGCGATATCGCGGGAGCGTTCCGATAAATTCAGTTTCGCTGTCCTTGACCACATCTGAACCGTTAATGGAAATAAATTCCAGCGAAGATTTCGCCGTTTTAAGCCTTTCCAACGCGTTTTTAGACTGGATGAGTATATCTCCAGAATAATTAAGCGGGCTTCTGTAGTGACTCATCAGCATGAACATGCGGATATTCTCGTATCCGTAAACCTCCGCAGCCTCGCGTACTGTGAAGAAATTGCCGAGCGATTTCGACATCTTTTTGCTATCGATGCTTATAAAACCATTGTGTACCCAATAACGGACATGCTGATGCCCGCAACTTGCCTCCGACTGCGCGATCTCGTTTTCGTGGTGGGGGAATATCAGATCCTGCCCGCCGCAGTGGATATCCAGAGTCTCGCCTAAATACTTCCCAGCCATCACTGAGCATTCAATATGCCAGCCCGGCCTGCCGGATCCCCATGGCGAATCCCAGCAGGGTTCATCGGGCTTTGCGTCTTTCCACAACGCGAAATCCATCGGACTTTCCTTGGCTTCCGTGACATCTACCCTGGCGCCCGCCATCAGTTCCTCGAGCGGCTGATGCGACAGCTTGCCGTAGTCAGGAAAAGCCGACGTCCGGTAATATACGTCGCCGCCGCTTTGGTAAGCGAATCCTTTGTCGATTAACGTCGATATCATGTCGATTATCTCGCCGATGTTTTCCGTTGCTTTTGGGTGGTAAGTTGCTTCGCGAATCCCCAGCCCATGCGCGTCGGTTAGGTATTCGGCGATGTATTTTTCAGCTATCTCAGCGCTCGTCAGACCTTCCTCGTTGGCACGGTTGATGATTTTGTCGTCAATATCGGTGAAATTCTGCACGAACGTGACGTCGAAACCCAGATACTCAAAGTAACGCCGGAGCGTATCGAAGATGATGAGCGGGCGCGCGTTGCCTATATGGAAGTAATTATATACCGTTGGGCCGCAGGCGTACATCTTCACTTTGCCCGGCTCAAGCGGCGCGAATTCTTCCTTTTTCATTGTCATTGTATTGTATAAATTCATTTCTCAACCTCCGATAAAATGACGCTTCAACCACCGCAAACAAACGTAACTGTTCAGAGGGTATCCAAAAACTCGTAATGGTTACAGGCTCCGCACACAAGTTTTGGATAATATTACAAGTTTTCACCAATGTAATAGTGCGTTGCCTGTAACTAACCTGTGTTTCTGAATGCCATCTGAACAGTACCCAACCTCAACACTCAATACCGAAACCCCCTGGCGGGTTCTGAGAACTCCTTAACGCGGGTTTTGTACGCATCGAAGCACTCTTCCTCGAATTCAAGTTTCGGCTCGCTTACGCCCATCAGACTCAGAAAAAACTTTGCTAGAGGCGGGTTTAGCGGCAGCATCGGGCCGATTATGTATGTCGTGAACAGGTTGTTTTTCCGTATACCCTCGTTCTTAACGCCTGGGCGGAGACCGTCGCCGCGTGTGGTTTCAATGAAATAGCACCCCGAGTTATCGCCGTAAGAATGCGAGAACTGTCCTTTGAAACCGACGACGTCCATACCACCAAACTTGCCTAGGTAAAGGGAGTTGTAGCGATCCATCATCTGCCTTTTGGCATATATCGGCAAGATGCCGAGGCAGGATATATCCGGTCCGTCCTCCTGTTGTATGTGTGTTCCGAACAACTCTCCGGCGTTGCCGGTCATCAGGAACAGCGCGCCGCCATCAACAAGCTCGACTATTCTATCTTTATAACGAATAAGTTTATTGACGGCAAGTTCCTGCCCGCGCTCCGTCGTGCTGCCCATGTATATCATGTCGGGCTTATCGGACACGAACAACGGCTCGGATTTAAGCGATGTGTTCACGGTCTCGATTTCGGGGCAGGAGCGCCGGAGGAACTCCGCGTTGAAAAGGTCGCCGTAGAGGTTGCATATCTCAGGGAAAAGCACTTCTATTTTCATACGCCCGCCTCCGATCTCGCGTATCGCGCGATTTTGTCGCGAGCTTTTAGCGCGACTTCATACGAGTCGAGGCCGTGAAAAATATATATATCGGACTTTTCTTTGTAATTGAACATTTCGGGAGTGCAGAGTTCGTCACGGTCAAGCAATAGTTTCTTTTTTGGTATCCCCGCCAGTAGTAGGCGGAAATATAAATCTTTTACCCTGGGGCCGGCTACGACGATCCGCGTAATGTCAGACTTGTTGAGTAATTCGAAATCGCAGTCATACATCCAGCAGATATTCTCCGACCATTCCTTCTCGTCGCCGAGGTCGTTCATTATGACAAGCAGTTGCTTAAGCCCAGGTTGGCTTGCGACATAGTCGAACGCCCGTGTTATAGCGAGCGCGTTTATCGCTTTAGAAAACTGCATGACGACGCGAACGTCGCCTTCCTTGTCCTTCCTGTAGCGTGAGGACATAATGCTGGTCAACTCCAGGGCGCCGGCTATATCTTCATGTGAAAGGCCCAACTCGCGAAGCAGGGCTATTGCGGCTAAGATGTTATATGCGTTAAAAACACTGTCGCTGATAAGCTTGTAGCGCCCGCGCCCAGTTTTGTCAGACACGCTCATAACCATGGAGCCAAAATCGACGTTGTCCGCGCTGTAGTCGTACTGCGGAGAGCTAAAGCCGCACTCTGCGCAACGGCACTTGCCGATATGATGGTAACGTCGGTATTCATATTCAAGACTGCCGTTGCAGACCGGGCAGACGCGCGCATCGTTAAGCAGGTTTACACACTCGGTCGTATCCGAAGGCAACTTTTTCATTCCAAAATAGACGCGGCGGTTGTTTGGAGCGACGCGGGAACTGACGGGGTCGTCGGCATTGAGTATCAGCAGCGATCGCGGAGGTATGCCTTCTGTGAGAATTCCTGAGATGAATTCGCAATGCGCATTGCGCATTACGGAATCGCGGAATAAGTTTGTAATCACGATGTGTGTCGGCTGAATGTACGGGTATATACGCTTTGCGGAGCGCTCGTCGGTCTCGAATACGGCGATGTCGTATTTCGGGCGGCCGGATAAGCTGCAGCCCAGCATTAGCGCTACCGCGACGCCTGCATTGATATTTGTGCCAAACCTATTGTGTAGTACACGCCTCCCGGAATGCTCCAGCAAATCGCAGATCAGGTTTACGGTGGTTGTCTTGCCGTTGGTGCCTGTTACGGAGACGACGGTTTTCGGTTTTCCCACGTACTGGAGGAACTCCGGGCAAATTTTAAGGGCGATGACACCTGGAAAAAACGTGGCGTTACGCCCAAGTATGCGCATACCAACGCGCGCGAGCTTCCCTATCCACAATGCCGCGTAGAACATTATTTTTTTCATCAATCACCATTTCCTTGCAATCATGATAGAGTATGTGTATAAATAAGTATAACATATAAAAGACTACGTCCGCAACCTAAAGTAATCATGTATGAAAATGAAAGGATCAAAAAAATGCTCAAAATAGGATGTCATCTCTCAGTGTCAGATGGATTTCTCGCGATGGGGAAGGTGGCCGATAGCATCGGCGCGAACACATTCCAGTATTTTTCACGCAACCCGAGAGGCGGCGCGGCAAAAGCTATAGACAAAAAAGACATCGCCGCATTTCTTGACTTTGCGGATCAGCACGGAATGGGCGACTTCCTGGCACACGCCCCATATACGCTAAACCTTTGTTCCGATAAGGAAAACATAAGGAAATTCGCGCTCAATACGCTCCAAGACGATATTGGGCGCACGGAAAATCTGCCCGGCAGCTTATACAATTTCCATCCTGGCAGCCACGTTGGGCAGGGGAAGGAAACCGGGATTTCGATCGTATCAGAAGCGCTCAGCCAAATACTACGCCCAGAGCAAACCGTGACAGTATTGCTTGAAACAATGTCTGGTAAAGGTAGCGAGTTGGGCGGGCGCTTCGAGGAGTTGCGCGAGATAATTGACAGAGTTGATCTCCACGAAAAACTTGGCGTATGCCTCGATACCTGCCACGTACACGACGCGGGCTATGATATAGCCCGCGACCTCGACGGGGTGCTGACTGAATTTGACCGCGTCATAGGGTTAAAGCGACTCCGCGCAGTGCATATCAACGATAGCAAAAACACGCGCGAGAGCCGCAAGGACAGGCATGAGACAATAGGAAACGGCCAGATCGGGTTGGAAGCCCTGGCAAGGGTAATCAACCACGAGTCGTTGCGATCACTTCCGTTTTATCTGGAAACGCCGAACGAACTAGAAGGTTACGCGCAAGAGATAGCACTGCTTCAGGGGCTATATATTTCTTAATAACGAGTAACAAAGCAGCGCTAAGCGTAAAAATTATGGTTCCCGATGGTCGTTACGTATGTCCTGCTACGCGCGGCCCAACCGCGTACGCGCGTTGCGTTGAAATACATACTGTCTCCGACGACATCGGCGCCGTCTAACGCGAGCTTTGCGGCGATGACGCAGTCAGAATCCGGGGTATGGTGAATCGAGCCAGAATACGCGGGCGAAAACTGGACCCCGCAACGCTTGTCGAATATGACGCCTTTGACCGTGTCTGGATAAATGGAAGAACGGAGCCTGTTCATAACGACGTTGCCAACAGCTATTTTGCCGTCCATGCATTCCCCCCGCGCCTCAGCGCTGATGATCCGGGACATCCAGTACAGATCCGTCTCGTCATAGAACGTTTCACCATGTTCGAACGGTTCATTGGTGAGCGAAACCAGGACGGTCCTCGACACATCGTCCCACATTACCTCCGCGCTAAATGCCTTCGCGAGCGCGCGGATGGGGACAAACATGACGTCGTCCACCATTTTGCATAGAGTCGGGGCATACAGATATCTCTCGTTAGCCATGATGTAGTAATTACCGGAAACAGCGGTAATTTCTAGGCCTGATAGAAGTACGGTCATACTGTCCTCGTCGCGTATCATGATTGTTGGCCCCATTTTTTCGCAAAAATCGTGAAGCGGGACATACGCTCTGGAATCAGCCAGCAAGACGGCGGACTCCAGAGCAATGTCCTCACCGTCGACAAGAATTGAGAATATGGTATCAGTATCAGAATTAGAATCGGTGTCGGTTTCAATGTCAATGTCAGTGTCAGTGTCAATTTTGGTTTCAGTATCAGTATCGTGCTTGGGCGCGAGGCTTAGAGGGGACGTGATACGCGCCATCGTTATGTAGCCGCTTTCAAAGCGGAACAGAGCTGCCGCTTTTGGCGCACCAGCGCCCACTTCTGTCGTCAGCGCCGGGAGCATGATCCCAATAACCAGCACGAAACAGATGGCGACCGGCAAAGCTAGTCGAATATTCATTTTCATATCAGACAAAAATCCTTTCATTTATCATGAGCAATATGATCAGTAACCAGTTGATAACAGTCCATCGTATTTTACATAGAATTCTCTGCCTACCGAATAGATTACAAAAGGAAAGTAATTGTAATAATTTGTATCTAACATAGTGAAGTATACCATAATATATTACAAAAAGAAACATTAATTTATTATGTCCAACAAAGATTGTCAGAAATAACCTGCGGGGAGTGGTAATATAGGTGATAAAATATGCAATATACATAAAAATATGCAAGAAAACTGCCGATTGAACATCGGGGGAATAACAAAAACTATACCCCACCAATGCTTATAATGTTGCCAAAACCAGATAAGCTCTCGCCACAATTTCTAAAAAACTGGATTAAAAAACAGCACTTCAATGAAATGCTGCCTGGTAAATATTGGAATAGAATATACAGCGGATGTGGAAAACTAGAGTGGGTTTTTAGAAAAGCCCATTTAGAGCTTAATGGTCACGATGAATCCGTCCACGTTATTGCCTGCTATTTGGGCATCTTGTCCATCAGGCAAAGTTATTCTTGTATCCCGGGTGAAGTAGACTTCATAATCTTCACCGTCATATGAAGCCCTATAGGGTTCGTCGCGCCTAAACCCCCTGATGAAGTCAATGTATTCCTCAAGGCACATGCCACTGTTATAGATAAAGTAAGCGTGTGGCGTTCCAACATACCTGAAATGCCAAGGTTCATGAGCAATTTTGGTTATTTCGGTTTTTTCTTCCGGATATCGGGGTATAAAGCCGTACCTATAAGAATTGACAAAGAGCCATCCATTGGCGCCAGTCTGAAAAAATGTTTTGATTTCACCGTCGACGAAAACGCCAAAGTCGACAGCAATCCCGGAATTGTGCTCGCTGTGGCCTGGGAGAGAGACCCGTTTCTTTGCCTCCTCGCGCCCCAAGGTAGCCACGTATTCGTCAAGGATTTTTTGCTGTCTGTCATAGTCGCGATACGCGCTAATGATTGCCACATCGGCGCATCCTGTTTCGTCATAAAAAGCGTCCATCATATTATTCAGCGGCTCAATAACAGATTTGAGCAACAACAAACTGCTGCCGGAAACCCTATAAGATTGTGTTTTGAACTCAGCTATGTCTACAAGCTCGGACTCGTCCGGAAGTTCGCATCCGTTATCATTATTTACTAAAATGAGGTTACCGCGATAAATATCCGCCACATCCATTTGAATTGTCGCAAAACGCGCTTCATCCGGTGGCTCCAGTTCAGGTCCGGCGGCATTGGCTATCCCGGGAGGGGCTGATATACCAGGGGTTTCAGGCACCTGGCTTTCAGGTTCGTCAGTCGTCAAACCATTAATATTTGAATCGATAAACGGCGCGAAGGATGTACCTGTTATGTTGGTGAGCAGCGCGAACGTCGCTAAGAGCATAAACAACAGGATAAACAGTACCGATATTAATCTAGTCATTCCAGACTTACGCATGGCGGCTCCGATCAGTAAAATATTATATGTAGTATTATAATACAATGCATGCCCCAATAATATGTTATCTTCGTAACAATTAGGTTTCAAATTGATTTCAGATGCTTTCATATACTTACAAACATACCCTTACAAACTTACAGTTTCAACAACTGTTCAGAGGGTATCCAAAAACTCGCAATGGTTACAGGCTCCGCACACAAGTTTTGTACAAAAATACAAGTTTTACCGCTGTACAAGTGCGTTGCCTGTAACCAACCTGTGTTTTTGGATGCCAACTGAACAGTAACCAGTTGCAAACTTAGTTGATGATGTTAGTTTTTTACTATTGCTTTTTCTTTGGAGTACAAGTATAATTACGTGACATTTTAATAACTGGAGGAATTATCTATGGATCCTGTAATGATAATCATGATTGTCTTAATGGTAGCCTTTTTCTATTTTTTCATGATCCGGCCCGAGAATAAAAAGAAAAAGAAACTCGCCGAAATGCGCGAGTCTCTCACAACGGGGGACACAATAACAACTATAGGCGGTATCTTCGGCAAGGTTGTCCATGTGGATGAAGATAAAATAACCTTTGAAACTGGAGAGGATCGGGTACGCATCCAGATAGCGAAATGGGCCGTCTCCACAGTCGGCAAAGCGACGGAGGAACCACAGAAATAGCCAACGGCCGATAAGGCAAAGTTGCTATTTAAAGTTGCTATTCGTTTGTAGTTGGTGATCTAACGGTACATATGGCAGAAAAAAAGGAACGCAAGGAACGCATTGAAATAATAGACGCGTTACGCGGTTTAGCGGTTGTGCTTATGGTTATTCACCATTTTCTGTACGACCTGACCGCGTTTTTGTCAGCGCCAATATGGTTGTTCACAAACCCGGTTTTCGATACGCTTCATTACATATTTGCGGGACTGTTCATATCGCTTTCCGGCGTGTCGTCGCAATTATCACGGGACAACATCAAACGCGGCTCGGTAACAATAGTCCTTGCCGTTGCGATAACATACCTGACATATCGTATGGATATGCCGGTTTGGTTTGGCGTCCTTCATCTGTTGGGGTTTTCAATGCTGTTTTTTGGGATAACGCGCGGACTGTGGGATGCCATACCAAAAAAAATCGCGCCGTTTGTCCTTGCCTCCCTCGTCATCGCAAGCGTTATCACCACAACATATGTCCCGATCGAGTCTGAAAACTTGTGGGCGCAAGACGCGCTAAATGTGCTTGGATGGCCACAGCCCGGTTTCCGAAGCTTCGACTATTTCCCTCTGTTACCGTGGATATTCGTGTTTTTACTTGGCGCTTGGGCGGGAGTCTACATTCGTGCCAAAAAACTTCCATCTTGGTTTTATAAAACAAAACCGCCGGTTTTTCCAGCGATAGGTAGAAAAGCGCTACTTGTATACATTCTTCACCAGCCGATACTATATGCGCTTGTCATGTGGATAGCGGCGTTAATCCACCGCCCGTGAAACGCTGTTTGCGATTTGAACGTTCAAATTCCAATAACGCTTTCTTAATGTCAAGCCCTCCAGCATAGCCAGTTAGCGACCCATCGGAGCCAATGACCCTGTGACAGGGTATAATGATCATGATTGGATTTTTCCCGTTCGCCGCGCCGACAGCGCGACACGCATTGGCGTTTCCAACTGCTTTTGCCTGCTCTTTATATGAGCGCGTTTCCCCATATGGTATGCCAACAAGCGCGTCCCATACCTTTCTCTGGAAAACAGTTCCATCCGCGCGGAGAGGCAGGTCCTCAAAACTCACACGAATACCGTCAAAATATTCATACAGCATACCCGCCGCCTTTGAAATCAGGGGCGTTTCCTTTTCAACCGCGTTAAATAAAGGGCGTGGGGCAACGTCGGTGATCGCTCCGCGCTCTTCCGCAATATAGATAAACCCAACAGGGAAGTTGTAGCGGTATACGTATTTAGACATATTAACGCAACTAAAACCCAAGGTTTAAGCCACCGGTAAGCTTGGACATAGAATCACTCATGGTTGTCTGCGCTTTACGCAAGGCTTCGTTAACTGCCGCAATGATCAAATCCTGCAACAGCTCAACATCTTCGGGATCGACCGCGTCTGGTTCAATGACAAGTTCAACAAGTTCGCGCTTTCCGCTTACAACGGCCGTAACGGCGCCGCCGCCTGACTGGGCTGAGTAGGTCTTTTCTTCCATTTCCGACTGCATCTTAACTAGATCAGCTTGCATTTTTTGAGCCTGCTTAATCATATTGGCGTTCATACCGCCGCCGGTGTAACCGCCGCCGCGAAAACCACTTTTTGCCAATTTAACCGCCCCTTTATTCGAATTTGATAACATTAAATGCACTAAGGCGCTCAAGCTTATCCCAGTTGCTTTCACCGCCGCTACTGCCCGCTTCCACGCGTATGATAATTTCACGCCCTAGGGCTTTGCTTGCTGCTGCTTTAAGCGGTTCAGAAAACATCTTGGACTCTATCGTGTTAACTGTAAACAGGTTTGACGCTCGGATTGTTAGCGTTCCTGCCCGCAACTCAGCGTGGACGTTCTCGCTGTCGCTAAGAAGAGTATATACGGCTAAATCTTCTTTTAGGATTTCAAGGATATCCAGCCAGAACCCCTTAGACTCGTCTGTTTCTGGATTATTCTGAATTATGGGAGCTACTGGGGTTTTGGGTACTACTTCTTGTTCAATGGGAGCTACCAGAATTTCTGGTGGCTTTTGAGCAGGGACAGTATCCTTATCCTTATCCATATTCATATTCATATCCATAGACGGATAATTTTCGCTGCCTTCTGCTTGTGGCTCTTTGCCTGCCAGCACAGTGCGCGGTCTGCGGTTTTCTATGCCTGTGACTTCCAATCCCGCGATCCGGGCGAGCATTGCTGAAGCGTCGGCCGACAATTGTTCGTCGCATATTCTTATAAGGCACATTTCGACAGAGAGCTTTACGTTCCCGCTGCGTGATATGGAAAACAGAGTTTCCTTTATTGTCTCAAGGCAGTACAACAAACGCTCAGACGGCATTTTTTTTGACAACATAGATAATTCTTCAACGCTGAATCCGCTTGTTAGCAACGGAGATCCTGGCGAAAGTTTGAAGATAAGCATATCTCGAACCAGCGATGCTATCTCACCCAGCAGGGAGGTCAGGTCCCTTCCATCACAGTAGAGGTTGTCAAGACAGCCCAAAGCGTCGGATATATCCCTGTCCGCCACTGCTCCCACAAGCCGCGTCAGCTCCTGATGCCCGGCGAGACCAACCGTATCGAGTACGCGTTGCAGGTCTATCAACGTATCGGACGCGCATTGATCAAGCAAAGACAACCCGTCACGCATCGAGCCATCGGCTAAAGCCGCTAACTTTCCCGCAGCCTCCGACGTAAGGTTAAGCCCCTCGTTATTGGCGACTAGATCAAGCCGAGCCGCAATAACCTCTGCAGTCAGACGTTTAAAGGAGAATCTTTGGCAACGCGATAGTATTGTAGCGGGGACTTTGTGCAGTTCTGTCGTGGCGAGGATGAAAACCAGATGTTCCGGCGGTTCTTCAAGTATCTTGAGTAACGCGTTAAAAGCGGAACTTGAGAGCATGTGTACCTCGTCTATGATGTACACACGTTTTTTTACCGAAGCGGGGGTGTATATGGCCTCCTCACGCAACGCGCGGACGCTATCGACCCCATTGTTAGAAGCGGCGTCCAATTCGAGAACGTCGAGAATACTGCCGTTCTCTATGCCTATGCATGATTTGCATGTGTTGCAAGGCTCGCCGTCCGCCGGGTTTTGGCAGTTGATGGCGCGAGCCAGTATTTTGGCGCAGGTCGTTTTGCCTGTCCCGCGCGTACCAACAAAAAGATAGGCATGCGACAACCTGTCCCTGAGTATCTGGCGGCGTAGCGTTTCAGTGACGTGTTCCTGCCCGGCTACATCGTGAAAGCAACGCGGCCTATATTTTCTATATAATGCTTGATACATGATAGGACGTCCGGTTTCAGATAATATATTCGCGTTGCTTTGCTCCAGTGAGCGGCCGCGCACCGGCCTTTGAAAGTGTGATATACCCGCTTGCCCAACAGCCGGCTCGAAGCCGGTTGCCTCGCGGCACACGCAAGGTTTCGCTTAATGCTGCTCGGTTCCCCGCCTGACATGGTTCACGAATTTACGTTGCGCGAGACCGGCTTGTCATCACTGCTTATTGGGGGCTGTCGACACATCACAAGTCCGGGGGCCGGGATTCGTCCCTGCTGTAGCGGGTTGCAGGCTACAGGGCACCGCTGACTCCCCAACTAGCGCGGCCTTTCGCTGAAGCAAAGTTCGCTTGTGAACTTGCCTGGACATTATACAATACCCGCATAATATAATCAACCAGTTTTCGAAAAGCAAAAGTTACTGTTGCTACAAAAGCAACTGCTCAGGGTCATCCAAAAACACAGGATATACAGGCAACGCACTGGTACAGTGGTGAAAACATGTAATATTGGCCAAAATTTGTGTGCGGAGCCTGTAACCATTACGATTTTTTGGATACCCCCTGAACATTAAGGTTTGAGTAAAAATTACTGTAAATTACTGTTGAAAAAAACTTTACAATTTCCAGAATTTGTGTTATCATCTTTCAGATTCGTTCCATGCGCTTAGTATCGGGACAACGCCGGGTAAAACCCCGGTATCTTTTCCGCCCGATACCCAGCCGTCGGAAATAGTACGTAGCCATTATAACATCATGCGCCACCGGGAAAATCCTCAGTGTGGGATGGACCGTATCCGACCATAGGCGTCTTGTGTTTGTGGCGGCAAAAAAGAAAGGACTGATTAAACAAATGATCACAAAGGAACAAAAAACTACTGTTATAGAAAACAACAGGACGCACGAAACGGACACCGGGTCTCCAGAGGTTCAAATTGCCATCCTCACAGAGCGCATTAGGCAGATTACGGAGCACCTTAAAATCCATAAAAAAGATAAGCACAGCGAGCTTGGCTTGCTGAAAATGGTCGGACGCCGCCGCTGTTTGCTGGATTATCTGGCAAAAAAGGACATTGAGCGTTACAGGGCGTGTATCGCGAAACTTGGCATCAGAAAATAAAGCGAAAAGCTGGGGAAAGGGGGAGCCGAACTGTTCCAGGTTCGATCCCCCTCTTCTCCTAAAAGCTGGCGGACATGTTAAGTATGAAAAGGAGCAAAATTAATGGTTATCAAGAAAAAGGAATTCACGCAAGACAAGAGATATTCCATAGACTTCGCCGGGCGCAAGCTCACTCTCGAAACCGGGAAGTTGGCGGAACTGAGCAATGCGTCAGTTCTTGTTCGTTACGGCGACACAGTCGTACTTGTCACGGCGACAGCCTCCGCCCGCCCGCGAGAGGGCATTGACTTTTTCCCGCTTTCGGTTGATTTCGAGGAAAAACTTTACGCGGTAGGAAGGATCCCCGGGGGTTATTTGCGCCGCGAAGGCAGGCCAGCCGAGCGCGCCGTACTCGCAGGACGTATGATCGACAGGCCTATGCGGCCGCTTTTCCCAGACGATTTAAGAAATGACGTAGCAATAACCTGCACTATTCTGGCAGTCGAACATGATTGTTCTCCTGAAATCGCCGCGATGATTGGAGCGTCCGCCGCCGTATCGATATCCGACATACCGTGGGGGGGTCCCATCGGTGGCGTCGGGCTTGGCCTTATAAACGGCGAGTTTATAATCAACCCGACAGCGACGCAACGCGAAGAATCAGAGATGTACTGCACCATAGCTTCGACGGCGAAGAAAGTCGTCATGATCGAAGCGGCGGCAAACGAGATACCCGAGGATATCATGCTCGAAGGCATTAAGCAGGCGCATGAGGCAATACAGCCGGTAATCGAGCTTATTAACCTGATGATTAGGGAGATAGGAAAACCGAAATTTGACTACGCAAAAACATCATTTAACGAAGAGTTATTCGCTAAACTCGTGGACTCGTACCTTGACGACGTTAAGTACTCTATGGACACAGATGATAAAAATGTTCGCGAAGAGCGCTTCAATGCCGTCCTTGTACGCATGATAGAAGAGTTCGGGGAAGAATACCCGGAGATTACGGCGCAAATTGAAGAGATAACGTACAAGATCCAAAAGAAAGTCGTCAAAGCATGGCTACTTGAAGGCAAACGCGTGGATGGAAGAGGAATGCACGAGATCCGCCCCATGGTCGCGGAGGTCGGCCTTCTGCCCCTGGTACATGGTTCCGGCCTTTTTACACGCGGCCAGACTCAAGTGCTCTCTGTCACGACGCTCGGAACAATATCCAACGCGCAAAAACTTGACACTACTTATGAAGAAGAGTCAAAAAGATACATGCACCATTATAATTTTCCATCATTCTCAGTTGGAGAGGCGCGCGGTGCGCGCTCAACGTCACGACGCGAGCAGGGCCACGGCGCGCTCGCGGAAAAGGCGCTAGAGCCGGTTTTGCCCAGCGTCGATGACTTTCCATATGCCATTCGCGTCGTGTCCGAGGTCCTATCGTCTAATGGCTCGACGTCGCAAGGAGCTATCTGTGGCTCTACTCTTGCGCTCATGGACGCGGGCGTACCTATAACAGCGCCTGTCGCCGGCATATCATGCGGGCTTATATCCGACGGTGGCGATTGGACTACATTTATAGACATACAGGGTGTGGAAGATTTCCATGGAGAGATGGATTTTAAGGTTGGCGGCACAAAAAAAGGTATAACCGCCATACAGATGGATTTAAAGAATGATGGCCTTACGATGGAAATCATCAAGTCAGCTTTTGACATGACTCGCGAGGCGCGGATACAGATTCTTGATGAGATCATGCTTCCTGTGATAGCGAAGCCACGCGCCGAACTGGCGCCTACGGCGCCGAAGATGATCATGCTAAAAATCCACCCTGACAAAATCAGGGAAGTGATCGGCGCCGGCGGCAAAGTCATACAGAAAATCTGCGCGGACACCGGAGCGAAAGTCGATATCGAGGACGATGGCAGCGTGTATATTGCCTCTAGTGACATTGAGGCGTGCCGTTTGGCAAGGAAAATGATAGAAGATATCGTTTTTGTGCCGGAAGTTGGTAAGCTGTATTACGGTAAAGTCGTAAGAATCATCCCAATTGGGGCGTTTGTCGAGCTTGTTCCAGGGAAGGATGGGATGGTCCACATTTCAAAACTTGAGAACCGCCGCGTAGAGAAAGTTGAAGATGTTTTAAAAGAAGGAGACATGACTTGGGTGAAGGTGACGGAGATTGATGATCGAGGCCGCATAAACCTGTCAAGAAAAGACGCGATAAAGGATCGTTTCTTGCAAGGATTTAAGGACTGACGCGAGCCGTGATCTTCACTTGTGAACAGCAACAGTCAAGTTGCTGTTCACAAGCCCTTGACTTGAGCAGTGTAGCAGCATAAAGGTATAGCGGTAGCGCCGTTACGCTACATACCATAAAACTTGGCCTCGTATTCGGAGCGAGACATATCGGACTCAAAAAACAAGGCGACGCAACCTGGACCCACGTGAGTCCCGATGACAGGCCCCATCATCACGAGATGTATTTCGCGTGCGCCAACAGAAGATTTTATCAGCGTGGCAAGCGACTGTGCATCTTCAAGGCAGTTTGAGTGGCTGATGATAACTGTATCAAGGCTTGTGGAGTTGTTAAGGCTACGCGTTAGTTGACTAAAAAGCGTTTTAATGGCGGCTTTGCGCCCGCGGACTTTATCTTTTAATTTCAGCGAACCGTCCGGCGCGACGTTGAGCAGAGGCTTGATGCCAATGATAGAACCCGCTATTGCTTGGACCTTACTCAACCGTCCGCCCCTGTGCAAATACATAAGGTCGCTTACAGTAAACAGGGCCAAGCAGCTTTGGGTTTTTTCTTCCAGCCACTTTGCGGTCTCTTCAAGAGATAAGCCCTCAGAACGTTTTTTTACCGCCAGAGCCGCGACTAAACCCGCTCCGCCGGCGGCGTTTACGCTGTCAACTGAGCATATGCGGCAATCAGGACACTTTTCCTTCACCTCGGCTAGAGCGATAACGGAGTTCTGGTATGTCCCCGAAAGGCCTCCGCTAAGAGTAATGACCAGAAGTTGTTCACCTCTGACGGCATAATCTGTAAACACACTTACAAATGACTCTGGATTGATCAGAGCCGTTCCCGCGACGCTTCCATCGCGTAAGGCGTCATAAAACTCCTGGGCGGATATTTTTTGCCATCGCCCGTCACTGTGTTGCACCCCGTCAAGGTTGAACGGGATCGGTATCGTTGCGATTCCGTGTTCATCAATATACTCCTGGGGTAAATCCGCGCCAGTATCAATCATTATGGTGAAGGGTCTCATAGTGTTTTGCCTTTCTGAAATAGTAAAGAATTATTATTACTAATTTATCTGCTTTTCCTTAGAAATCTTTTCAATGAACTCGCTAAGCTTCATCGAACCGATATCGCCGTCGACGCGTTTGCGCACCGTAACAAATCCGGTCTCCATTTCCTTGTCGCCCAACACAAGCATATATGGGACTTTTTGCAGTTGAGCCTCGCGGATTTTATACCCGATTTTCTCGTTGCGGAAATCCGTCTCGACACGAAAACCCGCGTCGGACAAAGTATCCGCCACGGACTGCGCGTATGTATGAGTACGGTCGGTGATCGGCATTACAACCACTTGGACAGGCGCCAGCCACAACGGGAACGCGCCGGCATATTGCTCGGTGAGTATCGCTATAAAACGCTCAAGCGAACCTAAAACAGTCCGATGGATCATAACAGGCTGATGCTTTGCACCGTCGGCGCCAATATACTCAAGCTCAAAACGCCCCGGCATCTGGAAATCAAGCTGCAAAGTCGCGCACTGCCACGAGCGGCCAATGCAGTCCACCAAATGGAAGTCTATCTTAGGCCCGTAAAAGGCGCCGTCGCCGGGATTGATGCGGTATTTGACATTTTTGCTTATCAGCGCGTCCTCCAGGATTTTTTCCGCTACGTTCCATGTCTCAATATCGCCCATGAACGTTTCAGGCCGCGTTGACAGCTCCACGAGATAATCAAAGCCAAAAACCTTATAGATACGGTCGACAAGGCTGATAACGCCGGCGATTTCCGAAGGGATGTGCTCCGGCGCCATAAATATGTGCGCGTCGTCCTGCGTGAAGTTCCGCACACGCATTAAGCCGTGAAGCGCGCCGGAAAGCTCGTGGCGGTGGACAAGNCCAAGCTCCGCCATACGTACGGGCAAATCGCGGTAGCTCCACATGCGGCGCTTGTAGACAAGCATCCCGCCAGGGCAATTCATTGGCTTTATCGCATAATCATCGCCGTCTATTTTCGTGAAATACATATTATTCTTATAGTGATCCCAATGCCCGGAGCGATGCCAAAGTTCCTCGGACAGTATTATTGGCGTGCTTATTTCCAC
>WRNV01000015.1 GCA_009776445.1 Oscillospiraceae bacterium | reverse complement strand
GTCAAGCGCCTTATAGTTCTCCCACCGCAGCGAAATATTGTCAGTGATTCGCGAAAACACGCTGCTGCTTTTCATAGTTAATCCTCCTCTTTGCGTTTGATTAAACACGCTCCACCGAAAGCGCCATGATTTCCTCTTGGCTGGTCTCGGCGGCGTTAACAGTGCCTGTTAGATATCCGTTGGACATGACTAGGATCCTGTCGCATATGCCCAGGAGTTCTGGCAGCTCGCTGGACACCATTATAACGGCTTTTCCTTCCTTCGCTAGGTTTACCATCAGTTGATATATTTCATATTTTGCGCCGACATCGATACCTCTTGTCGGCTCATCAAACAAAAACACATCCGGATCCGTCAATAGCCACCGTCCAAGAATGACCTTTTGCTGATTGCCGCCGGATAATGAGCGTAGTTTAGTCTTTTGGCCGGGCGTCTTGATTTTAAGGGTCTCAATAGCCCATGCTGTGTCTGAGCCTATTTTTTTGTTGCTGAGGTAAAGCCCTTTTACTTTACACTTCTTAAGGCTTGCGATAGTCATATTCTCACGCACATTCAACACGCTGAATATCCCGTTGAAACGCCGCTCCTCAGTGAGCATCGCAAAACCGTTACGTTTGGCGTGCCGTGAGTTTCTGTTCTTGATCAGCTTACCACCCTTAAGAATCTTTCCGGATTTCACTTTCGCGAGGCCAAAAATATTCTCAAGCATTTCTGTACGCCCTGCTCCCACAAGCCCCGATACGCCCAATATCTCACCGTAACGCAAATCAAACGATACATCGTGGAGATTCTGGTAAAGCGCCGTAAGACCTACAACCGACAGCACCACCTCGCCCGGGACATTATCCTTTGGAGGGTAAACGTTGCTAAGTTCCCTGCCGACCATCTGCGTTATGATCTTATCAATAGTAAGCTCTGACGCTAGGGCTGTTGATACGAGCTTACCATCGCGCAAAACGGTGACCTCGTCGGAAATCTGTAAAATCTCGCTCATCCTGTGGGATATATAGATGATCCCGCACCCTCTGTCACGAAGGTTGAAGATGATGCGGAACAGATGATCGACCTCGACTTCAGTAAGCGAAGACGTCGGTTCGTCAAAAACTATTATTTTGCTGTTGTGCGAGACGGCCTTCGCAATCTCGACCATCTGCCGTTGAGACACCGATAGAGTCTTGATAATAGCCTTTGGGTCTACTGATATGCCCAAATCCTTGAAAATAGCGATCGTGTCATCATACATCTTTTTATGATTGACCCCAGTAATTCCAACCGGAAACCTGCCAAGCCATATGTTTTCCATAACGTTTCGGGTATGCACTTGATTGAGCTCCTGATGCACCATGGCAATCCCGTTATCCATCGCTTGCTTAGGGCTTGAAAAACTAACCTTCCTGCCGTCAAGAATAAACTCCCCTTTGTCAGCGGTGTATATGCCGAACAAACATTTCATCAAAGTAGATTTCCCAGCGCCATTTTCACCCATGAGGGAATGGATACTACCTGGGCGTACATCCATGCTGACATTATCGAGAGCCTGGACGCCGGGAAATCCTTTGCTCACATTTTTTATTTGCAGCAGATATTTTTCCTCCATTTTGCATCTCCTCAATGCGTTTTCATAATCGCGCGTTATTGCGATCAGATAAGATTACAAAATCCCTATAACATGCAGGGGCAGCCGGCCATATAGGCCGGCTGCTGGCCTGCTCTGTCATTGCTTTACTGATTACGCATCAGTTATTTCCATTTTTCCAATTAATTTCAGTTATTACCAATTATCCAAAGATAGCATACGGAACACGGATCTTAGCGACACCAGCGTCAATATTGTATCCGCCTGTGTTAGCTAACAAGTCGGCGCCCGCAGCAACATTGTTGGCGAGAGCCAGAATGTATGCTGCCATTCCTTCGGCATCCTGGAGGATGGTAGCGGTCATCTTGCCGGCATTGATCGCTTCCTGCGCGACAGACGTGGCATCGACTCCGAATACCGGGATGTAATTGCTGCCGGAACCCGTATTGAAGCCTTGCTCATTCATGGCCTCGATAGCGCCGATCGCTTGGTCGTCATTGTTGGCGATGATCAACTCGATCGAACCGTCAGTCAGGGAATTGGCGGTCAGGGCGGTGCGCATAAGATCCGCCGCGTTTGCTGCCGACCAGTTGCCGTACAGGAAGAAGTTGCTGATTCCGTCGTCTTCGTACTGGTTGCTTGTCTCATTGGCGCGCGAGGGTACGAGTTTCGCCTGGCCGGCAAGGAGCCTGTTGGCTTCCTGCACAGAATACTTTGTGCGGCCGAAAGCCTCAGCATTGCCGTGTTCGCCTCTGAACATGATGTAGCTAATTTCGCCATCGCTGTTGAGGTCGTATTTGCTCAGGTTGTCCCCCATGAGCAAGAAGTTGGCAATAGCCTGACCTTGCATGTATCCAGCTTCGTCGGCGTCAGTTCCAACGAACGCGCATTTTTCATAGGAATTGACAACAGCGTCGCTGACCTCGCGGTTGAAGAATATGATCGGGATACCGGCGTCTTTTGCCATGTTGACGATATTCATCGCGGCTTCCTCAGAACCCGTAGTTACGATGTTGACAATCAACAAATCGACGCCTTGCGTGATAGATGATTGAACCATATCCGTCTGTCTGCCCTGATCCTCCTGGCAGTCAAAATGAGTGGCTATAAGATTTGGATTTGCGCTCAGTTGCGCTTCCATCGCGTTGCGAACGCTGGTGAGATACGTGTCGGCAAATGTATACCAGAAAATGTCAACTTTTATCGGACCTGCAGCGACTGGCGGCGTAGCTATATTTGGAGATGAACCGCTAACAATCGCGTATGGGATACGGATCTTGTTGACGCCCGAGTCAATGTTGTAGCCGCTGGTGCCAGCCATTAGGTCGAGGTCTCCCGCGATGTTCTTGGCAAGCAAAACGATACAAGCTGCCATAGCTGGGCCATCTTGCAAAATTGTGCCGGTCATTCTTCCGCCGTTGATCGCTTCTTGCGCGACGGACGTGGCGTCGACGCCAAACACAGGGATATAACCTACAGCATCAGCGCCAGTATTGAAGCCTTGCTCATTCATGGCCTCGATAGCGCCGATAGCCTGGTCGTCGTTGTTGGCGATGATAAGCTCGATTGAACCGTCTGTCAGGGAATTCGCGGTTAGAGCTGTGCGCATAAGGTCCGCCGCGTTGGCGGCTGACCAGTTGCCGTACAGGAAGTAGTTGCTGATTCCATCGTCGTCGTACTGATTGCTTGTCTCATTCGCGCGGGAAGGAACAAGCTTTACGCCACTGGTGGCAAGTAGTTCATTGGCTTGCTGCACGGAATACTTCGTGCGGCCAAAAGCCTCGGCGTTGCCGTGTTCGCCTCTGAACATTATATAGCTGATTTCACCGTCGCCGTTGAGGTCATATTTGGAAAGGTTGTCCCCTTCAAGAAGGAAACTTGCGATAGCTTCACCCTGCATGAAACCTGCTTCATCCGCGTCAGTCCCGACAAAAGCGCACTTTGCGTAGGAATTGACCACCGCGTCGCTAACTTCGCGGTTGAAGAAAACGATCGGAAGATCGGCGGCTTTGGCGAGGTTGACTATATTCATCGCGGCTTCTTCTGATCCGGTCGTCACAATGTTGACGACAAGGAGATTCGTGCCCTGGGTAATAGCGGACTGAACTAACTCTGTCTGCTTTGCTTGATCCTCCTGGCAGTCATGCATCATGTAGCTGATATTTGAGACACTATTAAACTGCGATTCCATTGCGTTGCGTACGCTGGTGAGATATGTGTCCGCGAAAGTGTACCAGAACACATCGACCTTGATTGCTCCTCCTGCCTGTGTGTCGGCGCCCGTGTCGACACCTGTGTCAACACCTGTGTTGCCTGTGTCGCCATTGTCGTTGCCCTTGCAGGCTGTCAGGGAAACGAACATGAATAATGCCAATAGTACTGCCAATAACTTTTTCATTTTTTGTCCTCCTATTTTTAGATTAGTACTGCATAGCAAATAGTTTACATTCCAGGAATAGTAAATGGAATGTAAATTTTTACTTGAGTACCCCAAATTTCTTCATAGAATGTTACTATTGCCGTCGTTATTTCACACTTCGTCATCCTCGTCGTCTGGTTCGTCGAATGATGTTGCCGCAATGGGATAAGGGTATGCCTTATCCACGGGTGCTGTGCCGTTTACGTACTGCATTTGTCTCCACTGATCTTTCGTAACTAGTACCGTGCGCGGCTTGGAACCTTCAAACGGCCCCACTATCCCCATTTGCTCCATTTGATCGACTATACGCGCGGCGCGCGAATAACCTAGTTTGAGGCGGCGCTGAAGCATTGATACGGACGCCTGGCCTGTCTCGAATATGACGTCCACGGCCTGTGGCAACAGTTCGTCGTAATCGGCGCCTTCCGGCTCGTCTTTAATCTTATCGCCAGGTGATCTATCGACGGCAGCTTTCTCGATCTCGTCCATAACTTCTTCTGAATACTGTGTTTCGCCGCTCTTCTTGATGAAATCCACGACAGTTTCGCGTTCTTTGTCTGAAACCCATGTGCCTTGGACGCGCATTGGCTTATTCGTGCCAATCGGCGCGAAGAGCATGTCCCCGTTGCCAACCAACTTGTCCGCGTTACCACCGGCGTCAAGGATGATGCGCGACTCCAGCGCGCTTGAGACTTTAAACGCTATCCTGGATGGGATGTTCGCTTTCATGAGGCCCGTGATGACATCGGCCCGGGGGCTTTGCGTCGCGATTATCAGGTGCATCCCGGCGGCGCGGCCCATCTGGGCAACGCGGCATACGGACTCCTCCACTTCCTTAGCTGCCATCATCATCAAGTCGGCCAGCTCATCTATGACGACTATGATCTGCGGGAGCGGCTCGCGCTCGCCTGTCCCACGCGCGATTTGATTGTATCCCTCTATGTCCCTGGCGTTCGTCTCCGCGAAAAGCGCGTATCTCTTCATCATTTCGAAAACAGCCCATTGCAGCGCGCCGGCTGCTTTTTTAATATCGGTGACGACCGGGACAAGCAGATGCGGAATGTTATTGTAGACTTTAAATTCTACCATTTTCGGGTCGATCATGATAAAACGCGCGTCGTCTGGCGTTGCTTTATACAGTATGCTTAAAATAAACGAGTTGAGGCAAACCGATTTGCCGGAACCGGTCGTCCCTGCCACAAGCATATGTGGAAGCTTCGATACGTTTCCAACGATGGCCTCACCGGAAATATCCATACCGATGGCGAACGTCAGCTTCGATTTCGCGTTCGTGAACGCTTGCGACTCGATTATGCTACGCAGATAGACTTTACTTATGTTTTTATTAGGGACCTCTATGCCGACCGTAGATATCTTGTTCGGCATGGCGGCGATGCGTACGCCGCTTGTCCCGAGCGACAGCGCGATGTCGTCGGCTAGACTTGTTAGACGGCTGAGCTTAATGCCCGCCTCAAGCTCTGCTTCGTACCTTGTGACAGCGGGTCCCCGCGTCGCGGTCGATATAGTCACATTAACCCCGAAACTGCGAAACGCCGCCTCAAGGCGATCGGAGTTTACGCGTACTTCGTCGTCCCCTGAGCGTGCTCTCTCGACTCCTGCCGACAGCAGCTCGACAGGTGGGAAGGAATAGTTTGTTTCCTGGCCGGTTTTTATCTGTTCAAAATCTTCCGCTTGCTTCTTACCTATTGATACCTTTTCAGGCGCTTCGGAAGTTTTCTCCCGCGCACGCGGCTGAGTTATCGTAGGTTCTTTGCCTTTTCTTTTCTTTTCCATGAACGGAATATCAAGCTGTATATCTTCTATTTCCTCAGGATCGTCCGATTTGACTTCCTCTTCCTCGCTGGGCGTGTTCCCCGAGAGATACTGTTCAAGCGCCTTGACCCGTTTTGCGGCGCTATCCTGTTTTTCCTTCGGCGGTTCGGGATGATTGTCCGGAGGCTGTTCTCCATCTATCGGAATATCGATAGCACTCTTTTTCTTCGCGGCTACCGCGCGTTTTTGGGCGCGAGTCAACCGTTCCTGCATAGGTGTTGGCATTGGCGCCGGATCAGGTTTGGGTTCGGGGATGTATTCGCGGCGTTCACGCTTTTTGATCGCGTCCACGATGCCGGTCAGCGTTATATTGAACGCGGTCATAAGCAGGAACAAGGCCGCGCTAATGAGGACGACCGCCGCTCCGGCTATATCAAAAAGCCAATAAAACAGCTCCGTGAACGCGCCGCCAACCGCGCCCCCGGAATTGAGCGACTTCCCGTCGCCCCAGAGTTTAGGGAACATGTCTAGCGATATCTTGCCATTAGGATCACACGCGAACAAATGTATCAGTGACCCAATAATGACAGGCAGAAGTAAGACGCATATAGTCCGGGACAGTACCGGTCGCCCTCTGTGAAAGCACAGTATTACCGAACACATCAGCAGAACTGGAGCAAGAGCAAAAAAACCGCCACCCACAAGCCCTTTTATAAAACCAACAAAAAAACCTATGAAAGCGCCGTCTGTATTGAAATATCCAATAATGGAAAAAACCGCGAGAATGAAGAAAACGGCAGCCGTAAACTCCCGCCTACGCGGAGTACCGACACCGCCGCTCCCACGACGAGCGGGCGCGTCTGAGCCGCGTTTAGAAGATGATACAGATTTTTTTGTGGCCGTCCCGCTTCTTTCTTTCATCAACAATATCTCTCACTTTAGCACAAGCGATAAAATCAACGTCAGCGCCCCGATGCCCCAGCAGTAGTAGGAAAACTTGCCTATCCCGTCTTTCGCCATTAGCCGCCTGATTAGCTGGATCGCGAAGAACCCCACGACCGCCGCGACAATGAACCCTGCAAGATATACAGGGAAAAGCGAAAAGTCCGCACCTGCTCTTATTGCTTTGAATAATGACACGATCATGCCGCCAAACACCGCCGGGATCGAAAGCAGGAGGGAAAAACGCACGGCGTAGTTTTTGTTTAAGCCTCTGGCGAGCCCGACGGAGATTGTCGTTCCTGAGCGCGATAAACCAGGCAAGATTGTTACGGCTTGGGCAAGTCCAATAATTATCGCGTCCTTGATCGTCATGGTTTTTTCAGTCTTGTTCCCGACCTGGATATATTTATCGGAAACAAACAGGATCGCGCCTGTAATGATAAGCGCAAAACCGACGAAAGCGGTGCTGAAAAACAGCCGTGACACAAAACTCATGAAAATAGCCGCGACAAACATTGGTATAGTGCCCACCAAAACGAAAAACAGCGCCCTGGCAGGCGGTTTGAGCGTGACTGGCTCGCCTGAGTCGGAGTCGTTTCTCATGCGCAAAAAATCAAGCCCGTCAGAAAACATTGTTTTTATTTCGGCTCTATAAACAGCGCATATCGAAATCAGCGTGCCAAAGTGCAAAAGCATATCGAACAGCAGATGCGCCTCTTCTGAATAGTCCATTTTAAATAGGTTTTGCAATATGGACAGGTGGCCTGAGCTTGAAATGGGCAGGAATTCGGTTACCCCCTGGACAATCCCAAGAAACAAAGACACAATTAAATTCACGATAATTCCTCCTGTGATCGCGACCGCTATACGTTCGCTTAGTTATAATTGGGATACCCTCTGAACAGTAACTAATTGGGAAGCATATGACACATAGACGCTCACTCCCCCGCAAGTTCCTCAAGCTCCTTTGCCATATCAAGCCTTGGGAATATGATCTCGCCCTTTTCAACGGTTACGGTTTCCGGCAGCCCGCCGAACGATGCAGCGCTATCGAATTCCGTCAGCTCCCCGGACGCGCCAATCTGCTTGAAAATTCTGTGGCATGAATCCGGCATGAAAGGCTGAAGCATGATCGCGCATATGCGGATCATCTCCAGTAAGTTATATAGCACCGAGGCGAGCCGGGGCTGTTTTCCTGTTTCTTTTGCCAGTATCCATGGAGTTGTCTCGTCTATGTACTTGTTCGCGCGGGATGTGACTTTGAAAACTGCCTCAAGCGCGTCCTGGAAGGCGAGCTTTTCCATGCACGTTTCATAAGCCTTGCTCAGATCACCCGCCATGGCGGTTATCTCGCTGTCTTCTAGGCTACCTTCGCGCTCCTGGGGCAACTTTCCGCCAAAGTATTTCTCAGCCATAGCTACTGTGCGCGACACAAGATTCCCTAAGTCGTTTGCCAGGTCGGAATTGATGCGCGATATTAGCAATTCGTTTGTAAAGTTGCCATCTGCGCCGAATGTGTATTCGCGAAGAAGGAAGAAACGTAGCGCGTCGACGCCATATCGCTTAGCCAGAATGCCGGGATCCTTAACATTCCCTTTCGATTTGCTCATCTTATCGCCGCCGAACAAGAGCCAGCCGTGGCCGTACACTTTTTTGGGCAGCGGAACGTCTAGCGCCATCAGCATAGCAGGCCACAGAATCGAGTGGAGCCGCACGATCTCTTTTCCGACCAGATGTATGTCACAAGGCCAGTATTTGTCGAAGTCGTCGTATTTGCTGTTCATGTATCCAAGGGCAGTGATATAGTTGCTAAGGGCGTCGACCCAGACATAGACGACATGGCCGGGATCGAAATCGACGGGTACGCCCCATTTGAAAGTCGTGCGGGAAACGCAGATATCTTCAAGTCCCGGTTTGAGGAAATTGTTCATCATTTCATTGACGCGCGATTGCGGCTCGAGGTAGCTAGATATTGATTCAATGATCCGCTGGGCGTATTTAGATTGACGGAAAAAGTACGCTTCCTCTTCCGCGTACTTCACGTCACGCCCGCAGTCGGGGCATTTCCCGTCCACAAGCTGGCTTTCCGTCCAAAACGACTCGCACGGCGTGCAGTATAATCCTTTATAGACGCCCTTATATATATCGCCCTTATCATAGAGCGCGCGAAATATCTTTTGTATTGATTCTTCGTGGTAGTCGTCGGTCGTGCGTATAAAGCGGTCGTATGAGATATTCATCAGTTTCCATAGGTCGAGTATACCGCCCTCCCCACAGATTATCTCGTCGACGAACTGTTTTGGCGTGACTCCGGACGCTTTTGCCCTTTCTTCGATTTTCATCCCATGCTCGTCCGTCCCGGTCAGGAACATAACATCATAACCGCGCATTCGTTTATACCTCGCAATAACGTCCGCTGCGACCGTGCAGTATGTATGCCCGATGTGCAGTTTGTCAGACGGGTAGTAAATTGGCGTCGAAATGTAAAATGTTCCTTTGTTCATTTCAGTCCCTCCAGATTTCCTCCAATAGATAGTATAAATATCTAGGTATTATATCATATTTTACAAAAAAGAAAACCCTGTTTTTTTGCGAATGAATGGATATAGTTACCAGTGTCATCCAAAAACACAGGACATACAGGCACAGCAAACGTCCACGCTGGTATCGTGGGCGTTTGTGGATGTTTTGAGACTATGCGCCGCCATGTATTGGCGATAAAGTGATATATGCTTTGTCGCGCCGCCTGATGACAAAACCGGCGGCAATTTCACCGAATTATTCATCAGATTATTATTTATCAGCACCTTGTTTGTAACTGTTCAGAGGGTATCCAAAAAACTCGCAATGGTTACAGGCTCCGCACACAAGTTTTGGATAATAATACAAGTTTTCACCGCTGTACCAGTGCGTTGCCTGTAACCAACCTGTGTTTTTTGGATGCCAACTGAACAGTACCTTATTTGCCGCTTATAGGCTATCCCCAAAATCATCGCGGAACTTTCGAGCCAGGTTTTCCGGCCAGTCCCCAATGGGAAGAAGGCGGCCGAAGAAGAAGCGGAGCATATGCGGCTCTTCCACAAATTCCAACCCGCCAATCAGGCGACGGTTTTGATACAGCCAATTTAAGCGGTCGGCTGTATATTTTACATGAGACAATGTGAATACACGCCGCGGCACAGCAAGCCGGGCCAGTTCCATTTCCGCCAAATTTTCGCTGCCATCGTCGTTGCGTTGCTCGCTCAATGTACCGCGTTCCATACAGCGTACGCTGCCGGCGATAAATATAGCCGCCGCCAGCGCGCCCGCCCTATACTGCGTCTGTGGGATATGCGAGCAAAACTCCATCGCGTCCACATGGCAGCCGAGACCGCCGGGAGGCGTCACGACAGGTATTCCATTGCTTAACAACTCGTTGCATAATGCTTCAATGATGATTGGCGTCTGGCTGATCACATCAATATCCATCGTTTCCCGAAGCCCTACCGCTAACGCTTCCATTTCACGCACCGACATTCCGCCGTATGTCAGGAAACCTTCATACACTGGCACCAGCTCGCGCATCTTGAGGAATAAATCATGATCCGATACAAGGATGCCGCCGCCGCGAGCGGAACCGAGTTTTCTGGCTGAAAAATAAACGATATCCATCAGAGACGCGATTTCCCGCGTAATATCGATGATATCGACATCTTTGTATTTTTCGTCTCGTGTTTTGATAAAATAAAGGTTATCGCCTAAGAGGCTTGCGTCAAAAACTAATGTCAAGCCCTCCTGGCGGCATATGCGTGAAACCTCGCGCATATTGCTCATCGAAACGGGCTGTCCGCCCACTAGGTTGGTACCTGCCTCGATTCGCACAAAGGAGATTTTTTCTTTTCCGATCCTCTTTATGCACTCAGTGAGCTTATCAATGTCAATGTCGCCCTTAAAAGGTTCGTTACTTTGTATTTTTAAACCTTCCTCGCCAATTATTTCTTCAATTTCACCACCGTTTAAGGTGATGTGCGCTTTGGTGGTCGTGAAGTGGTAATTCATAAGCGCAACCGTTCCGGGCTTTACGAGTACTTTCGCAATGATATTTTCACATGCTCTCCCCTGGTGGGCGGGCAAAAAGTGTTCCATACCGAAAACATCCTGCAATACGGCCTCCAGCCTGTAAAAGGTTTCCGATCCCGCGTAGCTGTCGTCCGCTTGCATCATAGCGGCATACTGATTCTGGCTCATGGCATTGACGCCGCTGTCTGTGAGCATATCAAGGAATACGTCGCGGTTTTTCAGCAGGAAGGTATTGAACCCAGCTTCCCGCATACATTGTACCCGCTGTTCGACGGGCAGCAGGGTTACCTTTTGGACCATGCGGACTTTGTGCATTTCAAGAGGGATGTTTTCACCAGAAAGAAATTTAATATTTGCCATAACAATACTCCTTACTTTATAATAGCATTTATGCTCAAACATCAAGGTCTCGAGCAAGTGAGGACGTCTTTCTTCCCACCAAAGCTTTTCTGTGATCCGCAATAAGTGATGCCAGTGTTTAACCGTTTAAAGCGATAATAGCACAAAAATGTTTAAAAGTCAAGAGCGTAATGATGAATTTTGTGTAGAGAATAGTAAATGAGAGTTGGTAGAATTAGAATGATTTCACATAAACAATGGGTCATGGTGTCTATGTATTCTATCGTACATTTTCTTGTAGATTTTAATTGCGCTTTTTTAATGTTTCGATATATTTCAGGAGAGCCGGAAGCTTATCTTTGTGTGTACCTCTATAACTTCTTCGCTTTTGCTTTTCAAATGCCGTTGGGTATTATCGCGGATAAATGCAATAAAAACTATTTATTTGCCGCAACTGGATGCGTCCTTTTATGCGCAGCTTACGGCATTTTGAACGCTCCTGTTGCGGCGACAATAATTCTGGGAATAGGCAATGCCTCATTTCATATAGGCGGGGGAATTGATGTTTTGAATATCAGCGACACAAAAATGAGCGCGCTAGGTGTATTCGTTTCTCCCGGGGCCTTCGGCATATATTGGGGAACGCTTTTAGGCATAGCGAATAGTCCAGCGGTTATGCCCATTGCCTTATCATCAGTTTTATTAGCGGCTATTGCTATAATGATTATGCGTACGTTAAACAGCGCAGCGTATCTGGAAAACGCAGTCTTTTCACCAGAAAAAAGTACAAGTCCTAGACAAGCAGTCTTTGTAGCGGCGTGTTTCTTTTTTGTTGTCTGTATACGTTCATTTACGGGGCTGGCAATGGATTTACCATGGAAAAGTATCACTCATTGGGGCATAGCTCTGGTGTTCGCCACGGTGCTTGGAAAAACCACCGGCGGGTTTTTATCAGACAAATTTGGAATTAAGAGAGTATCAGTATTCTCGCTTGGTTTGGCCGCCATTTTGTTCCTTTTCATTCAAACGCCAATGCCGGGAATCGCCGCCGTGTTTTTATTCAACATGTCAATGCCCATCACGCTATGGTGCATGGCAAGAATTTTCCCCTACGCGAAAGGGTTCTCTTTCGGTGTTTTAACATTTGCATTATTCCTTGGCTTCTTGCCTGTTTATTTAGGCGTTGAAATACCGTTTAACACTGCGTGGTTATTTGCGCTTGGAACAGTAATATCGCTTGCGTTTCTTTTGATGGGACTGGGGAAAACAAAAGTATGATAAAGGAACTTGCTTTTTCGCTAGCTATATCGCTTGCTTTGACACTTGTGCTTGAGTCGGGATTCTTTTTTCTCACAGGAAAACGAAACAAAAAAGACTTAATGCTTGTTTCACTGGTAAATATAATTACAAATCCTGTTGTAGTGTTATCATATTGGCTGATCGTAATGTATGCCGATATAGAACCTGTAATTGTATTGATACCGCTGGAATTATTTGCAATGATAATTGAAGGGTGTTATTATAAAAAATATGGACAGAGTTTCAAAAGGCCATACTTTTTCTCAATAGCAGCAAATGTGTTTTCTTTTGCTGCAGGATTACTATTTCAACAGTTAAGTAATATTTATGGGGTGTAGTTATGACAAAAAAATTACTTCTGATTTTAATTATATTTCTTTTATTTACCCCAGTATTGAGAGCAAATGCCGATGTGATAATTGAGCCTGACAATCCTTTTTATCGCCGATATTCAGATCAATGCGTAGATTTAGGGCGGTACTTCTGTATAAGTGATGAATATGATTTAGTATCAGTACAAAAAGCGCCGAATTTGAATGCGAAGATAGGCGTAATTGAGAGTGGCGAAATAGTTTATATTAAATATTCCTGCCTATTCAAAGGAGAGTATTGGGGGCTTGTATCGCTTGATACTGGCGATAAATATATTGATGGGTGGGTTAAAACAGATCAACTTTTGGTGATGTATGACTATATCGAGTTTGAGGAGGATCATCCAGGAGAGTTTTATCAATATAACGGAGAATATGATGAGCTGAAAAAGGAGGGGGCGGCGGTCGTGTGGCCATGGCCGGGCGCTGACGCTCCGCTGTGGACTATTGAGAATTTGAATGCAGAGAGTTTTCATGTTATGTATGCATACACAGATGAACAAGGCCGTGAATGGGGCTTTGTGACGTATTTATATGGACAAAGAAATATATGGGTATGCTTAAGCGATCCACTAAATCTGGATATACCTGCGTTCAACGCAGCGAAGAAACCAAGGGTATGGGAATCAGAGACTTTGCATATTGATATTTCACAGCCTGGATATACACCAAAAAACGAATCTTCAATGCTTTTAGTTATCATTATCCTGGTGGCAGCACTTGTTGCAAATACAGTGGTGTTAATAAAGATGTTTTGGAAACCAACCAAAGCAAAAAGGGGGAGGGAAATCGATGATTAAGCGTTTGCTAGTTTTTTCCATATTTTTTATAGTTTTAATTTTGTTTTCCATGTTTTTAACTATGCTTATACAACCCGTAGTATACGCAGATGTAGTCAACGGCAATGCTTTTCTTAATAAAAATTCCGATAAAACCGAAAGGATAGGCGATAGTTTCAGGGAGTTTTATGTGGACAGCCCCTCCGGATATGTTATTCCAAAAGAAAAACCAGGCTCTAAAAAAGGTATAGTGCCGGATTATAGTGAAAATGGGGATGAAATAAAATATAACAATGGTGAAAAGGTTTTAATCTATAATGTTTGTCTTTATAAAGGCGAATATTGGGGAATTCCGCCGACAAGTCATGCATATTCGGACGGCAATGGGTGGATACGCATGGACGAACTCGCTATGATCTATGATAATAACGATTTTATTGAGGAACATCAGGGTGAACTATACCGTTATAGAGGCGGATTTGATGAATTGCTTGAAGCCGAAGGATTCTATATTTGGCAGTGGCCTGGTTCCGATCGGGAGAAGATTCACGCTACAAATACTCTTGACTTATACGTAGATCCAAATAATCGTGATTCAAATTATTATGGTTATTCGTTATATCAATATATACAAGAAGTTGGAGCAGATGACGCTTTTACTGCCGGATATGGATATGAAGATGAGGAAGGTCGCCAGTGGGTATACATTGAGATATTTGGAGGTGACACCCTTGGCGGTCGAACACCCTACGGACGTGGAGGACCAGAAGGCTGGTTATGTCTTAGCGATTTGAATAACGATCAAATTCCTGCGTTTAACCCTGCCCAGGAACCTAAAAAATGGTCACATACGAATAATATGCTAGAAGAGCTTTATAGCTCACATGACAAGTCCAATATTACCCCCATCATTGTTGCTGCAGTAATTGTATTGTCTGCGGGCGCGTTTGTGTTGATATGGTTATTGAGAAAAAAGAAGCAATAGTTCTTCCAAGAGATATTAACACTGTCATGTCAATAGAGACATATACAGCGTCTCTAAATTTTTGGTTCAGTTATTTGGGCGAGGACAGAGTCCTCATATAGTTCGTGCGGGGCGATGTCTTGACCATCAGCCCACTCAATTGTGTTTCCAACAATGCGCACTGTATTGAAAAACACCTCGTCCTTTAGTTTACCGAACCAGTCTCCGCTGATATAGGGGGTTACGTCAAAAATTCTTTGTTCCCCTGTGTCGAATGAAAGCATTAACTTGTAGCCTATCAGCGGAGCTACGTCCATAACTTTGGGACTTAGCATGGCCATCCCTCCTACCGTAGTGGTCAACGAAGATAAAAACCTACACACATGTACCCATGATAACACAGCGTCCCATAGACTTCCAGTTTTTTGTTGAGCGATTTGGAGTGCGTTTCACACCACCAAATACCCTTTTTTCTTTGCTACAGATATTTTAGCCTCAATACCTGAATTAAATTGCAAAAAGTCCTGCTCAACACCGTCGCTGAATATCACGCCATTTTCCGGCATATGAGACGAAATATTCAACGTTTTTGTGATTTTCCCAAAAACAAGGTTTACGCCGGTAGTGTTGCTTGGAAACGGCTCGCGCACAGAATAATACAAATAATTACTATCCCATTTCAGCGTACTGACATCTCCAAATATTGCCTGACCAACGATATTCGCGGCAATCCCTCTCGCCCCGGCGATAACGCTTTTCAGCCAACCAGTTGAACCAAGCCCTGTCGACACAATGATTCCGCTGGAAGATTGGTTTTCGGCCCGACCATCAATGCTGATTTTATACCTTGCTGAAACATGGGTCTGTCTTCCAATGAAAAAATCATTCACAGCCAGCAAGCTCTGACCATCGTTCAATTCGGCGTGCGCCATTGTTATTTCTTTTTTCGCCCTCCTGTTAGCCAGCACATCCTTAACAACATAAAGCAAATCTGGCTCTCTAAAAGGCAGAAGCACACCGTCATATCTGGCAGGATCGGGATTTATCGCAATAAGAGGCTGACCATTCAAATATTTCAACGTGTTTGCGACTAAACCATCCTGCCCGATTACTACAACAATATCATCCGCGCCAAACATAAAACTCGGAACATATTCCCGGTCAATCTGTTGCACCCTCGCCAAATCTTGCAACTGACTAAAAGAAGAAGAAACCGTTTCTTTATATACCGTGGATTCTTCAACGTATTCTCTTATGTCGCCGCCCCTTTTTTGCACATAAAAAGCGGCTTGCGCCATGTTGTTAAATTTCTTGACAAGTTCATCGGCGCGGGTTTGTTTCGTTATTATAACGATTTTTCGTTCTGATAAATAACTCATTCCACCATCAACTCACGAATCAAGTCGGGCGTGATATTCAAATGTCCGATTTTTTCCGCATTGCCGGCAAGGTTCTGGAAAGCGTTCGCAATCAGCGTCTGCGGTTTCAAACCTATAGCGGCTAATGCCCGGATAACATTGATGTCTACGCCGGATAACGCATTCATCATCGCCCCCAGCTCATACGCTTTTGCGTCTGCTTCAGCCCTGCTATTTTCTGCTGTCAGCGCAATCAACGCTTTACGCTTTTCCTCAAGGCTGATTTCCGCGTCAAGCTGTTCATTTTTAAGCTCATTTTGCTTTTTCATCTCAGCTTGCTCCGCATTGAGCTGAGTTTCTCTAACTTGACGACGTTTGTTTTCAATGGCGATTTCTGTATTATACTCGTTTTCCTTAACGCCGCGTTCCTGCTCAATGGATGCGTTTCGGCGCTCATAAACAGCGTCGTCGGACATTTTGAGTATTTTTTCCCTTGTTTCCGCTTCCAGAGCGCGTGAGGTATCTTTGTTCGGCANAACAGCCAGAACCGTCAAACCCATAATTTCAATGCCGAGCTGACCGATNTCCACGTTTTTCCGCATATCCTCAAAAATGCTGTTCGCCAATGTTTCGCTGGATCGGATCGCATCCGAAAGCTTTAAAGCNTCGATGTGCTTTTTCGCCATGACGCGAACCAGGTTGCTGATCCGAAAAGANAGNTTTTGNGGGTCGTCGGATATGTAGCTTTTATTTCCATTTTTCAAAACCAGCGTAAAATTAAGCATTCCAGCAACACTTTTACGGTCAACAATGCGGTAGGTGATCTGCCCTTGAATAGCAACAGTTTGAAAATCCGCCGTGACTTCTTCGAACATAAACGGGCAATCGCTGCTGGCAATCGGCACCATGACGATAGATGTCGTCGGTGCGTAATAGTGAAAAGAAATGCCCGCGCCTTCCTTTACGATCTTACCGTTTTTGTACTTGAGTACATACTCGCTGGGGTGAAACTTGATAAATTTGATTCCGAACATAGTAAATCCCCCTTTTCTTATTTTTTCGGAATAATAGGTAAAATAATTAAATTTTACACATCAAAAACCCCAATAGATTTATACCTGTGTGGTTGGGCATCCGATAGGGACACCCCCCTTCCCCCCTCCTTCGGGAGTGGGGCTTAGGGCGAGGAGACGAGAGTTTTATTACATCCACTTCTTGGCGAATATTTATAAAATTCGTACGTACATCGTCATTCGAAGGCAATTTATAGAAATATCAGCACCACAATTTCCGTCCTTTCGTCCCTCGTCCAAAGCCCCACTCGCGGACGAGGGGGGAAGGGCGTGCCCTTGGAGGCAAGCGCACAGATGTATACTTTTTGCCGAGAACAATCTGCCACTAAAAAATAACATGCCAACGCTACCGCGTGGGTTCGCAAAATGCCTTCAAGGCATCTTGGCAAAAAATAGACGTTTATAAAGAAACAGAAGGGCGCCTTTGGTTAGAAGTGCGTCTTTTTCATCTGCGCTCCGCGCTTTTTCTTGAGCGCATAGCCATTGTTGGGGAAATAAAATGAAAAGATGGCGACTATCGGTTTGTGTTTATTTATGCCAACAAGCAATAAAAGTGAAAACTGACGTAGAATATTGCGAATTAACAGGGCGCTAAAAAACACAAATATAATACTATATATTAGCGATACAATGATATTTATTGTTGACGGGACAGATCAGTCCATGTATACTTTGCTGTAATATTTTAAAATAAAAGACCGCATAATTGTGACAAATCACTAAAAACGCCTAAAATAACAAGGGAAATCGCGAAGTGACCATCAAAAGCGAGATACAAATTGAAATAAAAAACGGCAACAAAAAAAGGTACTAAAAAGAGGGTAACATGAGGATCAAACTACTTATCGCGTCAGCCGACAAAGACTATACAGGACACCTGTCAAACAGGATATTAGAATACCATGCCGACTCTATAGAGGTAAGCGTTTGCACATCGCCCGAATGCTTGCCTGAACTGCTTTCAACCAGAACGTTTGACGCCGCTTTACTGGAAAGGCCTTTCATCGAGTGTACTGATATATCCGCTGTGCGTTTACCGCTTCTTCTCTGGACGGAGGACGAAATCGATGATGGAGCGCGGGTAGGTCCGCAAAAAATCCGCAAGTATCAGAAAGTGTCGGCAATGGTTGCCGAAGTACTGGAAAAATACGCAAAGGTTTCTGCGGACAAGCGAGGTTTCGAACTAGACAAGGCTCAAATCACCGCCATGTGGTCGCCAACCGGAGGCGTAGGGAAGACTTCTGTCGCGCTCGCCTATGCGGCGAAAAAAGCGTCCGAAGGGAAAAAGACTCTATATCTAAACCTTGAAGCGTTTTCGAGCGTCCCTGTGTATTTTGCTGAAAACGGCAAAAGCATCAGCGCGATATTCGAGATGCTCGACAACAGTGAAGGGAACGTCGGGATGCTTATCCAAGGACTCCGTAAATTTGACGGAGAAACCGGGGTAGCGTATTTCAGAGGCCCTGAGAATTTCGACGATATTAACATTCTATCGACCGAAAACGTAAAAGCGCTTGTTGAAGCCTGCGCGGGGGCTACGGAAGAACTCGTCGTCGATATGTCCTGCTTGTGCGATGAACGCGCGCGTCATATTTTCGAGCGCGCGGACAGGGTTTTAATTGTCACCGACGCGAGTATTACGGCACAAACAAAACTTTTGCAGTTTACAGCGCAACACCATATTTTCGAGAGAATCAAAGACAAAGCAGTCTTAGTAGCCAACAAAGGCGCGACACTAGCGAGTCCGCCAACAGGCGTGGTTATAACGCTTCCTCTTGTGCGGTCGGTGGACGCTTCGGTGGTATATAAAACGCTGTCCGGGTGCAGCTTCGAGGTATAGCAGTACAAGAGTACAAGAGTATGGGAATACGGGAGTGGGGAGTAGGGAGTACAGAAGTACAGGAGCATAGGAGTACAGGAGTACAGGAGTACAGGAGCATAGGAGTATAGTGAATTATGACGGAACAGGCTCGCAACGACATCATAGGCAAGTTGAAATCGGAAATCCAGGGTAATGCGGATCTGACAAACTTAAGCGATGGGCAGCTTCAAGCGCTCGCCTCAAAAGTACTGGAGGAAAAAATCGATTTGGCGAGGGCGAACGCGCCAGAATCATGCTCCGAACTGGGTTCATTGAATTTCAGGGAAAAAAAGCTCATAGCCGACGCTGTATTTGAATCGATACGAGGGCTTGGCGCGCTTGGCAGCATAATCGCTGATCCAGACGTTACCGAAGTGATGATAAACGGTTACCAGAATATCTTTATCGAGAAAGAAGGTAGGCTTTGGAGGAGCGAGAGCCAGTTTGAAAGCAGGCGAGACCTTGAGATCATAATTACGAAATTTGTCTCTCAAGCGGGGAGGGCGGTAAATGAAAGCGAGCCGATCGTTGATTTCCGGCTGGAAGATGGGTCGCGCGTCAATGTCGTCATGCCGCCTGTTGCGCTAAACGGGCCGATCGTGACGATCCGCAGGTTTCCAAAAGAAGCCATAACAGTTGAAAAGCTGATATCATTTGGCTCTCTGACGCCGGAAGTCGCTGAAAAACTCAATCTGCTGGTAAGAGCAAAGTACAACATTTTCATATCCGGAGGGACAGGGAGCGGAAAGACGACGTTTCTCAACGCGCTGTCAAATTTCATACCCCAAGACGAACGTATCATCACTATCGAGGATTCCGCAGAACTACAAATAAAAAATATCGACAACCTCGTACGCCTGGAAACTCGTAACGCCGGGGCCGACGGTAACGGCGCTGTTAAAATACGCGACCTGATAAAGACAGCTTTGCGAATGAGGCCTGAGCGCATCGTAGTTGGAGAGGTTCGAGGAGCTGAAGCGCTCGATATGCTGCAAGCGATGAACACGGGGCATGACGGTTCCCTGTCTACAGGCCATGCAAATTCCACATACGATATCCTCAGCCGCTTGGAAACGATGGTGATGCAAGGCGCTGAAGGCTTACCAATAGACGCGGTGCGTCAGCAGATAGGATCGGCGATAGACATAATTATCCACCTCTCCCGCTTTCGGGATAAAACCCGCAGGACAGCTGAGATAACGGAGGTTCTGGGTTACGACCGCAAAGAGAGGCAGATCATTTTAAATACGCTATTTGAGTTTCGAGAATCAGGAGAGAGTACACACAGCAAGGTCAATGGAGGGCTTGTGAGAACCGCGAACCCGATGCGAAAGACGCAGAAGCTTGAAGCCGCCGGAATACGCGAGGTGATATGATGGAAAAAAGAATTATTGTACCTGATTATACGCGGAGCTTACTACGCGGCATCGATCTCGCCTTGGCTTTTTTGATAGGGTTTGCGGCAGGATTTCTCGTGTTATTCATCTTTTATAAAATTGCGATTTTAGCGATTATAGGAGGAGCTGCATTCGGAGTGGCGAATATATTTGCGTCCGCTGCCGGTTCAGTGAAAAAACGCCTGTCCAAACTGCGCGTTCAGTTTTTCGACTTACTCGAAGCTATGTCGGTGGGTATGAGAGCGGGGAAACCGTTACTCAAATCCCTTCAAAGCGCGCGCGAGGATTTGCTGCTGATTTATCCGGAAGATAGCGACATCATAGTTGAACTCGACATTGTCCTCGGCAGGTTCGACAACGCGGTGCCATTGTCGGAAGCGTTCGCGGATCTAGCCGCAAGGAGTAGGCTTGAGGACGTCGCAAGTTTTGCCACAATATACGCGACCATTGAAGGCAAGTCAGGCAGGGCTGATGAGATCACACGCGAAACCCAGCAGATCATCGCGGACAAAATGGAGATCGAAATGGAAATCGATACTCTTATGACAGCAGCGAAAACTGAAGTCAATATCATGCTGATAATGCCGCTGGTGATTTTGGCTGTCATAGGTTACGCCGGGGCAGGATTCATGGACGCGATATATACGACCGGAGCAGGCCGCGTCGTATCAACAGCAGGATTAGTCGTGTTTATAATCAGTTACATTCTAGCGCGAAAATTCAGCAATGTGAAACTATAAAAATTAAGAATTAGAAACAAAAAACATGGAAAGGGATTAGGCATGGTTTCTGCTATTTTTGCACTGAGCCTGGCGACGGCGCTGATAGCTGTTTGGCTTATACTCCTGGGCAGGGTCAGCCGGGAAGACTGGATCGCCGCAGCGTATAGCAAAGTTTTCGATAACTTGAGCGCGATAGACAAACTGCGGCTAAAGGAGAAAGAAAACAAAGAAAAACTCTCTAGATATAGTGGTATAGCGGCAATCTCCGCAAGTTTCCTGCCAAAAGGGGACATTAAAAAGAAAGTCAAAATGATTGAGCGGGAAAATAGGGCGTTGCAAAAAGGAGACTTGACAAGCATCGACGTGTTCGCGATGCCGGGATACGCCCTTCAACGCAAGTTCGAAGCGATCGGAAAGGGCGCGCTGCATAGAAGGATTATGGAGTATAGTTACGAGCTCTACGGTAAGAAGAACGCCGCTCAAATAACCAAAAACAGGTTGGCGAAAATGCTGTCATATCCGATAATATTCGTCGCCGTGACAATAATGCTGGGATGCGGCATATTAGTACTAGGTAGCGCGACAGTTGGAAAAGCCATACTGATACTCGGCACGGTTATTGTTATTGTCCTGACATACACGGTTTATGACGAGCTAAACGATTTGGTAACTAAACGCCGAAAAGCGATCAGCAGACAATTCCCAAATGTAGTGTCAAAACTGGCGCTCCTCGTCACCTCCGGAATGATTATGGACAGAGCATGGAAAGAGACGGCGTTTAGCCAAGAGTCACAGTTNTACCGCGAAATGCGAAAAACGGCTGAAGAGATCGACAACCTNGTCAGCCCGGAAGCTGCTTACAGCAATTTCATCAACCGGTGCAATACTAAGGAAACAGCGAAACTGGCGTCGGCAATAATGCAAAACAGGTCGAAAGGCAACGCTGAAATCGGGATGCTACTCAAAAACATGGCCCGCGAAGCTTGGCATGAGCGCCGCCATATGGCAAAACGCGACGCTGAAAAAGCAAATTCCAGATTGATGATCCCAACTATGTTGCTGTTTCTAGCTATCCTCGCAATGATAATGGTACCTATCGCTATGAACTTTACCGGAATATAGCGTTTGGACAAATATCTATTTTTGAAGAAAGGGGGACATACTAATGAAGCAGAAAATAAGGAATTTTCCTCTCGCAGCGTATCTGGCTATTACCGGCATGTTCAAGGAATTTAAAAGAGACGAGCGCGGTATTTCAGGCACAGTCGTAGCAATACTGTTGATTCTCGTCGGGGTGTTGCTGGTAGTTGTAATCTGGGGATTTCTCGATGGATGGCTTAAAGAGATATGGGATAAAATTACTTCAAACGCGGACAAAATAGAAGTAAAATAGTGATTCTTGTTACAGCCGGTATGAGGAGGTGGCCGCTTTGACGAAACTTACCAAAGATACAAATGGAGACGCCGTGGTGGAAGCGACCATCCTCTTCCCCATCATGATCATGATTTTCGCTGCGCTCGTCCTGCTCGCGATGTATCTACCGACAAGGGCTGCGCTACAGAGGGCGACACAATACGCGGCGACTGCGATAGCTACAGAGAAGAGTGATTCCTGGCTCTTTTTCGACGAGAAAGATGCTGTTGATTACTATTGGAAAGATAAAAAGGAAGATTTAAAAAACGTCTATGTGGCGATGTTTTCAAACGGGGCGGATATTGCGGCTAAAGGCGAAGACATCGTAACCAAGATAGAGGGGCGCTGTCTGAGCTCGAAAGCAGGCGTATTGAGCGTAGATAGCCATATCGTAAACAGATTTATTTACAAGGAAGCGTCTGTAACGGCAACACGCGTGTTTACAATGCCTGTGGATCTGACGTTCGTCAAGTTCCCAAATGAGATCGCCGTAACCGTTACTTCTACGGCAGTAGTTCAAAATGCGGACGAATTCGTGCGAAACATGGATATTGCCGTGGATTTTGTCGAATATCTTATAGAGAAGTTTAAACTCACCAATATAACAGACAGTATAAGCACTTACGGGAAACAGGTCGCGGAATTTCTCGGCTGGAATAAGTAATCGCTAGATGATGGCAGGGCTAAGATATGCATAAGTTTATCAAAAATACAAAAGGCGCAGTAACCGTAATCGTTACCTTGTTGCTGATCCCCGCTATGCTGGTTAGCGGGACAGCGGTTGATCTAGCGCGTATCCATACGGCGCGAAGCATAATACAAGACGCGAACCAAATGGCGGCAAACTCAGTCCTCACGCAGTATAATGCCCTGTTGTATGATCTATACGGCCTAATGGGCGTAGCGAAAGACGATCCAATACTTGCCGAGCTTCTAGACTCGTATATCAAAGTATCCGTATTTGGGGAGGAACCATCGAGCAATGCGCTTGGGACGCTACAGCTTTTCTATGGCGCCGACATAAAAATGGATGGACCGTCATTTCCTGAAAATAAAAACCTGCGCGAGGCGGACGTTTTGCGGCGGCAAATCGAGGAATATATGAAATTCCGGGGGCCTGTCCTGATCGTTAAAGAATTTATCGAGGCATTAGAAGGAAACAAAGTCAAGGAAGACGCAATGGCACTCGACAAAAAGCTTCAAATTGAATCAGCCATTGCCGATATGTATGAAAAATATAAAGAATTATACGACGCTATAAACGCGGCTGATTTGTGCAAACAGGCAGTCGGTGGGATTGGCGGTGGTTCTTTCGGATCGGTGTCAAGCACATTAAAACTAATTCGCGAACAGTTTGTCAACCTGCAATCGTGTTATGCGTCATGGAAAAGCCTGCACCCACAGGATCAACAGGTAAAAGATCAGAAAAGCGATTACGAAGCTAAATATAAGGCGATCCTCAACAACATCAAATCTTACACAGTTGGCGGTTCGACAGGCAGCAACTGGGACAACGGCAGATGGAGGAGCAACGGGGCGAGCCAAGGCATAAACAAGACTATCGAAAACGCTAAACAACAAGGGGAAGATTTCAAAGCCAAATTTGACGCGACTGTAAACATTTCGCGCGAAATCGACGGGCTCAGAGATGAACTTCTCAAGAAAATCGACGAGCTGGAAACAAAGATCAATAATGACGAATGCAGCGAGGATATAAAGAAAGCGTTTACAGAAAAGACCGGAACTCCAGCTAAATCCATGATAGAGCGTTACCGCGATATACTTAAATGGGATAATATCGCCGCAATGTCGACCTCATTTAAAAATGACGGCTATAGCTACATAGACAACGAATACAAACCGCTGCTTGACAGCGTTAAATATAGGAATGCCAACAGCCCGTTTTCTGAAAGCCTGTCACGCTCACAATTGGAGCAACTCCCGTCAAGTTCGCAGTTTCGCCTTTCAGACAGCGTTTCGGCGTCAAATAGCAAAGCAGCAGTTTTCGCGGCATTCCCCGCTAGCAGTGTAACGTATGAAATGCCTCCTGGATTCAAGAAATTTGCCGAACTATCAAGCAGAAACAACGATTTTTTCAACGAACTAAAAGAGATGATGAGCCAATCCAAACTACCGCCAATAAAGCTTTACGACGGCCAAAAAGACGAAGATGGAGAGGACAGCAAAGAGAAGCAGGAAAATATTATTAATTCTGTGCTTGAACTCGTGGAAAACACCTACAACGGCTTGACGAATAACCCTCTTGGCGCGGATAGCATCAACGATAGCGCTACGCCCGCTCCCGAAAAGCTTGGAATACTCGAAATTGTTACATTAATTCCAAAGGCGCTCAGTGACCCGGTTGTGAATACGATATCAGATCCACTTGGGAGCCTCGGAAACGCGGGAGACTATATCCTGCTTCTGACGTACAGCACTTCGATGTTTTCCAATTACACAACGACAAAGCCAGAGAGCGTAGGTAAAACAAAGGATGATCTTGACGAGATAAAATACCCAAATTCGATAACAGGCGTCCCAATAAGCCCAAAAGTAAACTACTTTTTTCAGTCTGAGTGGGAATACCTGTATAGCGGCAACGATAACGCGGGAGAAAATCTTAGCGCCATCACCAGACTGCTGTTTTTGGTAAGACTGATATGCAACTACATTAAAGTGTTCAGCGTTTCTGAAATCACAGGGATTGTTAACAGCATTCGAGCAGCTTTCGCTTGGGCGCCACCTATCGGGCTCGTGCTTGGGGAACTGGCGCGGGCGGCCTTTGTCGCAGCCGAATCATTGGTGGATGTCGCCTCATTGAGGTCTGGGCATAAAGTGCCACTACTTAAAAACATAACGGCTAACGAATGGCTTTGTAGTCCGAGCGGAATAATAAAGGCGATCAGCGACGCCGCTGCCGATGCGGCTGGCGGAAAAGATGAGAAGAAAGAGGAAAAAGGACTCACATACTCGCAATACATGCTGTTTTTCTTTATAACGAAAGGGATATTCTATATTGGAAAAGAAGAAAACGCGGCCACAGAGCTTGCGACGCGTGTCGGCAACTTGATCGAATGGAACGTTATAAACTATAAAAGGGACGTAAAATGCGACGAAAGCAAGATGGCTACTGCGCTCGGCGCTGACGACAGGTTCAAGCTTGTCGACATGAAGACAGATTTTAGCATTACGACGAGCGTCAATATGCGTATGTTATTTCTATCAATGGGGTTTGCGCAAGGATATTCGGACAAAAAAGGGATTGGGATGCCGACATCCATGCCGATTGTCGTGACTGACTACAGGGGGTACTGATATGCGCGATGAAGACGGATACATTGTAGTGGAGACTATTGGTGCGTTTGTCCCGTTTCTCCTGCTTGTGGTATCGATTCTGAGCCTGGTGAATATAGTAGCGCTGCAAGCTAGGGTACACTACGCTATGACGCAAACGGCCAACACTTTGTCAATGTACAGCTATACGCTGGAGGTCCTGGGAGTAGCCAATAGCCTGACGACGCTCAGCGACAAAGCGAATAAGGCTTCAGGGAAAGCACATGAGTTTAAAAAAAATATCAACGGGGTCATTTCTGGAATCGAATCATTCTCAGACATTGGCGGAGCTATGGAACAAGGCAACGCTGCCCTCAATCAGGTTAAAGACTCGCTGGCGGATCCGAAAGCGTTACTGCAGGAAATAATGAACTATTCCATCGAAGAGCTGCGCAACCTAGCGTTTGAGCAGCTGGCGCGACCGCTGGTCGGGAGATATCTGACCAACGAGCATTTTTCGGGCGAAGAATACCTTATACTAATGGGGGTCGTAAAAAGCAGCGCAGATAGGAGCGCCCTGTCTGCAGTCGGATTAAACGCCCTGGATTTTTACAAATTCAGCAATATGGGCCGAGGAAACAGCGTACTTATCGACGCGAAAGGGAATGTAAAACTTGTGGTCGAATATGAGATTCTATATAAATTTGGCGCGCTGCCGCTGCCATTTCGTCCGACTTTGAAGGTCTCCCAGACAGTTATAACAAAAGCATGGCTCAACGGGAGCGGAAAGGGGTATTGGTAATGGTTATGGCAAAGTGGAATTTGAGAGCGGCGTTACCATACGTGGGACTGCCGGTTATACTGACCGCGATACTTGTCCTAGGCGCTGGCGGCACCGGCGCGGATATCCTGCTACAGCGCATACTGATCGCCATATTCGGCTATATTGCGTCGGTTTTTGACCTAAAGGAAAGAAGGATCCCAAACAGTTTAATACTAGGGATGCTTGCAGCATGGGTACTGATAATGGTTCCCAAACTGTTTATAAATACCGACGCCGCCATCAGATCACTTTCAGATTCCTTACTTGGATTTGCTTTTGGCGGAGGAGTGTTTCTGATCGTTTATCTTGTCAGCCGCAAAGGCCTGGGTGGGGGCGACGTGAAGTTTATGGCTGCTGCAGGTTTGTACCTGGGAGTTGGCTGGACGATCCCGGCGATGCTCTTTGGGACGATACTGGCCGCGCTTGCCGCGCTGACGTTACTTGCGCTAAAAAAGATCAAGCGCAAAGACAAGATCCCGCTTGCCCAGTTCCTGTACGCCGGGATCCTTATAACTCTATTTTTGCAATAGGATGTGGTTGTGTTGAAAAAGCATACGCGAATACTGATTGGCGTCGGGTGCGTTGTGCTACTGTTAGTTTCATGGATCATAGCGATCAGCTCAAAATCGGACGCCGAGAAGCAAGTTGAACTAATGCGGCAGGCTGCCGAATTGACAAAAGACGGCGTGTACATACTGGCCGCGCCACTGCTGGAGGAAGCGGCAGGATACAGCGCCGCTCATACGCTCACGGCGGAAAACGAACTCAAACGCGCGTATCTCGAACTGATGAACAACAGTGGGTATAGGCAGAAATATTTGGACTTGCTAGTAAAACAGATGAACGACAAGAACGCGCTCCCGGACGTGTTTGAGGAAGCGGCCAATTACTATTTCAGCATTACAAGGATACCCGACGCTCTGAGTATCCTTAAGACAGGGATAGAAAAAACCGGGGACGCCGGACTTGTCAAGATATATGAAGATAAGCGATATGCCTACAAAGCGAGCAGTTTTGCGTACGATTATGTCGCTGAAATAGCGGGTTCCGCCGTCCAAGTTCAAGCCGACGGGCTATGGGGCCTCGCGGGCGCCGAAGGCGTGATAATAATATCGTGCCAATACGATAAGATCAGCACGTTTTGCGACGGACGCGCCATTGTAAAGAAAAACGGCGAGATATACTCTATCGATAGTAACAACAACCGCCTAGCTAAACTTCACGAAGACGCAACGGATTTCGGGAACTACGCAGATCACCGCGTCCCGCTGCAAATCGACGGCCTATGGCGGCGGTCTACGGGGGATTTCCAAATAGGAGAAAACGCGTTCCAAGACATCGGGATGTACTGCGGAGGCTACGCAGCCGCAAAGAGCGGCGGCAGATGGGGCGTCGTCAACCTGGATATGGAGTGGCTGCTCACACCAGAATACGACGGGATAATCCAGGACGAACTGGGCAGATGCTACGCGCAAGGGGCCGTTTTCGTAAGGCAGGGCGGGGAAATCTACCTGTTTGCTGGAGGTATTTGGACCGGGGGCGTATATGAAGACGCGTGTCCGTTTTCGGACGAAGGTTTTGCGGCGGTGAAAAAGAATGGGAAATGGGGTTTTATTGACGCAACCGGGACAGAAATGATAGATTTCGCGTTTGACGACGCAAGGTCCTTCGGACAGCATCTAGCCGCTGTGAAAATAGGCGGGTTATGGGGCTATGCAAGCTTATCCGGGAAAGTCGCGATCGTGCCCTCATTTCTTGAGGCCAAGAGCTTTTCTGGTGGAAGCGCCCCTGTTCTGACAGAACGCGGGTGGCAGTTTATCACACTGTTGGAAAATAATGAAAGGGAATAATTGTTCAGAAGGCATCCAAAAAACTCGCAATGGTTACAGGCTCCGCACACAAATTTTGGCTAATAGTGCAAATTTTCACCGCTGTACCAGTGCGTTGCCTGTAACCAGCCTGTGTTTTTGGATGCCTTCTGAACAGCAAAAAAGGGGATAAAAATGAGTTACGAAATTGAAAGTAAAAGCGATCTGCTCACTGGAGCAACGTTAATCGTAAGAATACCAGAGGAGGAGTTAGACAAAAAAGCGCTGTACACCATTGAACACGATAAGCCGGAGTTTATCCTTCCATTCCGCTCGCGATATGTTGACGGGCAAGTAGAGTTCGTGTATCAGGCGCAGACAAGTTGCAAACTGCGGCATCTGGCTGGCGAGCGCCTACCAAACCAATACGCTCAGTTGTGGATAGACGTTTTCCGCCCTCTTCTTGAATGCGGTGATTGGTTTATGAACCCGTACTCTTTTGTGCTCAGCGCCGAACATCTGTATTATGACAAAACAGACGGAACAGTGAGTTATATATATGTCCCATCCATCCGGGAACTCTCAGGTTATACCGAACTTAAGGGATTGGCGTCCGATCTGTCGAAGCTCATTCTTGTTTCTGACGCGGAACTTGAAAACAAAGTTTTGCGAATAATTATGGAGGACTTTAATCCTGTAGATTTGTTGAGGATACTTAAGGCGCGTATATCCTTGAGCGCGCCCTACGCCGAGTCATGGCGCCCAATGGTGCAGCCCGGCGTCGCCCCGCATTGGCCCGCGCAAGCGTCGGTGGACATACCCGGTGCCACATTCGCGCCCGTTGTTCCTGGGTCCACGCCCACTCCCGAACCTCCCGCGTCATTCTGGGCGGCGCCCGCTCCAACAAACGGGCAGCGCGCACCAGCGGCTGTAGCCACGCCATATTTTGCGCCACCATCGCAACCGCAATACAAACAGGCGGGCGGATACGCAACCCCGCAACTCACTGCCGCGCCAATAGGAACTAACGCGAACCGCCCTCAAATGCCGACGACACCGCCCGGCGATGGTGTTGAATTCGACAGTAAGGCGGCTTATCAGGGAGATATAATCATAAACATTCCAGAAGATGGGAAACCCGTAAAGAAACAGAAACAGAAAGAAAAAGCAAAGGGCAAAGATGACAAAAGGCGTATAATGGAAAAGGAGCTTAAAAAAACAAGAAGCGTGGGCGGTTTCCGCAGCAAGAAACAGGAGGGCGCGCAAAAAACATTCGAGGGGTACGCGGCTGCTCCTAGAGTGGATTACATACCAGCGCAAAACCCAGTCTCGCAGTGTGCTCCGCCTGTTGATCCCATAGATATTACGCAACGGATCCCATCGGAGCCGAGCGGCGTGTGCCTCCGTCTTATTGGAGGCGTGCATCTGCCGCAGATAATCAGCATCGGGATAACAGAGGGGGAGATATTCACTGTTGGGCGGTTTGACGCGTCTATAGGCAAGAAGCAGTCAAGTTTTGAGTTCGAGAAGAAAACAAAGGCAGTAAGCCGCCGTCACGCAGTGATCGAGCGCCACGAGGACGGATACAACATAATTGACCTATCCTCAAGCGCTGGTACTTTTCTCAATGGAGACAAGTTACCGCCGAACACCCCACGCAAATTGAGCCATGGATGCCGTGTATCATTTGGGAACGCCGGCGCGGACTATGTTTGGGAAAGCGCATAAAGAGTAACCATAACGACACTCACTTACTTGGCCAGATATTTAAAGAAAACGTTATCTGAGTATCCATAATACTGATCGCGGATACCATCGTACTCAATGGGGTTGAGGGAAGTGATCCCTTGAGGATCGCTGGATTTTTCCGCTTGTATGGTATATGATATCGACCGCGTTATTTCGTGTAGCGGACAGACGCCCCCAATAATGAGCAAACAAATGATTACAGCCAAAAGCCTGCGCATTTTCAGTTCTTTCGCTTTCGACAACGCCTCTATTACGAGGCACATCAGTATGACTACTGCCGGAATGGAAGCCCTCATGCAAAAATCGTTATATACGCCGAAGATATACCACGGGCATATAAACAAAAGCATTACGACTACATAGTAAAACAGATAGTTTCTTTTGTGAAATGGCGCAATGGCAGCCAGATAGACACCCGCTTCCACAGAGAAAAAAACGACGACTGAGACAAAAACTCCCCCAAAGCTAGACCACGTCCTGGGGGTTCCACTTCGATTCATGAGATTTCCGGCGAAATACAGCGCAAAAACAAGCGCTATTACGACGCCCACATAGTTTTCAAACGTCAGATGTCCGAAAACGAATTCTCGCAACGAAGCGGCAATTGGTTTTTTCTTCAGCGCGAGGACGAAGCTCTTGATCGTGAGCATCAAAACCAGTACGCCTAAACCCACGGCGGGGAGCGCTCCGCTAAGCGTCGATAGCGCAAAAATCAAGAACATGATCCGGCTGTTTTTTTGCGCTACAATGACAACCGTACACAGCCAAATCGGCACAGTCTGGTTGAATACCCAAAAAAGCTGCGTGGTCATGCTGGAGTATTGCATGTATGGGAATCCGATCCACCACTCAATATGCTCGCGATTATCGCCTATAATGGATACAATGTCTTCCCCCATCAAGTATTTGCCCAAAATATCGAGGCCACTGAAAAAAACGATGACCACGAGAGGCCATAACGCGGCTTTCTTGACAAATAAGGCCGTTACCATATAATAAAATAGGAAAACGCCAATCGACGCCCATACCGTTTGCGCAAAATACCCGGCTTGCATCCCAAAGCATTTCCCAATCAGCGCAGGGGGCAGCCAAAAGCCAATGTAGTAGACAAGGCCGACCGGTTTTTCGAAATAGGAGGACTCAATGATAACGGGCCACTTGTTGTATACAAGGAGTTCAAACAAGCTGTTTCTTGTGGAATGGTCCGCGTTTTGAAAAGTAAACTTGCCGATGCCGCCCAATAGAACCCAAAAAAAGATAATGCCAAAGGCTATAGCGAATTTCCATAGATTGTCCTTAATACGGACTTGAGGAGAACCTGGCTCTGATATCATTATGGCGCGGTAAAAAGCTATTACGACCAAAACGCACAGCGGCGCCCCGATATAAAGCTTGATCCAGCCAGAAAAGAAAATGAGCACTGGCAGAGCAATGTACGTATATATGGCTATTTGCATTGGCTTTGGAATATTCACATAAAATACCCCCGAAAATATTATCTACGCACGCTGGAATAATGCCAAAGGGAGCTAGAGAAATGCAAAATCAATTCTTGAGAACTGCAATGATGTTCGGGCTGGAGAATATGGAGATGCTGAAGGGATGCCGCGTGGCGGTTTTTGGCGTCGGCGGCGTCGGCGGGCATTGCGCGGAAGCGCTGTGCCGCTCAGGAATTGGGGCCATTGACCTGATAGACGGCGATATTGTCGAGGTTACAAATATAAACCGTCAGGTTATTGCGACGACCAAAACGGTCGGGCGCGACAAAGTTGCCGTCATGGAGGAGCGCTTGTCTGAGATAAACGCAGATGCGACGATAAAAGCGCTCAAGCTGTTCTACCTCCCTGAAACAGCAGGCGAGATCGATTTGTCAGTTTACGATTATATCATAGACGCTGTTGATACGCTAGCGGCAAAAATTGAGCTTATTTGTCGGGCGGCAGCCCTTGGCACGCCAATCATCAGCTCAATGGGCGCCGCGAACAAGCTCGACCCAACCGCCTTCACGGTCGCCGACATATACGACACATCGGTATGCCCAATGGCTCGGATAATGCGTAGCGAACTGAGAAAGAGAAACGTGAGCGCGCTCAAAGTCGTGTATTCGAAAGAACCGCCGATAAAACCGGAGTCGGCGCCGTCGCTGCATCCTGACCAGAACAACGAACACGAAGCGGACGCCGAGTTACAAGCGGAGCCAAACGCCTCATCGCCCCGGCGCCGCCAAATCCCCGCAAGCAACGCCTTCGTACCACCCGTAGCCGGCTTAATAATGGCGGCGGAAGTAGTGAAAGATTTGATCCGCATCAAAGGAAGCAAGGAGAAGCTGCCAGTACAGTAACGCAAGTGGCTGCACTTCAGAGTCATCCAAAAAACTCGCAATGGTTACAGGGTTCGCACAAAAGTTTTGGCCATTATTACTAGTTTTCACAAATGTACCAGTGCGTTGCCTGTATGTCCTGTGTTTTTGGATGACTCTGAAGTTTCTCCGCAAGTGCGGATTAATACGCCACAACAAACTTATCTCATTGACAATTGCGTGGAATTTGTGTAATATTACACTAAACAGCAGCAGAAACGTTGCTTTTTGATCAAACGTGTCGATGTGCTGCGCCGTGGGGGGGCTCGCGGATTTTCGCGTGTGGCGCTTATATGTTTATCAGACAGCGCTGTTGCTGTGTGCTACGTTTTTATAGATTATCGCGAAATTAATAAAAATAAGGAGATATAGGTATGAAAATACTCAAAAGGGGCTTATCGCTAATCCTAACGTTCGCCATGCTTATTGTCATGTTCATCGGCGTACTCCCAGGCGAAATCGGCGATAATATTAGCTTGACCGCCACCGCGCTGGACTCAACGGATTACGCGCGGAAAATCGCAATTAACGACGGCTGGAGATTCAGGCTGCTTACTGCGTCAAGCATAAATGACGCCACCAGCCGCGGCCTCGACAGCACAGGGATGCAGGACGCCGAACCGTCCGGCACCTGGACCACGATCAACCTACCTCATGACTGGAGCATTTATCAAAACTTTGGCACCGGCGGATCAAGGGTCGCGCAAGGATACCTACCCGGAGGAACCGCCTGGTACCGCAGGACATTCACGCTCACCAGCGACTACAACAACAAGAACGTTGTACTTCAATTTGACACCGTGCGCATGGTAAGCCAAATCTATATCAACGGTACTCACTTAGGCAACCAGCATCAAGGCAACGTCACATTCGAATATGACATAACGCCCTACCTGCGGCCCGCTGGACAGGAAAACGTGATCGCGCTCAAGGTTTTGTCAGGCAATAACAGCGCAAGGTGGTACGCCGGAGCAGGCATACCTGGCGGCGCTTATCTAATCGTCACGGACAAGGTGTACATACCCGTCAACGGGGTTCACGTCCAGGCTGTCGTTGACGAAAAAGGCAATGGCTACGTAATCCCAGACTTCAACAACCCCAGATACCGTGACGCCGCAGTTATAGCTGGGCTAAAACAACAGTCGTCAGTCAATGTCCGCACGGAAGTCGCGAACAAAACAACGGCTGCGGCTACCGTTTCGGTGAAATCGACTATTTACGGCTTGTCGGGCGATGTGGCGATTGATCAAAGCAGCGCCGTCAGCGTAGCGGCGGGCGGATCGGTAAAAATCGATCAACTGATCCAAATCACCAACCCGAAACTTTGGAGCGTCGACGAACCAAACCTGTACTGGGTAAAATCGGAGATCATTCAAAACGGCGAGGTTATAGACACGATCGAACGCACTCAGTTCGGCATAAGATATCTATACCTGAAACCCGGATCCAGAACTGGGACTGCCGATCAACAACTTGGCGGGTTCTTCATAAACGGCGAATATGTGCGCATTAACGGCATGTGCGAACACCGCGACCTGGGTGGTTTAGGAATGGAAACATATCAGGCCGCGTGCGACAGAAGGATACGGGCGCTCAAAGCCATGGGCGTAAATTGCTTCCGCACAGCCCATAACCCGATGTCCGCCGAGCTGCTCGACGCATGCGAGAGAATCGGTATGCTGGTCTGTGAAGAGGCTACCGACATGTGGACTGCACAGAAAAATGGCGAGGACTACAGCCGATGGTTTGTACGCGCAAGCGACGCTTCATACGGCACAGGAACAACTGCAACCGGCACTCAGGTTATTGGCACAAGCGGCACCGCCGTAGGCAGTTACCTTGAGTGGTACAACACCAGCTTGACCCCCAACGCCGTGCGCGATATCCAAGCTATGGTCAAAAGGGACAGGAATTCCCCAGCCGTCATATTATGGAGTACCGGCAATGAGATATATGATACACAGCACGACTACGGGCTTGACGTTTACTCGATGCTGTCGGCCGCCATCAGCGAAGTCGACTCTTACGGGGTTTATTCAAACACCCTGTTCACTTCGTCAAATCCAGGCGTAGGCAACAAAGTTTCTCCCGTCGCTGGTGATCCTTACTCGTGGCGGGATATCATCGGCAATCAGCAAGGTTCAACAACCAGCAGGGTCAGAACAATACGTGAAATCGCCTACTATCCGAATTCGGCGTACCCAAGCAGCCAGAACACAACCATTACCGCCGAGCCGATAATCCGTCGCGCCAGGCCGATATTGTCAGCGCCACCAACGTGGGACAGCGAAGGTACAAGCGCAACGACCACGATAAAGGGGACTTCGGCGAGCAGGAGCGGCATGGAGAGAAACGAAGCGTGGGCGGACGTCGGCGGAGACAACTATTCCCACGGCGACTACAATAGCAGGAAAGACAGAAATCCATGGATGCTTGTCGGCGGAACTGAAACATCTTCAGCCTTCTACGCCAGGGGCAAGTATTCCCTCACATCCTTCGACAGCGGCGTCCTCAACGGGAGCAGAGTCAACTCGCCAACCGACACCGGCAGCTATTCCTCCGAGTATCCTTCCGGATGGAACTTCGTGTCGGCGCCGGTCTCAGTCCGCGAACACCGCATGGATCAGCGGCCTTTCGTTTACGGCGAAATGAACTGGACTGGGCACGACTACCTCGGCGAACCCACGCCGTGGGGATCTCCAGCTAAAAGTTCATCTTTCGGCATAATCGATACGGCTGGGTTCGAAAAAGACTCGTTTTATATGTACAGAAGCGCCTGGACGGATATACCCACCGTACACATTTTGCCGCAAAAATGGAATTGGACCGTGGGGACTCAGATACCGATTATGATCTATACCAACGGTAGAAGCGTTGAGTTGTTTGTAAATGGAGTATCCGTAAGCACCATGAATTACAACAAGGCGACGTCCAATCCGATATATTTATATTTCGGTAAATTCGCATACGCGCCCGGAAGCCTAAAAGCCGTGGCTTACAGCGGACCCGACCGCACCGGAAACGTGATCGCCACCGACGAGGTATACACCGCCGGCGACGCCCAGCGTATTGAACTGACCGCCGATAGGGCTTTCATGAAAAATGACAAAACTGACCTGGTATATGTTGAAGCGGTTATCACCGACAGCGCTGGAGTCAGACTTCCAGACGCCGTAAATAGGATCACCTGGAATGTTCAGGGCGGAGAAATAGTCGCGCTGGATAACGGAGATCCAAGGGATAACGACCGTCACAGGCCGGTTGACGCCGACAACGCCGCCAATCCTCCGGCTAGCACGTTCAACAGGAGGGCGTTTAGCGGCAAAGCTCTCGCCATTATAAGGCCGCTCAAAGGCAGCACGGCGGACATTATCGTAACCGCGACCGCGCCCGACGGCAACAATACGCTCAATTCAAATACCGTAACCGTCGGATCCAGGAATGCAATAGGCGACGGCTACGGAGTATATGATAGCGAAAAGGTGGAAGTAACCACTGGCGTAGGCATACCGCCGGTACTACCATCATCGATAGGCACAATCTATGATAACGGCCTGATCGAGCAATTCAAAGTTGATTCATGGGATTTGAGCGAAGTTAATTTGGGCGTCCCCGGCACATACACCGCGTATGGAAGCCAGCTCGCATCGGCGGGCACGGTTGAAGCCACCGTTAACGTTAAGGAATTTGAAGCAGTTGCCGATATTAGCGTTACCACCATAGCGGGTATATCTCCCCCGTTGCCGCAATTCGTCACACTCCATTTCAAGGATGGAACGATCGGCGCGGCGTCCGTAACGTGGGCCGCGATCAATCCCTCGCAGTACGCCGCGATCAATACCTTTGACGTTATTGGCAACTTTGGTCCATCGCTCACGTTGACCGCTCACGTAACGGTCAAAGATATCGATTCCGTATTGGAAGAGCCGACGGTGTATACGACGCCTGGAGTAAACCCGGAAATGCCGGCTAGCGTTATGGTGCGCTTTAGTGACGGTACGAGCGAGCTTATGCCTGTCGATTGGACTGTCGCGGCGTCAGACTACGCGGTCGTTGGCAAGAAACAAGTTTCAGGTAAAATGCTCGGAACCATAAATGTAACAGCAATCATAATCGTTAGATCCGTCAATTATCTATCGGATATAAACTGGGTCAGCTCGTCAGGCACTGTAGTCAAGGACAAAACAGTTGGCAATAACGCGCTTGGCGCCAGGGGCGTCTTTGGCGGCCCGCCGGTAGAGTACGCTAAAGGCCTCGGGACGCTCGCGCCCTTTGAGGCTGTGTACGATATTGCCGGTCTCGGCTACGATTACTTCTCGTCATACATTAGCTTAAGTATGGACGACGGCGGAATGACCGGGCGCGGCGCGGTCGCTTTCGAAGTTTACCTCGACGGAGCGTTAGCATATGAAAGCGGCGCGATGGATAGGCAAAGCGAAGCGATTTTGGTCAACCTTCCTCTAGCGGGGGTATCGCAGCTCAAGATAGTGACTAAAGGCGTCGGAACCGACGGCGCCGAGTTTGACTTGGGCGACTGGTGCGACGCGAAGTTCCTGAGCGATCCCGTGATCTATGACGTCACGTTCAATCTGTACGGCGGAAATATTGGCGGCAGCACGAGTGACATTAAGCAATATGTCGCGGGAGGCGTAAGCGCGGCGGCGCCGTCCACATCACCGACAAGGCTCAAATACAGCTTCGTGGGGTGGAATACGAACCGCCTGGCCACAACAGCGCAGACGGTCGCCAACGTCACCATAACCGGGGACACGACGTTCTACGCGATCTGGTCAAAGCTCTCCGGATCGGTTTCTCTTGTAACGATCGCCGATGCCGGGCTAAAGACATGGCAGTCAGAAAAGAACTCAAATTACGGCGGCGACACGAATATGCTGATACGCGCAGCCACCAACACCGGCACTAACGGGCTGTTCGGCCAGAACTTCACCTCTACCAGTACCAGCGATAGTACGGATATTAAGACGGTTTACATTAAGTTTGACGTCGCGGCGCTTAAAGGGTTGTCGATCAGCTCGGCTTCGCTCAATCTCAGATATACCGGAAACACCAATTCAGGCGGCGCTGGAGGGAACACCAACCTCTATGTAGCCAGAGTAGTCGACTCAAACTGGGTCGAATCGTCGATAACCTGGAGCAACAGGCCCCGCACGCTCTATGGCAACGTTGGGAGCTCAACAGCCTCCGACGTGGCGGTATCTGGTACTTTCTCCGCCGCGCAAAGCACGGGCGTCTCTGTCTCAACGGATGTACTCAAACTCTACAACACGCTGCCCGCAACCGATAACGCGATTACATTCGCAGTGACGTTGCCGCTGACTAACCGCGACTACCAGATTCAGTCCAAGGAAGGCAGTACAGCAGCGTATAGACCAACGTTAGCTCTGAACATTGCCACATGGTCCGACTACCTGGTGACGTATGACCTCAACGGCGGAAGCGGCCAAGCTCCGGTTCAACCCACACTCGAAGCAAACGGAACGTTCATCGCGGCGGGAGCAAGGACGATAGCAGGACCGACCGGGAGGGTGTTCAAAGAGTGGAACACAGCAGCCGACGGATCTGGAACATCATATAATCCCGGCGACACCGTGACGATAGCAGCGGCAAACTTTACCCTCTACGCGATCTGGTCTGACGACGCAGGCGTGATCTTATCATGCCAGACGTCCCTCGATACGACAGGGATCGTGACCGTCAGATCTGCCGATCCGGGCAACACTAACCTCTGGATTGCGGCTTACAACGAAGCGGGAGCGATGATAAAAGTGAGCAGCTACCCGCTCAATGCCAACGGAGGGCAGGAGCAGGATGTAATGACCGGCTTTAATTTCGAAGGCGCCGCGAGTGTCCGCGTGTTCCTGTGGGATACAGACTTCATACCGCTGTGCGCCGCAAAAACCGTATACACAAAGTAGATACGCAAGACATCAATAAATAGCAACAAATATGACCGGAGGCGCTAGTAATAGAACCTCCGGTCATATTAAATAATTCTACCTGGGTATGCACTTGACGCCAACTGACCCAAACCCACTTCAGACAACTAAGCGATAAGGGGGTATCGACTTCGCTTCGACTGCGTACAGCGTTCGTC
>WRNV01000014.1 GCA_009776445.1 Oscillospiraceae bacterium | reverse complement strand
ACCTTAGTGGGATGGTATACGGACGATGGCGCGCTTTGGGACTTCGAAGAGGATACTGTCACAGAGGACCTAACATTAACCGCCAAATGGGGCTGGACCGTGACGTTTATGGATGACGACGAAGAGATAAATAGTTTGCCGATTATCAATGGGGAAAAGATAGAGCCGCAAGACGACCCGGAACCGGTTCCATATGGATATAAGTTTGACGGCTGGTATATATATGATGCAGATAAAGTTGAAGACGAATGGATCAAATGGGAATTTGACACGGATGTAGTCGAAGACGATATTAAGTTGATAGCCAGATGGGTAGAGCTTCCAAAGTATATCGTAACGTTCGACCCAGACAATGGTGAAGACGATACTTTTGATGTAATAGATGTAATAGAAGGCAAAACGGTAGCAGTACCAGAGGTATTTGCGGAGCTGGAGCATCCTACTTACTCCACCTTAGTAGGATGGTATACGAATGACGACGCGCTTTGGGACTTCGATGAGGATGTAGTCATCGCTAATATGAAATTAACCGCTAAATGGGGCTGGACTGTGACGATTGAGTACGTCGGCGAGGTCGGCGGCGAGCCCGATCCTATAGCGGTCATCGATGAAGAGACTTTAGAAGATTCATACGGCTACCCCCCTTATCAGTATGGATATAAGTTTGACGGCTGCTATACAGATGAGGACCTTTCTGAAGAATGGGATATTGATGAACCAATCAAAGAAGATAAAACTCTTTACGCAAAATGGAATAAAGCCATATTCGTAGTTAATTTCGAGAGTAATGGCGGCTCAGCGGTAGATTATGTAGAAGTGGATTACCTGGATCCAATAGATGAACCTAGTCCCCCGACGAGGAGCGGTTATACATTTAAAGGCTGGTATATTGACGCGGATCTTTCCGAAGAATGGGATTTTGATACGCCAATTGAGGAAGATATCACTCTTTACGCAAAATGGGAAGCCGTGCAAAGCACTGACCGCGGTAGTGGCGCTATTGGAACTTCAAGCGGAGAAGAAGAAGAAGAAATTGTTGATATTGTAGAGCCTGGCGGGGCGATGTTCCCGTTTATTGACGTGACCGAGGGGCAATGGTTCTATGGCTCTGTATACTACATGTGGGAAAACGGGCTGATGAACGGCATATCGGAAGTGCTCTTCGATCCAAATGGGGCGCTGACTCGCGGAATGGTTGTTACCGTCCTGTACCGCATGGAAGATTCGCCCGACGTAACCGGCTTTGAAAATCCATTTGGCGATGTGGCGGAGGACAAATGGTACGCTAACGCTATTACCTGGGCCGCAGAATATGGGATCGTGCTTGGATTTACCGAGACCCGTTTTGGCCCGGACGAGTATATAACGAGGGAACAGCTTGCAGCTATACTCTACCGCTATCAAGACTATACAGGTAAAATACCGCCCGACGTCCTCGGAACTCGCGAATTCGCCGACGGGGACAAAATTAGCGAATACGCGCGAACTGCTGTAGACAAGATAGTCATGCAGGGTATCATGGAAGGACGGCCGAATAACATATTCGATCCAGTAGGCAACGCGACGCGCTCCGAATTCGCGGCTGTCATACAAAGATATCTAGATTCCCTTTCAGGGGTACTGCCAGAAGTCGAAGAAGAAACAGAAGAAGAACTGGAGGAAGAGGAAGACCTGGAAGAAGAGCTAGAGGAAATAGAAGAAGAAGCAGAAGAAGCAGAAGAGGAAGTGGCGTAGGGTTGACCTTACGCGCGTCGGGGAGAAACAGACGTGGGGCTTGCCCCACGTCTGTTTTAAGCGCCCTCAACCGCGATCGTTGCCATGATTGTCCGCCTAATCAATTTTAAACTTTTCTACCCGATATTTTTAAGATCTGCTATAAACCCATCGATCATTTCCTCTGGCGTCGCCCAGGAAGTCAACATCCTGGCTGCAGTCATATCGCCAAGGTTTTGCCAGTCGTAGAAATCGTATATCATATGCAGCTTATCCGCGACGCCCAAAGGGAATATCGGGATCAGCAGGTTTGTCACGGGGGGATATAGAAAGCCGTAGCCCAGTTCGCCGATACCATCCGCAAGCTTCAGCCCCATGGCGACCGCGTTGCTTGCCAGTTCGTCGTACAGCCCGTCGCGCAGTAACGCTTCAAATTGCACGCCTATCGCCGCGCCTTTAGCCAGTAGGGCGCCTTTTTGCTTTAGATGGAAACGGAAATCCGCTTTTAACCCATTATTTAAAATGACGAGCGCCTCACCAAACAGCGCTCCATTTTTTGTTCCACCCACGTAGAAAGCGTCAGCCATATTCGCAATATCTTCATATTTCAGATCGACAAACGGACTGTTCATTGCCGCGCCAAGCCTCGCCCCGTCAATATACAGATACAGGTTGTTTTTCCGGCAACACCGCGAAATTTCCAATAGCTCCTCTTTTGTATAGATCGCCCCGCTCTCAGCCGACAGTGATATATACACGAGCCGGGGCTTTACCATATGCTCGTCGCAGTGTTCCACTACGACAGCTTCGATATCGGTCGCGCGCAGCTTGCCGCCTTCCCCCCTCATAACGCACACCTTATGCCCGATCGCCTCTATCGCCCCTGTTTCGTGGACGAATATATGCCCGCTTTCCGGGGCGACGACCGCCTCGAACGGGCGCAGGGCTGAGGATATCAAGACCAGGTTCGTCAGCGTTCCTCCGGCAATGAAATGCACGTCGGCGGAAGGCGCGTTTATTTTTGTTTTGACAAGTTCCCCCGCTCTGAGCGAAAATTCGTCCAGACCGTAGCTGTCAAGCTGCGCGCGCCCGACATTTGCCAGAGCTTCCAAAACTTTCGGATGTGCCAGCTCGCAATAGTCGCTTCTAAAACTATACTTTTTTATACCCATTAATATGTTCACACCCCTTTTATGCTTTACCCGCCTGTCTGGCGGTTGCCGTTAGTTTGCTATATATCTCTTTGATCTTGTCTTTCAAGTATCTATGCCCTTCCGCTTCGCGGGCGCCTACGGTCTCCATATAGTCCATAATACCGGTCAGCCCTGCGACTAAATCGGTGTCCGGCAAACTGCTTTGGATCATGGCCCTCGAACTGGCTTTCAGGCTCAAGTCGAAGCAATGCTTGACCATTGAATTAAACAAGCTGTATATTTCGTCTATGTTGCTCTCGCCCATTATACGCTTGTAAAGCGAACGCAATGTCGCGTCCCGTTTTTTTCTTCCGGATAAAAACCAAATCAAAACGGACGCAACGACCAACGCGGAAGCAAGGCCAACCACGGCTCCATAAACCAGCTCTTTTTTCAGTCGCAACTTGAAGTATCCTTCGTCCCCTCCCGCGTAGTTCACCTGCGCGATACTCATCGTTTCAAAGGCAGGCGTCTGTCCGTCTATGCCGCCAACATCAATTTGCGGCATATCGCCGAGCACCTCGACAGTAATTCCCGGTATTTCAGCAACCTCGTATTTTTCCGTCGCCGGGTTGAAATATGATATTTGAATTGGCGGCATGTTCAATTTGCCGGTTCTTTCCGGCACTATTATCACTTCATAGGTTTTTTCTATGTGATAACTATCATTTTCTACAGATTCCACGGTGTTTTTGAGGGTTTCATATACAGAGAAGCCCGGAGTAGCCATGCCGATCACATTTTTCGTCCCATCCAAATTGCATTCTCCGGACAATGTTACATTCAGGACAAAGGACTCGCCATAGTTCATACTTTCTCGGCTGTATCGCCCATCCGCTCTCAACTGGCCCACGATGCCTGAAAAACCTGCTGGCTTCCCCGCTACAGGCAATGGTTTTACTGTTAGTTCCTTTTCTTCAGTTTGCGCGTAGACCGTTGTGGTAGAGCGAAACATCCCGCCGAATCCGCCGCTAAACCCGCCGCCCCAATCGCTGTCCGTAATGACATCCACGCGAAAATTGAAAGAGGGTATAGTATATTCGCCCGACCTGATGGGGTCGATCGTGGATTGGTTCACTTCGACCACAAGATACCTTTCACCATCAAGGTACTCATAATCAGTTTTCAATTGGTCGCTTGGTATATTGTTTACTATCACGCCATCGATCGCAATGCTATCGGAAAACCCATAGTTCTCTATGCTGTATCTTGTGTAAAGTGTATGCGTCATGACTATTTTCTCGCCCAAATACGCTTCATCGCGCGACAGTGTTGTCTTTATGAACAAATCCCGCGCGCTTTCGTCCCCGTCGGCGGAACTGTCACTGACGGTAACTTGCAGTTCGTTTGTCTCAAAAACCCGATTATTATACGAAATGGCGGCTTGTAACTTGAAATCCCCCGCTGTTTTAGGCATGATCGTATAGTAATACGTTTCCTGATGGGACGCGCTACCGCCAGTAATCGTCGTGGATGAACTGGAATTACGCGCAATCAAGTCAAAGTTGTTTAGCCCTTCTATATCCAACACCTGGGCACCTTGCGCGTTTGTTATGGTAATAACCAGGGAACAGCTTACCCCTTTTTGTAGGTTCAGGCTGTCCATATCCAGCCGAAATTCCGGTTCTGGCGCGGCTTGCGCGGGAATGGCGGGGAAAACATATATTGCCAATAGCGCAAGACATAGAATAACCATAAGCCTATTGAAAAGTCTTGGCACTATTTTGCGTCTCTCTTTACCAACCATTTTTCCCATTTTTCCCTCCAACAACTTCCTGATTATTCTTCAGGCTCTCTTCTTCTTGGATTTCAAGCATTTTCAGTATTCGCTCTATAGCTTCCATATCCAAGTCGATCTCGTTTTCCTCCAAACTATTGGCATCCTGCCCGTCTTCTTCGCCTTCTTCCTGTTCTTGCCCCTGCGCTTGCTCTTGTTCCTGCCCTTCCTGCTCCTGGTTGTCTTGCTCCTGCCCTTCTTGTTCTTGGCCGTCCTGCTCTTGACTGTCCTGTTCCTGGCTGTCCTGTTCCTGGCTGTCCTGCTCCTGTCCGTCCTGCTCTTGGTTGTCTTGCTCCTGCCCTTCTTGCTCTTGCTCGTTTTGTTCCTGGCTATCGTCACTGTCGCTTTCATCATTGTCCTGGCTATCGCTGTCCTGCTGATCCATATCGCTTGAAATGTCGTCAGCTTTCCCCTTTACTATTTCGTAGTTAAATTTGAGCGGCACGTTCTGAGGGAACATAATTATGCCCTCTTGATAATATTTCAACGCTTGAAGGTAACATTGCAACTTCTGCTCGTTTTCATCAAGACTGTCGCCCAGCGCGGCATAAATATTTCCGACGTTAAGAAACCTCTCGATGTTGTCCCCGGATTTCCCGTAATACTCCTCGGCTTTGCTGTACTCCCCCAGCAAATACGCAGCTTGTGCAGCGTTAAAGTTAAGCGGTCCATCGTCAGGGTTTATCTCAAGTCCCGATTCATACAACTTCAATGCCTCATCAAACGCACCCAATTCATATTTCTGGTTCCCAAGCCACATCGCTTCCTTGACAGAATCATCCTTGTCTGTAAATCCCGTCAGCGACATAGAAAGTAATATAACGGTAAATAGTCCCGATAACAGCAATATTTTTCTCATGCCCGCGCCCTCCTCCTGTCCGGGAAAAACCAAGCGGTTATAAACAGCAGCAAGCCCGCCCCTAAAAAATACTGGAACATCGGCTCAAAATGCTCTATCCGTTCCGATTCTGAAACATCCCTTTTCAGTGTCAAAAGTTCCTCGACTAAAGATTGTGTTTCATATCCTTGCAAAGTCGCTTGGAAATATGAGCCGTTTCCGTCGCGCGCCAGTTTTTGCAGATTCTCCGGCTCAAGGCGAGAGGTGGCAGGATTTCCTCTATCGTCTTTCATATAATCGACGACCGCGTCCCCGGCGGCGTTGTATATGGGTATAAGCCCGCCTTTTTCAGTCCCAATGCCTATAGCGTATATTTTTATGCGCGTATCCTCGATACCCATCAATGTATTGTAACTGACGCCGTCGTTTTCCTCACCATCACTGAGGATAATGACGACCCGATCCGCATCCGAGGCTCTTTTGAAAGAATCTGACGCTAGTTTCAGCGCGGCAGCCAAATTCGTCCCGCCGCCGCTTATCATATCCGTGTCCATCACGTCGAGGAACATGCGGGCAAGCTGGTAGTCGTCCGTCAGCGGCATCTGTATGTAAGCGCCCGACGCGAACGGGATAAAACCAATCCTGTCGCCTTGTAGGTTATCAAGCAGGTCCCCCACGATTTTCTTAGCTATTGTCATCCTGTCCGGTTTTATGTCGGTGACGAGCATGCTTTTTGATGTGTCGATGAGAATATAAATGTCCATGCCTGTTTTGGAAACCTCCGTGTATCCCGCAAAAACCTGAGGGCCAAGCAGTGAAAACGCGATCAATCCGAGTCCCGCGCCAAGCAGCAGCGAACGTGGCAGCTTGAAGCGGATTTTGCCGCTCAAACGCAACAGCGCCAGGATTTTTTCCTTTTTCCAAAAAGCAAGGATGAAGAACGTAAGCGCAATTATAGCTAATAGCGAATAAAACACGTTCATTGGATACTTGAATTCAAAATCCGATAACAAACTCCCACCGCCTTTCATAAAAAACAAGTTATTTCTCTCCGCAACTCCCGTCTCCTAACCACTAACCACTAGCCACTAGCCACTAGATACTAGCCACTGCGAGCGCGTACATTCAAACATTTTTGGGGTTACGGGCAGCGCTCGCATCAGGGTATCTGCACAAAATAGAACTTATCCAATATGATCCCAACCATCAGCAAAACCAGCGCCGTCTTAATCAGTGGGAACGCCAACTCGATATATTCGGTAAAATTGTCGTTGTTGAATTCTGTTTTCTCAAGCTGGTTGATCGTATCGAATATTTGCGATAGAGCTTTAGGTTCCAAAGCCCGAAAATACTGGCCGCCCGTGTTTTCCGCTATCTGCTTAAGCAGCTCCTCGTTGAACCCTCCGGGATATTGTTGGAATTGGGTCATGCCAAAAACCTGCACGGGAATGACCATCGTGTCGCTGCCGACGCCAATCGTATATATCCGAATGCCCAGATCCTGCGCGAGTTTGCTTGCCGTTAACGGATCGATAGCCCCCATATTGTTGTCTCCGTCAGTTAGCAATATCATTATCCGCGACGCTGCGTCGCTTTTTTCTAATCGGTTGATACCGACTGATATCGCCATACCGATCGCCGTGCCGTCTGTGTTCACCGATTCCGTTGTTACTTGAGCAAGTGATTCCCTTACGATATTGTGATCCAAAGTCAAGGGGACGCGGGTATATGCCGTCCCAGCGAAAATGATCAAAGAAACCCTGTCGCTGGCCCGTTGGGATATGAAATTATCAGTGGTTTTCCTCGCAACTTCCATCCGGTTTGGCTCAAAATCGACCGATTGCATGCTGCCGGATACATCAAGGATCACAGCGATATCGACGCCCCGTTGCGATATGAATCCGATGTTTTCTGTAGATTGGGGTCTTGCCATAGCTGCCAATGATAGTATTATCCCGCAAAATATAAGCATTTTGCCAATTTTGTCCTTTATGGTCTTGCCGGCGCCGACGCCAATGAGCAATTTTACGCTGGAAAACTTCAGCCCTCTCCTTCTCCTCGAAAGCCAGAACAGGTATGCCGCAACGGGTATTAACAGAAGAAACCACCAATTCGCAAATCGTACCATGCCTCTACCCTACCTTGAATACAACGTGACCTCATGCCGCATCAGGCACTGGTCAATTCTTTCGACTAATTGCTTCAATTTGGCGCAATGCGTTTCTTTTGCTTCAGCGGTAACTTCCATGCCTGTAAATTTCATTTTGTCGCACTCAGTGAGCCAATCGTGGATATCTACAAGAAAATCATCAAGCGTTCGCGTATCTCCGAGCATGTTCATTATTTCGGCGGATGTTTTGCCTATGTATTCGGCGTCGGTTAAACGCGTATTGCCGTCGCTCCCAGGTGAAACCCAATGCCGATGGCAGGCGGCGAGGTATTGCTTGAAATAAAATGTCAAATCGACGAAATAGGAATCGTTTAAATCATCGTCGACTGAAAGGCCGGCGCAACGCTTCATGAACAATCGCAAGGGTGATAGCGTTTTCACTTTTCTTTTTCTAACAATTGTAACAATAACGAAGGCGCCGGAAAGCGCAAATACTACTGCCGTGCCATAAAACAGCACACGCCAATGGAACCGTATCCCTGGCGCTATTACCCAGGCATCTCCCTCGAATAAACTCGCGCGCTCGATATCATCCAACGTTGAACTTACGTTTATCACGATTTCTTTGTTTCCGAGCATTATTCTCCGCTCGCCAACTTCAAAAGTCCTCACCGAAAGTGAATAGCCGTCCGGCTCATCTTTGATCTCAACAATCTCAAAGTCCTGGAATGCCTCCTCGATCTGTTCCATACTAACGGGGCGCGAGGTCGGGGTGATCTTTAGCGTAACTATGTCGCCTATATAAATGTTCCTGGCGTCTTGCGCGTCATCCCGGTTTTCTTTGGCTTCCCCGACGGTTTCCGCGAGTACCCATGCGACTGTCGCAATCAACAGGAGCAATGCAGGTAACAGAAAAGGGATCGCTCTTTTGCTCATGCTCTTCCCCTTCTTTTGAAAAACTGCCTCAAAGGTTTGACATAATCTTCATCAGTATAGATCGTGACAGTATTCCTTCTATATCCGGCATCGGGCGGTTTTATCTCCAAATCGCGCTTCATGTTGTCAAGCACAACGGTTTCCCCGGTCTCCAAATCTTCAAATGTGAAAATCGCGCCTGCCGGTACGCGCTCCTCAGCTCTGTCGATCACCCGGATTTGGATCAGATCATTGCGACTGGACGACGCTTTTAATTCTTTCTCATATCCAACGTCAAGAAAGTCGGATATTAAAAACACGACGCTTCTTTTTTTCTCGATCCGGCTAAAGTACCGCAGGGCGTTGGAAATACTGGTTCCGGTTTGGCGCGGCTCGAATTCCAAGATGCTTTCAATGATCGATAGAATGTGCTTTTTGCCGTTTTTGGAAGGAATCATTTTTTCGACCGTCTCCGTGAAAAATATGACTCCCACCCTGTCGTTGTTCCGATTGGCGGATAGCGCCAACGTCGCGCTGATTTCCGTTATGAGTTCTTTTTTCCTGCCAAAGCTGTTAGATCGCGACATATCGATAAGCAGGAACATGTTCATCTCCCGCTCTTCGCAAAACTGCTTGACAAACGTCTTGTTGTGCCTGGCAGTGACGTTCCAGTCGATGTTGCGCACGTCGTCGCCTGGTATGTATTGACGGATGTTGTCAAATTCTATGCCTTTTCCGCGAAAGCCCGACCTGTATTCTCCGGAAAAAATCTCGTCAACCAGCTTGTTTGACGTTATCTCTATCCTTCGTATTTTCTTGGCAAGTTTGCTCGATTGCATGCTGCCACCTATCCTTTGCGAATAATGGTACTACGGCAAATTGGTTTTTTCAAGGATGTCCTCAATCAGGTTTTCGGCGGAGATGTCATCGGCTTCCGCTTCATAGGATATGAGGATGCGGTGGCGCATTACATCATAAACCATTGCTTTGATATCGTCGGGTGTGACATAATCGCGGCCGTCGAGAAACGCCCTGCATTTGGCGGATTTGACCAGGTTTATCGACGCGCGCGGCGATGCTCCGCAGGCGATATAGGGAGATGCTTCCCTTGTTTTAAACACAATATCAAGCACGTACTGGATTACTTTTTCGTCGATGTAGATGCTATCTACAAATTGACGCATTTCAAAAATATCATCGCGGTTCACAACCGGCGAAACATCCGGCTCCGGGGCGGTTTCCCACGCGTAACGGCTGATGATTTCCCGCTCTTCTTCCTTTTTGGGGTACTGGATCTTCAGTTTCAGCATGAATCTGTCCTGCTGCGCTTCAGGCAGCTGATACGTCCCTTGCTGTTCCAGCGGGTTTTGGGTAGCGATGACAAGGAAAGGCTTATCGAGCGGGTATGTAGACTCCCCTATGGTCACCTGTTTTTCCTGCATTGCTTCCAGTAGCGCGGACTGCACTTTTGCCGGTGCCCTGTTGATTTCATCCGCAAGGATGAAATTGGTGAAAATCGGACCTTTTTTTATTATGAATTCGCCCGTGCCCTGCTGATAGATTTCCGTGCCCAGAATATCCGCCGGCAACAGGTCGGGGGTAAACTGTATCCTCTTGAAATCGACGCTGATCGCGCGCGCGACTGTGCTTACAGCCAGCGACTTCGCAAGCCCAGGCACGCCTTCTAGCAGTATATGCCCACCGGCTAGCAAACCGATGAGTATTCTGTCCATCATGTATTCCTGGCCTATGATAGCTTTGCGTATTTCTCCTTTTAGCGCGGACACCTTTTCCATTTCAAGTTGGCATTTTGCTTCCCACATCTGATCCATTTTTTTACCTTTGTTACTGTTCAGCTGGCATCCAAAAACACAGGTTGGTTACAGGCAACGCACTGGTACAGCAGTGAAAACTTGTATTATTGTCCAAAACTTGTGTGCGGAGCCTGTAACCATTGCGAGTTTTTGGATACCCTCTGAACAGTTTCTAACCTTTCCCCCGTATACATATCATTTCAACAATATGTAGCATATTTTTGTTTCTTGTGATAATATAAAACACGGTATTCAATAATGCTGCGTTCGGTATGTTTTCCATGTGGAATTTTTCCTTAATATACGTGGAATGCCGGACAAATGCAATACGGTAAAGCCTCAGTTCATAAAGAATTTACAAAAAAGTTCGCCTAAGATGGAGGGTGATTATGGCGGAAGTTCGAAAACTTGTAAGTGTTGACGATATGACAAAACAATGGTGGGAGAGCCTTTATACCTGTTGTCGCGACATTATCGCACGTCCCGGCGTCTATGCCGACTCGTGCCGGGGTAAGATTCTTGTGACGATGTTTTATGAGCCAAGCACACGGACTAACTTTTCATTTCAAGCTGCGGCGCAGCGGCTTGGCGCCGGCGTCTTTGGGTTTTCCGATCCGATAGGCACGTCGGTTTCAAAAGGCGAAACGCTCGCGGACACAATAAGAATGGTGGCATCTTATTCTGACACGATCGTCATAAGAAGCCCGCAGGAAGGTTCCGCGACGGCAGCTGCGATGTATTCGGATGTTCCGGTCATAAACGCCGGCGATGGAAGCCATTTTCATCCTACGCAAACCCTTACGGATTTGACGACAATCGCCCAGCAACGTGGAGACATAAGCGACTTTCGCATAGGGTTGTGCGGAGACTTAAAAAATGGCCGGACCGTTCACTCGCTTGTGGAGGCGCTAGCGATGTTCCCAGGAATCAGCTTCACGCTTATATCTCCAAGCGAGCTGCGTTTACCCGGTTATTTAGTCGAAGGGATGACTGCGCATGGGCAGGAGTATACCGAAACGCGGAGCCTCGCCGATTGCATATCCGAGCTGGATATACTATACATGACGCGTGTTCAGCGCGAACGTTTTGCCGACGCGGCGGAGTACAGGCGTCTCAAAAATGTTTATATACTGACAATGAAAACACTTGACAGCGCAAAGCCTGATTTGATGATCATGCATCCGCTGCCAAGATATGGCGAAATTTCGCCGGATGTCGATAACGATCACCGCGCAAAATATTTCGAGCAAGCCAGGTACGGTATGTTCATCCGCATGGCGCTGCTACTTGAGTTTATGCACTTGCCGAGGCAAGCTCCGCCGCCTGTGGAATGCAGGCCGCCGTCCGCCGTATGCGGGAACCCTGCCTGTGTGACGCAGTCGGACACATATCTCCCGCAGCTCCTTGCCAAAAACAGCACCAATATTTGCGGTTACTGCGATAAACCGATATCGGCGTTGACGCTTTAAAGTAGGCTACGCCTTATTAGGACACGAAGGATGGACCCTTTCATGGAAGACGGCGAATTAATTAAAAAAACAACACTTGCCTCTTATAAATCAGTTTGCGCGAGGCTTGGCGTCATAATGTGCGTTTACTTCATATGCAGGATCCTCAACGGGCTAGTAGCGGTCATGATCAATTCGCGCGCCGACGCGCTGGGAAGCGTAGCCCTATATTCGCTTCACACTGTGATAGCGGTGGTACTTTGCTACTTGATACCGATCTATATGGCGATGATTCTTTTTAATAGCTTTGATCGCTATGACGGGAAGTTTCGCGAACTCTACAAAAAGCCAAGACGGCTCGCCCGCGCTTTCGGCAATTTCCCCGCGATGTACGGTCTCGGATTTGGGACGGCAATTCTGACTCTTATAGTTTTGAGGCTAATTTCCCGTGTTTCGGGCGGTGAAACCTTCATTGATGAATTGTTCAGGCCAACTACCATGGAACCTTCGACAAATATAGCAAGCGTTATTATAATGGTTTTTTTGATCGTGGTCGTGGCGCCCATTTGCGAGGAGTTCCTGGTCAGAGGGATCATATATGACGCGCTGAAACCATACGGGTGCGGTATCGCGATAATACTAAGCTCGATCTTATTCGGCCTTATGCACGGGAGCATGTTCATGCTCTTTTATACCACGGCGCTAGGTTTTGCTCTCGCCTATATCCGCTACGCCACCGACTCGCTGTTTGTGGTAACGATCCTCCACTCGATTTTCAACTCGGTCTCCGGAGGGTTGCTGCTTTTATCGTCGCTCAAGGAAATAACGAACGAGCAAAGCAAGCTGGTCAATACGTTCCAAAGTTTATACACCTTAAGTTTCATGATTTTGATAGTTTTGGGTGTCATAGCCTTCATAAAGAGAATCCCTACAATCAAAAAGTATAAGATCCATAACCCGTGGAACGAAGTCAGCGCAGGCAAGAAAACAGCACTATTCTTTCTATCCGCGCCCGTTATAATAATGCTGGCGCTGGCTGTCAACGAACACCTAAACAATATATTGTTTCTCCTGATGTTTAGAAGCTTTGAATAAAAAAACTTACAACACCGCCGTCTGCGGACGGCACCCCCTTCGAGACCGAAGTGGGCTAGGAAGAAAGGTAGGAAGGTATGCTTAGAATTACAGGGCTCAAGAAAAGCTATAAAAGACTTGGCGTCCTTCGAAATCTCAATATGAGCATCGATAAAGGCGACGTCTATGGGCTAATTGGCACTAACGGTTGTGGGAAAACCACGACCATGAATATTATCTGCAATATCATCCCAAAGGATGATGGTTGTATAGAGTTTCAAAAAAACGACGTCAAAATTGGATATTTACCGGAAATGCCGGCGCTTTATGGGTATATGAGCGGCTTTGAATACCTCGATTACATAGGGGCGTGCTGCGATTATAGCGGCGACATAAAAGCCCGCACTTCTGAGGTTTTGAACTTGACAGGAATGATTGACGACGCGCAAAGACAAATTAGCGGATATTCGAGGGGCATGGCTCAGCGGATTGGGATAGCCGCCGCAATTTACGCCAATCCCGAACTGCTGATCCTTGACGAGCCGACGTCCGCCCTTGACCCGCAGGGCAGAGCCGAGGTTATGGAAATCATACGGCGCCTTGCAGCTGCCGGCTCAACGATCATTCTATGTACCCACATTCTGCCTGATGTGGAGCGGGTGGCCAACAAAGTCGGTATTATCCGGCATGGAGTGATGGCCGTGGAAGGTAGGCTCCCCGAAATAATAAAAATGTTCGGGGGAACGATGGCTCTTTATGTTCAGTTGCGATACGCGCCTGTAGCAACAGATCCGCTTTGTATGATCGACCTTGTTGAAAGAAGCGAGATTGGGTATGGCGGCGTTACACTTTACGCAAAACCTGGGGTTAGCGAAGGGGAGCTATACTATAAGGTGATAACGACACTTGCGGAAAACAGCGTCTTGCCAGAGTATATCGGCTTTAGGCGACTGACGTTGGAACAGATTTACATCGGCATAAATAACGACATGATCAGGCCGACGACGCCGGTATACGGCTGAGATGATTAGGCTCTTCACACGCGCCGGATAATGCGCCCGTATAAGATTGGAACTATGGAGGACGACCATGAAATTGCAGACAAAAGCAAGCATGAAAAAGGAATTCCTCGCGTTTTTCAGGACAAAAAAGTTTCTCATATTGGCCCTCGTCCTTGTTGGCCTGGCTGTTATTAACCCTCTTATGTTTTTAGGCTTGGGCACGCTTATGGACTCAATGAGCGATGTTTACAACGAGTTTGGCATGGACGTTTCCGAACTCTCCGAAGCGCTTGTCTCCACCGTGTCGTCAGGCGTTTCAAGTTCTGTATCAAATATAGCGCAAACGGGGCTGATCGTGTTTTTGCTGGTTATCAACAGCAACGCGGGCGGGGAGCAGAAAAAACGCTCTATCACGATACCGCGAAGCGCCGGCCTCCGAAGCTTTAGTTATGTATTCCCGAAGTTTGTCATCTATCCGGTAGCCGCGTTTGTGATAGCGTTAGCGGCGACATTCGCGTCGTGGGGTGTTTCCGCAGCAGTATTCCAGAATAATGACATATCTCCCTTGGGCGTCCTTATCGCCGGAGCGCTCACTGGAGTGTGCCTCATGTTCTATACCTGCGCCCATATTACTATTGGGACCGCGACGGGCAAAGCGGGGCTGAGCGCAACGTTATGCATTGTCGCGGCGCTGTTGTTTCCAAGCCTTTTCGTTGCGCTGGGATCTGATCTCGTATATAATCCTTTCACTATAAATGTGTTCGCGGGTTCCGTCGTGAGCAGGGCCGGCTTTTACTCAACCGATCCGCTTGATGTGATTATGACGGTCCTGGTCGCCTTGGTGATAATGGTGATCCTATATTTCCTGGCGCTGTTTGCTCAAAACGCGAGGAAGATAGACAACTCGGGCAACGATATAAGGATATAGCAGGCGTAAACATTATAAAGGAGTGTCCTGTTCAGAGGGCATCCAAAAACACAGGTTGGTTACAGGCAACGCACTAGTACTGCGGTGGAAACTTGTAAAACTTACTAAACTTGTGTGCGGAGCCTGTAACCATTGCGAGTTTTTGGATACCCTCTGGACAGATATAAAGGGGGAGCTTACGGATGTTTGAAGCGCTTGATTTCAATCATATAGACAACGCCAATAACATAAGCAAAAACTGCGAAATGTCGATGAAGCGGTTGCGGGAGCAATGGGCTAAAGTCCTGGCGAGCGAGAACGAAACCGAATTTTACGAAAAATACTCAATTAGAAAGAATGTCATTGATAAAAAATACAAAGATGGGCAAATAACGCTTAGGATCGCGGCGGCGTTAGCTATGGAGCTATCTTTAAACCCATATTTCATCACATGCGACTCGGACGACTTTACAAAAGAATACTCCGAGGAACTGCTCCACCAGTTCTTGACCGAGAATGGTTACGTAAAACCGCCTGATCCGCCTGAGCCAAGCGAAACAGATCCGAACGAAACAAACGGCGCCGCAAATTCCGCCGACAACGTTCCTTTGAAAGAAGCAGGAAACGCGACGGAGGGTGCCAACGGCGTTGGGGAAAAGGCGCTTGCGCAAAAGTTAGCGGAAACGCCTGTTGAGTACGATAATCCTTATGTTGAAATTTTGCGGGAAAGAATTGAAAAGAAGATTCTTGAAATGTCGCCTGACGAGCTTAAGAAGATCGAGTCCATAGCTGAAAAAAACGCGATAGAGCTCGTAAAATCCCTATACCTGCGCTCCGAGTACGATGAGGACATAAAACGAATAGCGGCGATAGTTAAGCTGGCGTTGTTGCTGTAGGCGCTGGGTAATGCATATGCACATATAGATTTCGATATAATTTCAATTTTCTGATACATAAATACTCTTGCTTGAGTGGGTTTTGTGTACGTTGGAAAGGTGGCTTTATGTTAGTCGCGCTACACTGAAAAACCCAAAAAATAAGTTTATAAAACAATTGCTCCATTTGTTCGGGGAAAATGCTCTATTATGTTTAAGTTAGTTGCTGCTTGGTATTGCCCCTCTTTAATGGATGAAATTTTTTCGCAAACGTTTTTCATGTTTTTTTAGTATCTGTTTTTTATGGATACCATTACTCTTATTTGACGAACGGAAAATCAATACACTAATTGCTGCTATAATAACTATAGCTAATGGATATCCAATTATTGTATCAATATCTGGTAAAAAACTGAACTCTATATTAAAAACTCCTGTAATCAAAGAAATTAATGCCAAAAACACCGTTGTAGATGTAAGTCTGTTTATGGTTGCATTCATTTCTAATGTAATATAGCTTTGATATATGCTTAGAATTTCACCACTTGTGTCGTATAGGTTTGCCGCAAAACTATATAGTTCCTTAAATCGGTTGCTTATGCTTCTAAACTGTGGTATCTGCTGCTTATGTAAAAGACCGTTTTCATTCAATAGAATCTCATCATTTATATTTGAAATCGTTCGAAGAATCTTTTTGATAGAAAATGCCGCTTTACGCAGTTTCTTGTCTAAATCAATATGCTGTTCACTCGGGTTTTTTGATACAATCTCTGATAATAATTCCAGGTCGTCTTCTAGCTTTTCCAATGTGTCAAAAAAATCCGCCGCTAATTTGCTCAATACAATATGATATAACCGTTCAATTCTATATGGATTGGGATCGGAGTTTTCGAGGTAATAGCACAAAATAGCTTCGAGTTCTTCTAGCCTTTCATCTGGCTGTTCAGGAATAATAATAACAAAATATAGATTACTAACAAATATGTCTATTTTCAGTTTAATAATCGAATCATCTACTATTTTCATATTGACTAAACTGATAATATCATAACCATGAAAAAACTCGTGCCGTACAGCTTCAGCGAAATTAATACGTTCTTCAATAGTTCTTTCATCCCACTCAAACAGCTCACCTAATTTATAAACTTCACTAGTATTACAAAGAATAAACAACCCCTCCTCGGATATATTGTCGGAAAACTCACGTTGCATTTGATTTTTCATACTCAAATCATATATTTTCATACTATATCATCCTTATGTTTCAAAATTGGAAATCTCAAAGAGGCTGATACTTCATTCCTAACTTCAGAGCTTCCATATTCTTGTCATACATTTCCTTCTTACGTCCCGTGATTAACTTTTTCATAGATTCTGCCAACACTTCCATAGGATACAGGTTATAGTGCGCAACGACATGTCCCAGCATGACCATATTGGCTAGTCCAGGCAATCCATTTTCATCAGCGATGCGTGTAGCAGGGCAATAGTAGCTAACCGCGTCGATTCTATGTGAAAGGCGATTGATCAAGGAACTGTTGATGAATATGTGTCCATCGGAGACAACCATGTCCTCGAATTTATCCAACGATGGTAGATTTAAAGCAATTAGAATGTCCGGCTTGTCCACAATAGGCGAGCCGATGGACTCGTCGCTTAGGATAACACTGCAGTTGGCAGTGCCGCCGCGCATTTCGGGACCATATGCGGGTAGCCATGAAATATCTTTTCCGATAAGCATGCCTGCGAAAACTAAAAATTTTCCAGCAAACAGAACACCTTGTCCGCCAAAACCGGCGATGAGCATTTTCGCGTTCATTTCGGTCTCTCCTTGTCTTTTGACTTATTTCTCTGCCTTTTTAATCAATTCCAAAATGTGTTCTGGTGTTGGCACCATGCCGCCAGTACGATTGCACAGGTATACCGGACGGCGACATCGTATAGCCAGTTCTACGTCCTCAATCATCTGCCCCATGCTCATCTCCACTACAACGAAGGCGAGCGCCACCTCAGCCGCTTGAGCAAAAGCAGTTTTTGGGAAGGGCCATAGTGTGATTGGACGAAGCATTCCGGCCTTGATGCCTTGGGCGCGGGCTTCCAGAATAGCATTTTTGGCAATACGGGACGACGCGCCATAGGCGGTGACAACAATGTCAGCATCATCCATCATATAGGATTCAAAACGCTGCTCAGACGCTTCAATTTGCGCATAGCGTTCATAGCGCATAAAATTTTGGGCTTCCAATTCTTTTGGTTGAAGGTAGAGGGAATTAATAATATTGCGCTTACGCGTCCCACCTGTTCCAGTAACTGCCCAGTCTTTAGTACCCACAGGCAACTGCCCCTTGTCATCAGGTAAAACGACTGGCTCCATCATTTGACCCAGTATGCCGTCGGCTAAAACCATAGCAGTCATGCGATACATGTCGGCTAAATTAAAAGCCTGCACGGTCAAGTCCACCATCTCTTGGAGGTTGTTGGGAGCTAGCACGATTAGGTGAAAGTCACCGTGGCCAATGCCTTTGGTGGCCTGAAAATAATCGGCCTGCGACGGCTGTATACCTCCCAATCCGGGCCCGCCGCGTTGTATGTTGACGACTACCGCCGGCAGATCACAACCGGCCATATAGGACAGCCCCTCGCTTTTGAGGGAGATACCGGGGCTGGAACTGGATGTCATAGCCCGCACACCTGCTGCCGACGCGCCCAACACCATGTTGATGGCGGCAATTTCACTCTCAGCTTGTAGAAATAAACCTCCAGCCTGGGGCATATGACGGGACATGTAGGTGGCTATCTCGTTTTGTGGTGTAATTGGATAACCAAAGTAATATAAACACCCGGACCGTATGGCAGCCTCGGCAATAGCTTCGTTACCCTTCATAAGGACTTTTTCAGACATATCGATACCCCTTTCAGGATTATGTGATTCGTTGTTCAAGATTGATTCGCGCGACGCGTCTCACTTTTCTATCTGAATAACACTGTCTGGACACATTATCGCGCAAAAGGCGCATGCTATACATGCATCTTGATCCACGACACTGACAGGATGATAACCAAAGGCATTAAGCTGCGTATTGTCAAGAAAAATTATCTTTTTCGGACAGGCCGCCACACACAGCTCGCAGCTCTTACAACGTTCGGAATTAATGGTTACTCGGGGCATAGGATGAACCCTCTTTCAGTTTCTTTATTTTGGCAGAATCTCAGGCATTGTGTTATTTCTACTGTGCTTTTCATGATTGGACAAGCTACAAGGAAGTCCCGAAATATCCAGCTTCCTTCATCTCCAGAGCTGTCTTTTTGACGGACTCAAGAATCAATTCAATATCTGCATAGGAGTGCTCCGTTGAGAAAAAGCAATTTCTCCCCTCCCATATATAAACACCTTTTTCTAACAAACCGTAATAGAAGATTTCGCATTCGCGCGGAAAATAGAATCGGAAAAGCGAGCCGAAATTGACGACTTTCATGTCAATGTCTTCCCCTTGAAAGAACTCATTTGCTTTGAGTACAAAATAGTCCGACTTTTTATTAAGTTCGGGATATATTGTATCTTTATTTGCGCGTATATACTTTAAAACCGCATTTGCCGCAGCCATAGCCATAGGATGCTGGCAAAAAGTTCCCGCTGCGTAGGTTCTTTTTTCATCACAAGGAGGAACTGAATCATCGTCGAAATTCCACATGCCTCCGTCAATACTGTCCAGATATTTTGATTTTCCGGCAACAACTCCGATGGGCATACCACCCCCAATGATTTTCCCGTATGTCACGATGTCAGCCTGTATTCCAAAGTGCTGCTGCACTCCTCCCTCGCTAATCCTGAATCCGGTAATCATCTCGTCAAAAATCAGCGCAATATCTAGTTTGGCTGTAATTTCACGCAGCTTTTGTAAGAATTCTTTTGGTTGAAGCTCTGGGCGTCTGCTCTGCACTGTTTCGACCAATACTGCAGCAATATCCCCAGCATGTTCTTCAATATATTTCAGTGAGGACTCATTATCGTATTGCACGAGAACGAGGTCTCGGACCGAGTTTTCGGTTATTCCTGGCGCCAGTGGCGCGCTGGTAATTTCCCCATTTTTGTCAAAAGTCTGTATGCCAAGGAGCCCGTCCAGTGTCCCATGATAAGCGCCCGTAAAGCACACCACTTTTGGCCTGCTGGTAATAGCCCTAGCGATTCTCATAGCAAACATGTTTGCTTCGGTGCCTGAGTTACAGAAAAACGCCCTGTCAACACCCGTCATTTCTGAGATTTGCCGCGCAACTTCTCCAGGTAACCGGCCCATTGGCCCCAGAGGTGCTCCGCGATCAAGCTCTTCTATAAGCTCACGCTTAATAAACTCAGGGCTGTGCCCAAATAAATGCACACCAAAGCCCATAACAATATCAATCAACTCATTGCCGTCAACGTCGGTAATTCTAGATCCCTTGCTACGTTCGCCAATAATCTGATAAAGCATATTTTTATAGAGTTTGCTAAAATTAACAGTATTTCTAGCATTGGCGTAAACGCTTCTGTATTGCTGTGTACGGATCTTCGAAGTCTTGGTCATCTTAACATATTTAGCTTCAATATTTTTCAAATATTGATACTGCAAATCCTCCAGCGATGACTTGTCCCTCACCTTAAATCTTTTGTAAGGAACATAGTAATCCTTTTTCGATTGGGTTACTTCCTCCTTTGCCTTCTCCTTATCCTTCTCCTTATCCTTCTCCTTATCCTTCTCCTTATCCTTCTCCTTCTCCTTCTCCTGTTGTACAAACTTTTCAGGAGGCTGACTCATAGGCTTGGATACTGGTTTTAGTCTTGAGAACTCCCGAATTATCTGGTTTTGCTCACTTATGATTTTATGCTGATTATTAAACAGTGTCTGTATACTCTCTATTGTTGCGCCTCCAGCGTTATAGTGGGCATAAGCAATGTTTTTGGGTATTTGACCGTGTTTTAATAATTCTACGGCCTCCCGGTTTGATTTCGCACTGCTCTGCGGCGCATAGTCAGAATCGGGAGAATTCTTCTGCATATGCAGTCCCTCTGGGGCTAGCGCATTATTCTCAGGCTTTCCATCGCAATCGGACATTCCTAAAGTTTCTGAATTGTAATAGTCTGCGCGATTCTTGAACTCGCGCCAAAAATGCTTCTTTTGAAACGGGTATCCAGGTAATAGTATCTTCTTCCTTTCGTAATTCTTATAAAATCCAACCCAATCTAAAGGGTACCCACGCAGGTAGAGATGTTTTATCGATTCAAAAAACTGTTCATAGTCATTTGAGTCCTTTCTAAGCGAAGGTAAAAAAGCGGTGCCTTCCTGATCTATACATTGAGCCGCAAGTCCGCAAAGCGTCGCGATTCCACCGATTTCAATAAATACATTGACACCCAGCCGTTGCGCCTCTTCCATCGCCGCCTGAAAATTCACAGTCGTTTTCAGATGGTTAGACCAATACCGACTATTGCCCATGTATTTGCCACCAGAAGTTTTCCCATTCACACAGGAGATGATTTGTATCCTCGGTTCTGAAAATTTAATTTCCTTTAGTTTTTCAGAATATCCCTTTACGTATTGATCCATAACGACAGAATGAAAAGGATGGATTATTTTCAGATCATTTATGAAAACCCTTGTTTTTTTCTGTATGACTGATACCACTTGGTCCACCTCATGGCAGAGACCGGAAATAGTTGCGTTATCAGGAGCGTTAATGGCAGCAACCGATACGTTTTTGCAACCACTCTCGGCAATCGCGTCCAAAACAATTCCATAATTGGCAAGTACCCCCACCATTTTGCCATCTGGCTCGACTGATTCCATAATCTTTGCGCGCCAAGCGATCATGCGAGCGGCGGTCTCTATATCCATCAACCCAGCGTAGCAAGCCGCCGCATATTCGCCTATACTGTGGCCGATAACGACAGACGGTTTAATTCCAATAGCATCCCAAAGCTTTGTCAGCGAATATTCTACTGAAAAGATGACCGGTTGGGAATAGAGTGGACGTGAAAGCGTCTTTTCGTCGCCTTCAAAAACCGCCTTTACAATCGATATCCCCAAAATATCCTGAAAAAGTCGGTCACAGCGGTCAAACTCTCGCCGGTATTCTTCCGAAGAATGATAGAATTGAGTTGCGATTCCATTGTATATTGACCCCTGCCCTGTAAACAGAAACGCAATTTTGTCTTTATCTCTGAGCGTTGTTCCTGAATGATAACTGTAAACACTTTCCTGCTCAAGAGCTTCCTGCAAGGATGTGATTAACTCTTCCCTGTTCTTGCTGACCATGGCAAAACGATGATCAAACTGGCTTTTAGTCATTATTGACGAGTATGCGGCGTCGCTCAGCTCAACATGCGAATCCCGCATAAAAGCTGCCATATCTTCTACGCTGTTCCGTAGCGCCTGCTCATTTTGGGCAGAAAGCGCCATCAGGTGAACAGGGAGTTTTTCAGAAGGCTTAACGATTTCCTCCGGTTCCTCAATAATCACGTGCGCTAACGCTCCACTAATCCCAAAAGCGCTGATCCCAGCCCTTCTTTTTCCTTTCGGCTTCCCCCAATCCGTAAGTTCCCTTACAAGTTCAATTTTTTCCCAATCTATCATGGGGTTGAGGGTGTCGCAATTTATACTTGGAGGGATCTTATCATAACGCATAGACAACAGCACTTTGATTAGCCCTGCCATGCCAGCCGCCGCCTCAAGATGCCCAATATTGGATTTTACCGCTCCAATTCTCATGGGAGTTTTTCTGTTTTTATATGCCCCGGCAATCGCCTGGGATTCCATGAGATCGCCCAGCGTTGTCCCTGTTCCGTGTGTCTCTATGAAGTCCACTTCGTCTGCGGAAAGTCCCGCAAAATCCAGCGCGCGTTTCATTACTTTTTCTTCTGACAAACCATTAGGCGCAAAAAACCCGTTTGACCTACCATCCTGCCCTATGCATATCCCTTTTATGATTGCTTCTACAAAGTTGCCGTCCCTCTTGGCGTCCTCCATCCTTTTGAGTAATACGACCCCGCATCCCTCTCCCCGCCCAAATCCGTCTGCAGCGCTAGAAAAGGATTTGCAGCGTCCATCGGGGGAAAGCCCTTCCATCTGCGAGAGCCCAACAAAGGCCTCTGGGGTCAGTAAGAGACTCGATCCCCCCACAACTGCCAGATCACATTGCCCAGATCGAAGACTTTCAACAGCGATGTCAATCGCCGACAGCGAGGACGAGCAAGCCGTATTACAAAGCACAGCCGGGCCTTTAAAATCATAGAAGTATGACAGTCGCCCTGCCGCTGAGTGCTGGCAAACTCCGACAATTGAATAAGGGCTAATATCCATGGTGTCTCCGGAAAAGAGTTCCGCTGTACCGTATTCAAAAGAATCCATAGCGATAAATACGCCGGTATTACTCCCTTTGAGTTTCTCGATATTTAAACCTGCCACTTCAATCGTATCCCAGCAAACTTCCATTAACAGCCTTTGCTGTGGGTCGATGGAAGGAGCTTCTATTGCGGAAATTCCAAAATGAAGATTATCGAATCCTTTGATATCGCAGTCTAGAAATGAAGCGCGGTTTGTCGTTGTTTTCCCGGGACCCTTTTCGCCGTCATAATACTTGTCAACGTCAAAACGGTCATTTGGTATCTCCGAAGATGCGTCGAATCCTTGTTTGAGCAATTCCCAAAACTTTTCAGGATCGTTTGCGCCCCCGGGAAAACGGCATCCATAACCAATGATCGCAATCTCTTGCTTGTTTTCGGACCGTTTTAGACGATCACTGAGTTCATTGATTTTTTTTACCGACTTTTTAAGAGCATCTTTATATTTCTGATTATTATCTTCGCTCACGAATAAATCATCCTTTCTAATTCATCAGTCAACTCGTCGATTTCAAGATAAGAAATCTCCGTTTCTTCTTCCTGCTCAAACAAAACATCATCAATTAAGTGTTCCACCAACTTAATAAGCGTGGGAAAATTATAAAAATCCGACACCTTCAGGTCCATTTCCAATAGTTTGTTGACAGAGCTGCGTATTGAAAAGATCATTAAGGAATCAGCGCCTAGCTCCTTAAAGGATTTATCCGCCTGAGGCAGCTGATCCTTCTCAAAGCCCAATATCTTTCCGCATATCTTTTGTAATTCGACAATTAAAACACTCTTCCTTTTATCTTGTGTCAAGTTTTTGAGTTCTCTGAGAATAGAATGCTCCGCACTAGTAGTCTGATCTTCTTTCGGCGTAGCGCCCTTCCCCACGACCTGGGAATAAAACGCTCCTAGAGTCTCGCCGCTGGCTATTCGGACGTATTTTTCCCAATCAACATCCGCACCTATGATATTGGTGAACGGCATTTCAAAAAAATCACTTATCATTTTTTCCGCCGTCTCGGTGGTTAATGGGTGTATCCCCATGCGATCTATGTTTTTCCTAATAATATCGTCTCCTGCCATGCCGGTTTCCCATGGACCCCAGCAATATGAGAACCCGGGTTTTCCAATAGCGTTCATCCATTGCGCCAAGCTGTTCATAAATGAGTTCGCAGCCGCATAGTTACTTTGAGCAAGGTTGCCGAGCACAGAAGTTATGGACGATGTCATCAGGAAGAAATCAAGCTCCTCTTTCTCAAACAATCTGTACATATTACAGGCTCCTTGAATTTTGGGGTTGAGCACAAATTCAAAGTCCTTCCATGTCAGATCGGCGATTACGCGGTCATTGAGCGTACCAGCGGCATGTATTATGCCCTTGACCGGAGGAAGTTGCGCGCAGATTTCCATTAAAGCATCTTGTTTTTCTTCGACGACATCCAAAAACGCAAATTTAATATTGACCCCAATCTTGCTCCATTGAGCGCAGGTTTCTCTTACTTTTTCGTTTGGTTCGCGTCTGCACACCAAAACAAGAACTCTGGCGCCTTTTTCTATCAATATCTTTGCGTAACTCATTCCCAAGGCACCGGTACCCCCGGTAATGATGTAAGTCGCGTTATCACTTATCTCAATTTTTCCCGCATTTTCATTTTTTGTGTGGCTCTCCTGATTAACTAGCATACTGATGTATCTTTTCCCACCACGTAAGCAAACCTCGTCGTTCATCTCATTAGCGATTTCCAACGCGAGAACCTCCGCCTGCCCACTAAAATCCGCTACTTCCATATCAATTATTCCACCGTAAAAATGCGGATATTCCAGGCGTAGCGTTTTTGCGAATCCCCAAAGCAAAGATTGCCCTGGATTGACAGAGCCTTGACCGGCAACCCTCTGTGCTCCTCTTGTCACTATCTTTATAACGCACTCACCAATCAAGCCGTTTTTGTCCAACGACTGAGTCAGGTTAAACAACCCTTTGAGTTTCTTCAATCCAAAAAACGCGTCAGCCGCCAAATCTTGATCGGCTCCTTCGCCCGCTCCCGGGAGATATACAATTTCCCTTTTAGCTTTCTGAATGTTTTCAAGGAGTTTAACATTGTCTTCATTATCACAAAGGTCGATAGAATAACAATTTTCCTCTCCCACGTCCAGATATTGGCAAAGTTCATAGGCTTCAGTCTGATCATCGGCAATGATTACATACTTTTTTTGAGTTTCGGCGTTTTTATTCCTTTCAGTTTCCACCCAGTCCACCTGATAATAGAAATCGGATCGGTCTTTACCCAGATCGGCAAGAAGGGTTTCTCGTTCGGTCAGCTTCGCTAGAATATCGCGAAGTATCATAACTGTTTCACCATTTTCATTGAAGACATCCATATTCCCTTGCACAATATCATTTTCTGTTTTGACATCAATCTTGACCCATAATTTATCCGATTTTACATAGTTATATGAAATCTCACCGAGAAAATATGGAACAATTGTCTTTTTCCTCTGCATCACGTTCTCATCTTCGCGATATTTCCTCAGTTCCACACAAAACATCGTTTGTAGCACGGAGTCGATGAGTCCAGGATAGAATTCGTAATCGTCAAATTCGGGGACCGTACGCAAAGGTTCTATATAGCAGATTCCATGGTCATCTTCGGAATATACCTTCATAATCCTCCGAAAACTGTCTCCCAAACGGAACCCGGAGGCATGCATGACTTCGTAGATGCCCTGATCGATCTCAAACGGCAATTCTTTGATTTCTTCCAAATCAAATTTGTTTTCCGTCTCAGCAAATTCCGTCCTTGCAACCACTTTACCCTTCGCGTGAATCACCCAATCGCCGCCTTCAACTTTCCGGCTAATGATGCTGAAATCAGACCCACTCCACACGTCTTTTTCAACACAAATCTGGACCGTACGCTCTTCATCTCCGTATATGGCAAGTGGAGAACGCAGTTCAACCTCAACAAGCTTACAATTCTTGGAGTTCGCAATCTCTTTCATTGCTGAAAGTAACATTGAAGTATGCGCTGCGGCAGGCGATATATATGTGTCAAAAATAATGTGCTCGCGCATAAAGTATGGCTCTTTACTGCTAAACCTTCTCTGGAAAACTGTAGTTCCGTTCAGGAAAGGCGACTCAATTTTTTGTCCCAATACAGGATAACCTTTTTCGGTGATCTCTCCTGTGTTTTCGCGGTCGTACACCGGCATTTTCCAGTGTTTGATCCTATCAAAATGATAGTTTGGAAGTTCAATTCTTGTCCAGGTTTTCTGACCTTTGCATTCTATTTGTTCCCAATCCAAGTCCACGCCCGCAGAGTAAAGCATAGCTATAGACTCCGCTAGTTGCCGTTCGTCCGATTTTTTCGGGTTTAGGCTAGCGGCTACGACACCGATCCCATCAAAAATCAGGGTACACAATGCTGACAAAACTCTCTTGGAACCAATTTCCAGAAAGATATAGTCTGAAGGGTTAGGGATACTCATCACAGCGTTATAGAAGTCCACCTTGCTCCGAATATGGCTTGTCCAATACTCCGCATTTAAGACTTCATTCTCGTCGATTTCACGTGCGTGCATCGAAGATACAAAACGTATATTGGACTTTTGATACACCGCACTGTCCGCGATCCGCTTAAAGTCTCCAAGAATCGGTTCCATCAAATTGGAATGGAATCCGTGAGACACTTTAAGCTTTCTTGCTTTTATTCCCTGCTGACGTGATCTTTCCAGGATCTCTTCAACGGCGTCGGCATCACCTGATACCACAAAGTTTTCTCGAGCGTTACAGGCCGCGATCGACACCTTATCCAGATATCCCTCAAGCATGGACCCCACTTTGGATTCTTCCTCAAAAATAGTTCCCATCGCGCCTTTCCCAGGGGCTGAATCCATCAGCCTTCCCCGGATTGAAACCAGTTTTACCGCGTCTTCCAGCGAAAGCATACCTGACGCAACAGCCGCTGGATATTCCCCTATGCTGTGGCCCATTACAATTTCAGGATTAATCCCGTAAGACTTCCACAGTTTCCATAGCGCATATTCAATTGAGAAAATCAGGCACTGCGCGTTTGCCGTGTTTTCTATGAGTTCTTCGCTAGTATTAGTCCCGTATATCAGCTCTATTACAGATCTCAGAATATACGGGTAGAACATACGGTCACACTCGGTTATGGCTTCCTTGAACACTTCCTGCGTTTCAAAAAGCATCTTCCCCATTCCCAGGTACTGCGATCCCTGTCCAGTAAACATAAATACAATTTTTCTGTTTTTCAACGAAGCCGGATTGATTTCCGCGCTACTGTAAACACCTTCGGGGCTACCCCCCGCAAGGTAAGTCCTTATTCTTTCAAGTATTTCTGATTTGGAGTCCCCTGTCACTGCGAACCGGCAATCCATATCAGCCCTTCCCCTATTTGCGCTGTAAACAAAATCGCCAAATGAACCCTCAGCGCATTCGGCAATAGTCGCCTCATACTGTTCAATTTTTTTCAGCAGAGAGACTTCTTTTTTTGCTGAGATTTTCAAGATATAGTTAATCCCGTTTCCCGTCTTTTGGTCGGTGGCTTGGGTTTCCTGATAATCTTCTAAAATCACGTGAGCATTTGACCCGCCAAATCCAAAACCGTTAATTCCAGCCCTTCGAAGTTTGCCATCGGCGTTCCATGCGGCATGTTCTTTGACTACCTCAACTGGAAAGCTATTCCAGTCGATTAGGGGGTTGGGATTTTTAAAATGAAGATTTGCTGGTATCAGGTTATGCTTAAAAGAAAGCAAAACTTTTATTATCGAAGCCATCCCTGCCGCAGCTTCGGTATGGCCTATGTTGGATTTTACCGAGCCTATTTTTAGCGGGTTGTACGAATCTCTATTTTTACAATAAGCGGCAACGACTGAGCTGACCTCAATCGGATCGCCCAGCGGTGTACCAGTGCCATGCATTTCCACATAATCAATGTCATTGGACGACAATTGCGCTGAGGCTAATGCCTTTTCAATAAGTTTGGTTTGTGCGACTCCATTTGGTGCGGTCAATCCGTTACTTTTTCCATCCTGGTTAATGCATGTGCCATCAATAACCCCCAAAATGATGTCGTTGTCACGCTGCGCTTTGGATAACATTTTTAATAGGATTATTCCGGCGCCTTCCGCGCGACCGTAACCGCTTGCGCTTGCATCAAATGATTTACTATGACCATCTTTTGAAGTCGCGCGTAATTTGGAAAACCCAACGTTTGGAGCAGGAGTTACCATGAGGTTGACCCCACCGACAACAGCCATTTCCATAGCCCCCTCTTTCATCTCCTTACAAGCCACATGCAAAGCAGTCAGCGAAGAAGAACAAGCGGTATCTACGGTAAGGCTCGGGCCTTCAAACCCAAAGGTATATGAAATCCGCCCACAAGCGGTGCTTATACAGGCTCCGGTGAGAGAATACGCGTCAATTTTGGAAAGATCACCCGAATGCACATGAGCCATCATGTACTCGTTCGTCGATATTCCCAAATATACACCTGTATCTGATCCATTAAATTTTGTAATATCAAGGCCTGCGTTTTCAAAGGCTTCCCAAGTCAATTCTAGCATCATTCTCTGTTGAGGGTCAAGCGCCGCTGCTTCTTTAGGGGATATATTGAAGAACTGCGCATCGAATTCGTCGATGGCTTTGGTAAGAAACCCTCCCTTTTGGCAATACATTTTTCCGGGCGCATTTTCGTCTTCGTCGAAATATTTTCCCATATCCCAGCGGTTTTCTGGAACTTCGATAATTCCATCTTTTCCGTTTACGAGGACATCCCAAAATTCCTTAACACTATTGGCGCCGCCGGGGAACCTACAGCTCATGCCGATAATAGCAACTCTATCTTCATGTTCGACTTTGCTGGATAAATTGTCTGAAACTAAATACTTCTCTTTGTTGGTCAACTCATTATAAATATATTCAGATAGCTTATTGACACTAGAATAGTTAAAGAAGGAGGCAATGTGGAAATCTGTACTAAAAATCTGGTTGATGCGCTTAATAAAAGGTGGAACATTGATTGATACGACTCCAAAGTCCTGAAAAGCTAAATTATAGTCGTCAATTTCGAGACTAAACATCTCGCGAATTACTTTGACCATTGTGTCAGCAATGCTCGCACGGGAATACGAACTCCCCTCTCTCTTTTCAGTTTGTTTTTCCTGCTGTTTAGCCTGATCTAGCAGTTCAATAACTTTAGCAAATTCTCCACGGTTAAACTGATCGCCCAACAATCTGCGTCTCACTTTTCCGCTCGCCGTCTTTGGTATTACTTGGACTGGAACCACGTTATCAATTATAAAGCCGACATCTTTGTACACAAGGTCACGGATATCATTTCCATATTCGATAAAAGAACGGAGTTCCTGTGGATCTTCAAAGTCCAGATTGCACTGAATAAAAACAACTGCGCCCTCCGACTTTCTTTTCGGGTTCACACAACTGCAAACCACTGGCTGCCCATAATGCGCTTCAATTTTCTGATGAATCATATCTTCAATCACATTACAAGTATACTTCATTCCGGCGACCACAATAATTTCCTTGTTTCGCCCTATAATTACCAACTCTCCGTCATTCAGGAAGCCGATATCTCCAGTTCTAAGCCATCCATCCTCTCCGAAAGACTCTTGGGTTTCTATTGGAGCCTTATAATAACCTGCCGTTACAATGGTCCCACTTATCAAAACATTTCCAATCGTATGTTCTGGTAAAGGAGATCCCATATCATCGGCAATGCGGATTTTACTACCTGAAAGCACTTTTCCAACACCAGTAAACGTGATACTTTTGTTAGTATCAAAATTATCGTCCCAAACAGCTTTATCTCCAATATTAAACGAGTCTCTCCTCATTTTGTATTTTGAAAACGGCCTTTCCATACCAACTGCAGTGACGACTGCCGTTGCTTCAGATAATCCATACATCGGTTTGACAACGCCACAAGGCAAATTATACTTTTTTGTTACTTCCACAAATTTGTCGCACAATTCTTCCTTTACAAGTTCTGCTCCAACAAATAGGGACTTTACAAAGGATAAATCCCAATCCTTAGTTTCCATCGATTTTTCGTGGAAATTTATGAAATGTCTCATCGCGAATGGAATTGTCCCCAGACGCGTTGTTTTGTACTGATTTGCTTTTTCAAACCAAATCAAGGGATTGTGCATGTATAATTCTGTTGGAATAAGGTACTGATTTATTCCACAAGCAACTCCGACAAGGTGATATGCCACAAGCCCGTAACAGTGGTTCAAAGATTGCCATGAAAGGATTGAATCACTCTCATCTATTTCGTAACGCTCAATAATCCCGTTTACATCGGCGGCTATGTTCGAGGTTTTCAGTATCGATCCTTTTGGACTACCGGTGGAACCGGAAGTGTACTGCAAATATGATATATCATCCACAGAAGGTTGATATATGTCTGTCTCCACTGTCGTACCCGTATAGTCCAGGAGCGATATATTGAGCGCCTGAGCCTGATTATAAAATATCGGATCCTTCGTTTCATTATTTTCAGTAGTATCGAAAAGAAAATATGGTTGATTAAGCATCTTATAAATCTTGTTGTTTGCCTCCGCTTGGTATTGGTTATTTCCAACTTCTACCGGAACAGCAACAAAACCTCCAAGTAAACAAGCCCAAAAAGCATATATTCGGTATTTAAGCTTTTTACACTGTATGACAATTTCATTTCCTGGCTTAACCCCCAAACTCTTTAGATGATTGGACAAAAACAATCCACTTTTCCAAACTTCACTATAGGATAAAAACACATCTTCATCTTGCCCAATTAATGTAATACCATTTTTATGTTCCGCCGCGAGTCTTAGTCTCTCTGATATATCAATTTGATTTTGCATAGTTAATCCCCCTTGTAAAATATTAAATATTATATTAAGATGTTTTCCTGACTCTTTTGCTTGCGATCTGCTTTCACAACATTTAATATGTATTCAGAAATTCGAGTTTGCGAAGTATTCACAAAAAAGTGACCACCATGAAATTTACAGAATTTCATTTTACCCCCTGCATGAACAACCCATTTTTCAAGATCAGTATAAGGTGTGCTAAAATCATCATCCGCATATAAAACAGACAGGTCACATTCTATTTTTTCTTTCTTTTCACGATAGACATATGCATCAAGTATTTTAAAATCCGCGCGTAAAATAGGCAAAAATATTGCTTTTACTTCATCATTTTTAAAATCATCACTGATTCCGCCGAATTGAGAAACTCTATTAATAAACGCATCATCATCATCATCATCGCTACTTAAGTAGATATTCCGTTCTCGGAATAGAATCTGTGGTGGGATCCTACCTGAGAAAAATATGTGTTTAGGTGGTTTTATACGTCTTTCACGAAGTTTGTAATATACTTCAAAAGCAAGCAATGCTCCCATACTATGACCAAAAATATAATAATCGTCGTTCTCGCATATCTCATATGCTATAGTATTGGACAAATCCACAGCCGCGTCATCTATGCTGTTATAAAAAGGTTCATCAATTCGTTGACCCCTTCCTGCGAGTTCCATAAGAACCACGTCAAAATACAGCAGTGTTTGGAATTTATAAAAAGCCATAGATGATGCTCCTGCATAGGGAATAAAAAATAATTTCATATTATTCATGTGCAATAATCCTTCAATATAGACCTCAGAATTACCAGTTGTTTTTATTCAGCATTTGAAAAAGCTGCGCCTCACGCTGCACTTGTTTTCCACTTGAATACGGCTCTATCCTGTGTTCGTCGATAATTGCGCCATCTTTTAAATACAGGACCCTGTTCCCCCTTGCTCCCGCCTTAATGTCATGGGTAACCATAACAATCGTTTGTCCACTTTTGTTGATTTCTGTAAACAAATCCAACACTTGTATCCCGCTTTTTGAGTTTAAAGCACCCGTTGGCTCATCCCCAAAAAGAATTTTCGGATTGCCTATTACAGCTCTCGCGATTGCGATTTTCTGTTGTTGACCACCGGACATTTCGCTTGGATACTTATTTCTCTGTTCAATCAAATCGAAGCTTCTCAATAATTTTTCTGCCTGCTCATTTGCTTCTGTCTTGCCCATAATTAAGTAGGCAGGGTATGCAATATTTTCAAACGCGGTCAAATCAGGGATCAGATTCACGTTTTGAAAAACAAATGAAACATCCCTTTTTCGTATTTCAGAAATCTCTATTTCGCTCATTTTAGAGATATCTTTTCCCGCTATCTCAACACTGCCGCTTGAGGGTCTATCCATCGAACTTATTGCATAGAGCAACGTTGACTTCCCACTTCCGCTACTTCCCATGATAACTGTAAAGTCGCCTTCAAATATTTCAAGATCAATGCCCTTTAATACCTCCTCATATGTTTCGCCCCTTTTGAATTTTTTCACTAGTTTACTCGTTTTGATTACTACATTTGCCATGACTATTCCTCCATCAATTCCACCGGTGATATTTTTTTCACTGGTTGAGATAATAATAATACAAACAAAAGCACAAGGACGACAAACCCAACAGTAAGCATCCCCAGCGTTATCGAACTGTTTGTAAATGCATCAATAAAAACTGCTGCCATCAGATTTTGTGATAATGCCAAGTGAAGAACAAGCGCTATCACTGTTGATACAGAAGATATGATTAAATATTTAACCAGATCCCGCTTTATGATATAGCGACTTGTGAATCCCAGGGATTTCATTATACCGAATGTACGTCTAAGATTTTTATGCTCCATGTTGACCACAATAACAATATTAAGCAATGAAAACAGAATGAATAAACTCGTTAACAAAATAGAAATAGAATTCAGCATAGCCTGGACAGAAGCAACTGTTGTTTCCACGGCAAACCAGCGTTTACTTACTGAAATTCCTAATGCCTTCCTCTCTATGTCATCTTTAAAAAGCTCAAAATCATCGTTGTTTTTTAAGGAAATAAACGCTCGTTGGTAAATATAATCAGGTACACTATTTCTCAACGCGTCCGTCGTCATAATAATCTTTGTCCCATTATCAGCCACCGTGGCGTATACGGCGGTGATCGTATAATCTTTCGTCACATGGTTCAAAGTCAGCTTTATCGAATCTCCAGCACGAAGGCCAAGCAACGATGATAAACCGTTCCCTATCATCACCTCATCACTGCCAGTAGGCGCTTTACCTGATAAAACCCTTATTCCGGTTATACTTTCTGTCAGTTCACTATAAGCATCGAATCGAAGATATTTAATAATACTCTCATAGCCCTCCACCTTTATCTGGCTCTTGTAGGAAAAGTCTCCGTACACCGCCGTTTTGACATATTGCGACTTTGATATATCATCGATCAACGTATCATTGATATTGCCCGTTATATATAGGTCGCTTTTAGGAAGACAAAACCACAAATTCGCATTCACAAGCATTTTAAAGGAAGAGTTGCATATCATAACGAACAGCATGGACAAAAACATAGACACCACAATAACCAAAGCGGTTAGGAATGTAGTTTTTTTGTACTTGAATATTTCATTTATAGCCATACTGGCCGGTGTACCGGCGTTTTTGATTACTGAATCGGGCATTTTTTTATCAGTCATAACCAACCCCATCGATATCGCTTCCACAGGGGTGATCACTTTAATTTTCCGCAGCACCGTAGTCAACACAATAATCAAAAGCAGTATTAGTACGATTATTGTCACAATAATAGATATAAGTGAAGCATTTGATAGGGAGAACCGGTCAACAAATACAGCAGACATATTTCCCAAAGCCTGAATGATGATTAGTGAAGCCAACGCCCCAAGTGTGAAAAATGTAATTCCAAGAACAAAATACCCGGTTGTATAAAACCTAGAAATCTTTCTCAATGAATACCCCAAGCTTTTGTATATGCCAATACTTCTATACTCCTTCATTATATTGCTATATATAATGAAATTGATGATAATTAATGTCAGCAAAAATATGAAGACTACCGCAACTATTCCAATTGCCCCAAATGTCCCAGAGTATTCTTCCAAACTCATCCTAACGTCATCCCTAGTTTTGGCCAGGACACAGAAAGGCGAATCTTCAAAAAGTCCCTTTACCTTATCATTACTGTAATCTCTCACATTCACAGCGAATAACGCCGAGTCATCTCCATCTTCAGCAAACATTAGGGTATCCGGAGACACCAGCATTGGGGCGTATCCCAGCGCTCTCGGGAAGCATGTTGTTTTATAGATTCCAGATACCGCTAATGACAACCTTTCAGGATAATCCAAAATTATGGTATCACCTACCGCAATATTGCTGGGGACAGCCACAGTTTCGGAAATCCACACTTCTCCATTTTGGGGGCCAGAAGTGGATGCATCACCTTGGCTCAGTTCTAGATAACCCCATTTTCTATAGTTGCTCCCATCCAGCAACATATCAAACGTCATGGTGATATCCCTATCTTCATACAGAATTGGAGCCGTAATTGTTTTCCCTGCTAAAGCCGTAACATTCAGGATTTCCGCCTCATATGAAGCATCCGGAAAGTTGTCTGAAAAACCCGTTGACCCCACTGTTAGAATATAGGCGTCAGGACAATTTTCCTCGTTGATAGCCGTTTGTGCGAACTCCGATGTCTCCAAAACAAACCCAAGACATGAGCTAAACATCATAGCTGTTACAAAGAAAATTACTCCTATGAGAAGAAACTGCCATTTCTTATGAATGACTTTTTTTTGCCACATTGCAAAATCCCCTTTCATAGATGGAATCATTGACATCTCTTGATCTATTTACTATCTGCCATCACCAATCCCAGCTCAATGGCGGCCATTTCGCGTAGCTTATACTTTTGGATCTTTCCGCTTGCTGTCATTGGAAACTGCTGTATAGTTTTGATGTAACGTGGAGTTTTATACTGGGCTAAGTTTTGAGAAGCAAACTCCCTCACTTCATCTTCACTAATGGTTTCGCCGTCCACTGGTAATATATACGCGAATAATTCTTCCCCGTATTTCTCGCTTGGGACGCCGACCACCTGTACTTCAGAGATTTTTGGGTGGGTGTATAGGAATTCTTCTATTTCTCTCGGGTATATGTTCTCTCCGCCTCGTATGACCATGTCCTTAATCCGACCGGTAATCATATAGTACCCGTTCTCATCGCAAGTGGCGAGATCGCCCGTATGTAACCAACCATGTTTGATTGTGCGAGCGGTGGCTTCTGGCATATTATAATAACCCTTCATAACGCCAAATCCTTTTGCAATGAATTCACCAGGTACGTTTGGCGGACATTCCAGTCCTGTTTTTGGATCTACGATCTTACACTCCACAAAGGGTAAGGCGCGTCCGACGGTGGAGACGCGTAATTCCTGGGAGTCTGATGTCGTTGTCTGCGTGCAGACAGGTCCGGCTTCAGTTTGGCCATAGGCAATGGTGATTTCTCTCATATTTAGCTCATCCACAGTCTGCCTCATAAGTTTACTGGGGCAGATTGAGCCAGCCATTATACCGGTCCGCAGAGATGAAAAATTATATTCTTTAAAGTCTGGTTGGCTGAGGATTGATATGAACATCGTTGGTACACCGTATAACGCAGTACATTTTTCTTTTATTACCGTGTCAATGACCGCTCTTGGGTTAAAATGCTCTACTGGCGCCATGCTTGAGCCATGCGTGACACATGCCAAAACAGAGCATACGATACCAAAGCAGTGAAAAAATTGGACGGTGACACATAAGATATCTTCTTCTGAGAACTTCATACAGTTTCCAACCAAAAGAGCGTTATTTATAATGTTATAGTGCGTAAGCATAGCACCCTTAGGGAATCCCGTCGTTCCTGAAGTGTACTGGATACTTGCTATGTCGTGAGGATCTACAGCTCGCTCGCGTCGTTCCAATTCTTCGTCTGATACATCTTCCGCCAGCTGGTATAATTGATTCCAAGGAATGATTCCATCAATGTTTTCATTGTTTATATTTATGATATTCCTTAATTCTGGCAGTTTCTTTGATTTCCATTCACCGGGCTTACTTCCTTTGAGTTCTGGAACGATCTTTTGGATTATCTCATTGTAGTTTAGCTCCTTAATACCGTTTATCATAACTAATGTATACGTATCCGATTGCTTTAATATGTACTCTATTTCAGATGTTTTATAATTGGTATTTACAGTTACAAGGACTGCCCCTATCTTTGCGCTGGCGAACATTGTCAATAACCACTCAGGATAGTTTGTCGCCCATATGGCAATGTGGTCACCCTTTTTTACGCCAATCTTGATAAGACCTTTCGCTATTTTGTTGACTTTCTTCAGAAATTCGTAATAGGTGACACGAAAAGGCACATCACTGTATACCGCAAAATTTCTGTCCCGGTAGCGCGCAGCCGCGTCGTTGAGTAAATCTCCGATTGTAATTTCCATTAATTCTTTCGTAGTTTTTAAATCTTGTGTGTCACTGGCTAAGTTATACTGGGTAATTCTGAAAGCTTGTTTAGCGTTCATACCGTCAACTCCTCCTTTACTATCCTTCATCAGATGATATCTTGTCCTTATACACGCCTAAAGGATAATAGCGTATCATTTTATCGCGTAGCCACTCCAGTGCCTGAATCGGTTCCATCCCCCAGTTGGTAGGGCAGGTGGATAACACCTCTACCAGCGAAAAGCCGCCGCAAACAATCTGTCGCCTAAAGGCGCGCTGGATGGCTTTTTTAGCCACATGAACATTTTTAGCGCTATCGACGGACACCCGCTCAATATAGGAAACACCGTCGATTGTGGCTAGCAGCTCGCACACTCGCACAGGGAAGCCCGTGGTACCTATATCTCTCCCATTGGGTGAAGTTTGGGTGATCTGTCCCGGCATTGTGGTTGGAGCCATTTGTCCACCTGTCATGCCATAAATGGCGTTATTAACAAATATTACCGTAATGTTCTCACCGCGCGCCGCAGCGTGTATGGTTTCGGCTGTGCCGATGGCGGCTAAGTCGCCGTCGCCTTGATAGGTAAACACCACCGCATCTGATCTCGATCGTTTGACACCAGTGGCAACAGCTGGAGCGCGCCCATGAGCTGCCTGCACAAAATCACAGTCTATGTATTCATAGATCATGGTGCCACAACCTACCGACGCGACACCGATTACCCGATCGGCTATTCCCATTTCCTGAATGGTTTCTGCTACGAGTCTTTGTATAATGCCATGTGTGCAACCGGGGCAATAGTGCAGTATGGCATCGGTCAGCAACGGAGTTTTTTTAAAGATAATAGGCATTATTTCACCTCTTTAGCCAAATGAGCATTATCATTGGCATTAGCATTAGCATTAGCAACATTATACAAGGAGTAGAAATAACCTTTCGCATTCATCAAATTGTCAAATCCACCTTGCTCTTCTAAAGCACCATCTTTTAGTACAATAATTTCATCATACTTATTTAAGAGCTGCTCTTGAAGACGGTGAGTAACGATAATCCTTGTCAACATATCCATGTCCAAAATGTCGTTTTCCACCTGAAACGCAGTCGCATTGTCTAAAGAAGCTGTCGCCTCATCCATCAACAAGACTGGTGTCCCTTTGATCAAACATCTTGCAATTGAAACGCGCTGCTTTTCTCCTCCCGACAGATTGCACCCGTTTTCACCGCATGTATACTCCATGCCTTTTTCCGATATAAGAGAAGACAAACCAGACACTAAAACAGCTTGGTCAATTTCTTCTTCAGTGAATTCTTTAAACATAGTAATATTATCTTTGATGCTTTTATCAAAGAGAAACACATTCTGTTGAACAACTGCTACTACATCATAGAGGCTGTCCAAGTCAATATCGATAATTTCATTATCGTCATATTTAGCTGTCCCCTGATAATCGTTAAAATATCCCATCAACAGTTTTAGCAAAGTGGATTTTCCTGATCCGCTTCCGCCCACCAACGCATAGCTTTTACCTTTTTTAAACTCAAGATTAACATTTTTCAGCGCAACCTTATCTTTTTCATACTTAACTGTTAATTCCGAAAGTTTTATCGAATTGTCAATACGGCTGATCTTAGTTTTTTCGCCCGTATCCTCATGATATTCGACAACGTCCGCTATTTTATTAATTAATACACTCGCCGCTCTCCTGTTTGTGATCAAAGGTAACAAGAACTTGGTTGGGTCCACCACATGGTTGGAAAGCTGAATACAGGCGATAACTGTCGCTATTGTCATGGTCTCCTGAAAAATAAATATTATCCCAAGAATCAATATGACCACCAGCACTAAGACGGAAGATAATTGGGCAGTCATAGTCATAATATCATTAGCGTCTCTTCGACCTCTCTTGGCTTCCTCCAAAATGAAGTTTTGATTGCCAAATAGATTAATCACCTCTTTTTCCGCTTTAAAACTCTTTATTACATAGAACCCTCCAAGCAAATCTCTGATCTGCTCGATAAATCCTTCATTTTCAATAGAAGTCTCTTTTTCTTTTTTCATAAGTTTTTTACCAAAAACCAAAGAAGCTAGGACTGGTATTATGCATATCCCAAGAACACACAGCATAATGGTTACATTTATAAGAGCCATCGCAGCTATTGTAACTATAAACATAAAAATGTAGCTAATAATCATAATTGTCCCACTGAGATAATTCAATTCAATGGAATTCAAGTCATTGGAAAACAAGCTGATGATTTTCCCGGATAATTCTCCGCTAAACTCGCCAACTGATTTGTCCAATATCTTTTTGAATATATATTTTTTGAATTGAGCAAGGGCCTTTTTAATATAATTATTCTTTATTGTTTTCAGCAATGTACTGAATAATAAGAATGATACCATTATGATACCTATATAGATCAACGACTGAAAGAACATCGCTGTGTCCTTTTGTTCCATCGATTGTACGACAACCATCAGAACATAAGCTAAAGATATAGTGACTGCTGTTACTAAGATTTGTAGTAAGGCAGTGAGAGCGAAATTGAGTTTGTTTTTCGCCATAAATGTATTTTTACAATTTCTAAACTCGATCGATTTATTCAAAGATATAACCTCCCAATAATTAAATGTGACTAATTTCAAGAGAGCTTTAAACTATCAAAACAATCCTGTAGATTTTTTGACATTATGTTCTCTTCTCCTTTTTTGCAAAAACCATAGATCATAAACGTGTCAGCAGAGCAGGTAATATCAACCGTCATAGATAAAACCTCCGATTCAACTATGCCCTCAACCTCTTTCTCTTCCTGTTCATAGTCCATATAAATGCCCAGGAAGTTGAAAACCGGTATGTCCTTGCTCCATATGTTTAGCCCCCCCAAAACGCGACTGATTTGCGCGTATTTTTCTTTTAGAGTGTCTTCATGCATCAGGTTAGCAAAATTGATATTCAACCTTTGCTTTTCATCAATTAATTCTTCTATCACTCCATAATTAATATCCGCGTTGCCTGTATCTATCACTGGAATAATATCCAGTAACGCGCCAATAACACTATACATTTCTCTGTCTCTGTATTTTCTGTCCGCGAACATGATAGCAAACGCTATATCATTACTTTCAAAATTTTTCCTCACCATCTGGTTGAACAGCTTATAAGAAATATTCCACAGTTCCTTCCCTTGCAACGCTCGCAAAGAATGATTTGATTTTACCTTAAATATATGATTGACAAATTTGAATTTATCCCCTCCATATTCTTTTGCGATCAAATTCCTAAACTTCTCCAGTTTAAATTTTTCAATAATTACATCTTCCGCAACTATTGGCCCGTAGTCAATGTTGTTTAAATAACTCAAAAAATCATTGTCACTGTCACTAGTTATAGTTAAGTCATTATAATATGCCTTCAATATGAGACTTTGCAGAATATCCCTGCTCATACCGTCAAATATTAAATGGCAAACCGGAATATATAACTTCCATTGTAATTCGCTGTATTTAACCAATACAAATTCATACAGTAAATTGCCAAGCATATCTTTTATCTTGGCCCATTTTCTACTACCATATGCCCACTTAAGCATCTCCTTATCAAACTCATTTTTAGAGATTAGAGAGTATTCGCTTATATCTATAAAAGGTATATTTATATTACCAACCTTTTGATGTTCTTCTAATTCATATTTACCCCTGGCTTTGATCAATGCGCACCTGAACAAACTTTGAGTATTAATTATATCTCTCATAATTTTTGATAGTTTATCCGAGTCAACACTATGATTAAACTCTAGTACAGTACCGCTCGTTAAAATCTTCTTATTCAACAAAACATTCTGCATGGATGACAATGGATATCTTCGAACAACCTCATTAGAAATGAGCAGGTCGTTTAATTTCTTCACTTGACCGTCTATGCTTCTTCTTATGTTCCGAAATTTTATACTTTTGAAAATTAGCTTTTCTTGTTCATCACTTTTATTTTTCAATTCATTTGTTATTGTGTATTGATCTTTCAAAGCTATATTTATTATTTGAGCTATATTTTCAGGACTTTTCAAGCGGATAATATCATTCACATGAATCATGTAACCTTTATCCCTAATTTTTGTAATAACACTCATTATTTTAAGGGAATCTCCGCCCAATTCGAAGAAATTATCTGTCACGCCGATTTGGCTTATACCCAAAATATCCTCAAAGACATTGCAAAGCAATTTTTCCACATCATTTCTTGGAGGTACATACTCCCTGCCA
>WRNV01000013.1 GCA_009776445.1 Oscillospiraceae bacterium | reverse complement strand
ACGAACGCTGTACGCAGTCGAAGCGAAGTCGATACCCCCTTATCGCTTAGTTGTCTGAAGTGGGTTTGGGTCAGTTGGCGTCAAGTGCATACCCAGGTAAACTAATTTCTAAAAACCAAAAACAAAAAACTAATAGGTGCTGCTTTGTTAACTATTACAGATTTAACAGTTGAATACACTGACGGAACCCGTGCTATTGAAGCGGTCAGCTTTTCAATCGACGCTGGCGAGAACGTCGCGCTCATCGGCGCAAACGGCGCGGGGAAAACGTCCCTGCTGCTTACGCTTGTCGGCGTTTTGGAAGCAAACCGCGGCGAAATCAAAATCGGGGAAACGATCCTCGGAAAGAAAACATTGCGTGAAATCCGCTCACGGGTCGGTTTGGTTTTTCAAAATCCGGACGATCAGCTTTTCATGCCGAATATTTTTGAGGACGTCGCCTTCGGGCCTCGCGGTTTTGGCTGCGACGAAGCGGAAACATCAAGACGGGTTAAAGCCGCTCTTGCTGGGCTCGGAATTGATCATCTCGCCACGCGCTCCCCGCTCAAGCTCTCAGGCGGCGAGAAGCGGTTGGCGGCAATCGCCACTACGCTCGCGACTGAGCCGGAGTTTTTACTGTTTGACGAGCCAACGGCTTTCCTGGATCCCAGGGCGAGACGCAACCTGTCGGTCGTCTTGTCCAGTTTGCCGCAAGGCAAGCTGATAGCGACGCACGACCTCGGGTTTGCACAAGAGGTGTGTTCCAGGACGCTGCTCCTGGAAAAAGGGCGGCTCGTCGCGGACGGGGGCCTCGAAATCCTGCTGGATACATCAAGGCTAGAAGAAGCGGGGCTATGACCGCAACGCTTTTTTCATAACTATACCTCAGCAAAAAGGGATCCCTGACGGGGCCCCTTTTTGCTTGTTGTATTAATTGTGTTAATTCCTATCTAACGATAGCAAGAAATCAATCTACGATGAACTGATTTCCTTGGATCGCAAGGATCCTGACAGACTTATACGCAGTATCCCAATCATCGAAGCCGCTGTTCGGCGTGATAACAGTGATTCTTACATACCTTACAGGGATCGACGCGCCAAGGTCGATAACCGTAATCGGCTTCGTGTTAGCGCGGACCTCGACGGTCGTCCAGTTGAGCGCTGCTTCGTTTGTCCAGGCCACATTATCCGAACTGTACGACACGTCGAAGTCGTAAGTCGGGCTCCTCTCGTCTTTGTCGTAATCCTGNGCGTTCTCGTAAGAGCTGGCGTGCCAGANTTGTATCTGCGAAATATTCTTTATACCGCCTGANATCTCCAATATCGCTTTGTGCGGCCCCGCGCCTTGGTATCCGGAGTATGTNCTTTCAGTCGGCGCGTCCCACTTGGTCGACAGGTCGCCGTTGACCAGATTCGAGGCTGTGCCGTTGGCGGTGGTCTGATACCTCACCGTCGCGCTGCGAAGCACATCGGTATAAGTGGCGAGATTCGCCGTGACAGTGTTGCCCTGATCCCAGTTAGCGTCGAATACGGTTATTGCGCACCTGATGGCGTCCATCCCGCGCACAGCCGAGTTTGCAAGCGAAATGGTTTTGCCGCTTACGCCATCGATCACAGAGTACACGCCGCCGACGTTTTTGTACCAAACAAACTTGCTATCGCCCTCGGGAACGTTGTCTGGGTTTGCATAGCTATAATTGGCGGTGAAGCTCGTAGAGTCGGCAGCGCCGGCGGAATACACGATCGCCGCGTTGCTGGCTACCGCGTTCGATTTACCCGGCATGAGCGGGATCGTCGCCGCGTCGCACACGGGGATGAAAGTGTTCGCCGTCCATACGAACAGCTTGACATAGCAGTCATCGCCGCCTGGTTGCATATTGACGCTAATCGGGGTATCAAGACATACAGTTCCGAAAGCATGCAAGTCCATTGGCCCAAACGCGTTTTGCGAAACCATCCTCTTCTGGGCGTTGTACAGCGCCGCGTACACGTTCACTTTGCCGAAATCGCCGGAATCTCTGAAAATCGATACAGTGTCAAGCGTGGCTTCGATCGCCTGGCCTGGGCTTGCGCTGTCTGTTTCAAAGCCGAATATGATCTCTTTTACGAGCCTTCCTTCGGCTATCTTGCCTAGATCGACTTCCACATAGTTCCATTTACCGACTTCGAGATGGCCTCCTTTACCCTGAGCTATAGGATTAGCCGCCACTCCGTACTGGTCTACGGCGCCCGGGATGTTTTTGAGGCGGCCCTCGTCGGCAAACTTCACGTCAACCGAGACGGACGCGCTGGCCGCGTTAGCGGGCTTGATCATATAACCCAGCTTGGTGTCGGCAAATACCTGCGTGTTCACGCCGCTTTTGATCTGGGTATAACTTTTTGCCGTTGACGGAGCGGTTATATCGGTCGCGACAGTACCGCTGAGCGTAACGACGTTTGTCCCATTGAGGGAGTTGAGAGACAGAATACGCGATACCTGCTCGGGGCTGTTGTCCTCGACGCGTGCCGTCAGATTGCCGTTTTGTTCCTGGCCAGTCACAAAGCCCATATATGAAAACTGTATGTTTATATTGCCAGTACCGACGTTAGTCCCGGTACCCGTGCCTGTACGCGTGACTTGAAGCCTGTAGTACCTGTATCCTCCCGAAGGGATGTTGGTGAGCGGGAACATCCTGACTTCATAGTTCGTAGTCCAACCTGGGGATGATCCGGGCTGACTTACTACATTCGTCCACGGGCCGGTAGGACTGTTGCTTCCTGTGACGATCCAGGTGTTGAGGCGCCTGGATGAATAGCTGGCGTCGTCATTCGCGCCCACGATGATGTAGTACGGGTAGCTGACCTGTTCGCCGGCATCAAAGATGAACGTGTTGTAGTTTTGGTTGATATTTCCGCAGAACTTGGTACCCCTGTCGTCTTTGAGCAAATTGTCAGGGCCTTCTCCGCCGAAGGAATCGACGACCGAGGCTGTAACCCCTATAAAGGCTCTATGCCCGACAGGTTCTGACGTGCCGGATATATGTTGCTTTTCGATGTTGGAGCCAATGTTATAGCCGGTCGACAGATCTGAGAAATCCCAGTAGAATTCTTCTTTGCCGGCGAGGTTTTTACCTTCATCCGTGCTGCCAAACTGGGGAGCCTCGCTGTTAATCAGGGATATCGCGGCGATTTTCGCCCCGGCGGCGTCCGGAAGCAGGATGCTCGATATTGTCTTTGCCGGATCCACGTCGATGTAGTAAACGTAGAGGTAGTTGTCCATAGTCATCATATCGATGGCTGGGGTGTGCCAATGCGTAAAGACGTGGGCTATGGAGTCATAGACATAGGAATTTGTGTCCATCCTGTCCATGGGTACCCAGCCAGTCAGCGGCGATGTCCAGTCGGCAAACATTATCGTTTTCGCCACTGTTTCGCCGTCCGAGTAATTGATTGTGAACCTGCCGCCAGCCGCCGCGTTTTTCCCGGCAAGGCCAAGCAGGTAGACTCTGCTAAATCCGCTTGCCCCGGCGCTCATCGGGATCGTTTGGCCAGCAGCGGTGACGAAGTTGTTGGCAGCGTCCGGGCCGAGCTGGAACTTGATCCCCTGATAGTCGACGCCGGAGAGCCTGGCCTCGTTCCACAGAGGCTCGGGTATCGAGTTGCCATTCCCGTCCAGGTTGCCTGCCCTGCGGTTGGAATCCGGGCTTGTGCCTCTGGTGTCAAAGGATCCGGCCAGGTTGATCTGCGTCTGCGTGAGTCCAAGCTGGGCGCCTGCGTACGGGTCTATTACGATCTCCATCGTCAGTATCTCGTAGTGGCCAATGTTGAAAGTGACCGTGTTGCCGCTCCTGGCTATGTTCTGCGCCACGAGCGTTTTCGATACTGGGTTGTCTATGTTGTCGTTGGAAAGCTCATTGTAGTCATGCTCAAGCATGTTGACTTCCCTGACAGCGACGACGTTCGAGGGCAGCGTCATGACTACGCCTGTGGTGTCAACGCCGTTAGTTTCCCATACCCTCACGATGAGTTTGTTCTTGTTACCCGGCTCGTCGTACTGGTTTTTCAAGGCGCCTACGATGACGTTTGATTTGTTGAGGCTCAGGAAGGATTTCTCCTTGCCGAGGATGCTGTCGCCAGCGCTTGGCAGTGTCTGGAAGGACTGCATTGGGAAGTTGAGCTCATGTGCTTTTACAGATGTGCTGCCGTCTTGCCATGTACCGGCGTGCGGGTATATCGAGTAGTTGAAATCCTGCTCGCCGATGTCTATGCGGTGGCTCGTCGGGTTCGGGACCTGTGTAGCCCGCTGGTAGTCGTTGTTGGCGCTCTGCGGCGAGCGGACGACAGTCAAGCGCGCGCGCACGTAGGTTTCGCTGCCCACTATGCCGGCGTCAGTCCCGGTACCAGCTGTGCTGCTGCCGCTCCTGACCATCCGAAGTACATCGTGGCCGTATTTCGCGTCGTTGAGAATGCTCATACCATGCGATTTCGAATCAGCCGACACGTCCATCCATTTGTGTCCTGACTGCTCGAATCGGGCAGCGTTCCAGCGCGTGTCTCGGATCGTCGCGCGGCCCAGTGCCCCGGCGTACGAGGGGACGCCCGTGAGGCTGTTCGACATTAGCGGATTATTGGCGTTTCCAGGAGCGATGAGAGCCGCAGCCGCGTCCATCCTCGCAACTTCCGTCGCGCCGTCAAGCGCGCCGTAAGCGATCTCGTAGCTGGCCGCCCTTGCGTCCACAGCGACTGGGAACGCTACTTTGAGGTTGCGCTGCTGCATCTGCCAATCGAGCTCAAAATGGACGTCTATCTTGTCGCTACCTGCAAGCAGTGTGATGTAGCGCGTAGCGGTCGACGGCCCGTAGCTGCTTGAATCGGTCCATCTGTGTGTTACCTTGACAGTTATCTTCTCTGGCGTGTTGACGACGATTTCCGGCGTCCCAACAAGGGTGGTGACCGTGTTGAAGGTCTGGGCCACGCCGCCAAACTCGCCGCTGGTCATATCCCACGCTGGGAAGCTGCTGCCGCCGGTGTCTGTCTTCCATTGCAGCGCGTTGCCCTCGAAGGCAGCCGTCTGGTAGAAAACTTCGCGGTTGTTGTCCTTTTTGTTGATGAGGCTCGGTATATTACCAGTCGTCTTACTGATGGTGAACTTCAAGCTGTCGTTTTCTATAACGATAGATGAAGCGTCGTTTGATACGAGCTGCACGTCGGTGGAAAGCGATGACGCTACGTCGCTGCCAACAGCTTTGAACACTTTGTAGCCAAGCGACGGCACCGCTTTGGCGATGAAGCTGATCTTCGCCGCGCCGTCAGGACGGTTTTCAATTACGGTGACCGGCATCTCGTTGTTAGCCGCATCGAGGACTTTTATGTAGGGGTAGCCCTTGTCGAGCTGAATAGTCGTCTCAGTCTCGCCATCCCTTTGCCAGGACGACGGGTTATAAACGAATATCGGCACGCCTTCGCTGACCGTTGTGTCCGCCCTGTAGGCTAACGCCGCCAGCGCATTGTTCTGCACGTTCGTGAGCAGGTTCTTACATAGTTCCCCATTCATGAACGTCTGATAGTACTCGATCGGCCCAGAGGAACCCGGGAGGATGTCGTGCATGGTGTTTATGCATATCCTCTCCCAAGAGGTCTCTATCTTTTCGTGGCTGTTGTTCGCCAGCGAATTTGTCCAGAATCCGATCGTTGCAGCTTGCTCTGCTGTCTGGGACAGGTTGTTGAGCTGACGGTTGTATTTCTTCACGCGTGACCATGACGTGTACGTGCCCCTGTGGTACGAGAGGTAGTTCTCGCCCGCGTGCCTATACACTAGGCCCAGTGAAGTGCCGTCGTTTAGCAGTTTCGTCGCGTCCCTGTTCGCGCCGTCGGCATTGTTGTTCGTCCCCACGCCGGGTTTACGCACGTCCCTGAAGTAATCTTCAAGGGTGGCCGGGAGGACTACCGAGCCGTTGGTGCCGCCCGAGTTATTTGCCGGCCAACCGTGGTTGCCGGAGCCAGTCCCTGAGTTCGGCCCGCCGCCGTGGTCGCCCTCTCCGAACATTCCGAGCGCGTATTTGATGTTGCTGTCGTAGTCGTAGTAATAGGTGCCGTTAGTGTACCCAGGCTGCCCTGAGAGCGAGACGCTCCCAGATCTGGATATACGGTTGAACACGTTGTTGCTGCTGGTCCTGAAGTCACTGGTGCTGTACGAGGATGTGTAGTCGTTGTAGCAGTTATACGCGAGCACGTCTGACCCGTCGAGGGCTTCCCACCAGAAGATGTCGGACTCGCGCCCTTTTGCGTTTTGGCCGCTGCCGCTTTGGCTCCATGGGCCGGGGTCCATCGCGCCGTCAGCCGGGTCTGAGCTCCAGTTCATCTTGGTCGCCACGTAGCTCGTCATGCCTGTTTTCCTCAGGAACTGCGGGAACTGCCCCGAGAATCCAAACACGTCAGGCACCAGGCCGACATAAGCTATCTGCCCAAGCTCTTCAAGGAAAAAGTGCTGCGCGTAAAGGCCGTGGCGCGCGAACGTCTCGCCTTCCATCACGTTGAGGTCCGGTTCGACGAATTGGCCGCCGGCGATTCCCCACTGCCCTTTCTCAAAGAGGTCTTTTATGTCTTCGTACAACGCTGGATAGTATTCTTTGGTCCATTTGTAGTGCGTCGAACACGAAGCGGTGAATTTGTAGGTCGAGCTACCCTTGAGCGCGTTGACCTGTCTGCCAAACGTATCCGGGATGATTTCCTCGGCGGTGTGTTGGATCGGCCATCTCCACGCTGTGTCGATATGCGAATTCCCTACCATATAGAACCTGTATGAGAGGTTCGGCGTCACCGTGACAGCCAGGGCGGGCATTGCCGACAGGATCATAACGACCATCAGTATCAAGGCGAATGCTTTCTTTGCGAGTCTATGATGATTCATTAAAATAGTTCCTCCTTTTTGCTATTGGTGTGAATTTCTAATATGTTTTTTGCGCTTGATCATTGCGAATTTCGCCGCGCTGCTATCCGATTCTCAACTGAAAACTCCCCCCCAGGATAGACTCCGCTCACGAGGCGCCCTTATAGCGTCAGACGCTATGTTTTCGGTTAATAAATAAGCAGGTTGCGGCTATCAAAATAATACAGGACCAGGTCGTTTTAGTCAATGGGATATTTAGCCTATTTAGGGCTTTTTTTGGTATTATGAGGGCTGTTCAGTGTCATCCAAAAAACTCGCAATGGTTACAGGCTCCGCACACAAGTTTGTACAATTGTACAAGTTTTCATCGCAGTACTAGTGCGTTGCCTGTAACTAACCTGTGTTTTTGGATGACACTGAACAGTTACCGAGGGTCAGAATATTGTTAATAATCGTCATAAATTTTGTTGCTAATCTGGCGATACTGCTTTATAATCACTACATAAGGTCAGTCACATCCTGGGGGGGACGTTGTGGCTCCTTTGCGTACAATTCGCTATTGCAATTTGTGCGTCATTTCAGCGGAAGAAAATGAAAAAAGAGATAAAGTGTCCAAATAATTACTGTCCAAATAATTTGAGTTTAGGAGTGAATTAATTGAAAAAGAGAATTTTGACGTCGTTATTAGCCATCAGCATCGCATTATCCGTTTTATCAGTACCGGCGCTCGCAGCCGGTGAATACTACCTTACCGCCGACCGAATATACGTAACATCCACGTCTCACTGGGACACCGTGTGGGACTGGCCGCTGGAGTATACCATAGAAACGCTTCATCCAGCGACGCTTTACGAAAATTTCGCGCTATTTGAGAAATACCCGGACTACAAGTTCAATCTGGAGGGAGCGCGCAGATATCAGCTTGTTGAAGAATACTACCCCGAAGAGAATGAAATCCTGAAGGACTATATGAAAAGCGGCAATTGGAACTTTGGAGGCAGCGGATGGGAGAACGGCGATGTAAACACCCCGTCGCCCGAGGCGCTGTTTCGCAACTTCCTCTACGGCAATAACTACATAGAAGACAATTACGGGCAGAGATCAAAAGACATATTCCTGCCTGACTGCTTCGGTTTCGGCTATGCGCTGCCATCGATCGCCGCGCATTCCAACATAATCGGCTTTGCCACGGCGAAGCTTGCGCAGCAGGGCGCGAACATGTCGGACATGCCGTGGGGCACAGGCACAAGCACTGGCGGCACCGGACGCTGGTATGGGCCGGACGGCAACTTTGTTATCGCCAATATCAACGTGAACTGGCCCGGGACCGCGCAAAACGTACGCACAAACAGCTCTTGGAATAACAGGCTCAACAACAACAAGAGCAAAGGCTATAACGCCGTAAACGTCTGGTTTGGAACAGGCGACTCGGGCGGAAGCGCCGACCCGTACTCTGTTGGCCGGGTCCTGCTGGAGCAAAGCCAAAACACGCCAACTAATGTAAATGTCATTAACGCAACAACAGACCAAGCCTATAAAGACATGACGCAAGCCGAAATAGACGCCCTGCCGAGCCATGACGGAGAACTCCTGATTTCGGTCCACGGCGCCGGGACATACACCTCGCAGGCAATAGGAAAACGATGGAACCGCCGCGCCGAAATGCTTGGCGACGCCGCCGAGCGCGCCGCGAGCGCTTCTATGTGGCTCGGGAAGTCGGACTATCCTCTTGTCGCCCTGACTACCGCCTGGCTGGGCGTGATTAGCCACCAGTTCCATGACGATACGACAGGCACAAGCACCAGTTATGTGTATGACCGTTCCCGAAACGAGTATATGGTCGCCATCAAGCAGTTCGCAGCCGAATATGCCGGCGGCGTCGGCGGAGTCGCCTCGATGATGAATACATCTGTGACGCAAGGCGTACCAGTCGTCGTCAACAATCCCACATCATACGCTCGTAAAGACGTAGTCCAGGCGACAGTTACAATGAACGCCCCGACGCCCGCTGTACGCGTGTATGCCGCCGATGGGACAGAAGTTCCGTCGCAAATCATTTCGCAAGACGGCAATGAATTTGAGGTTGCGTTTATCGCCGATGTAAAATCCGTCGGATACAGGACATATAACGTCCGTCCATCCGCAGCCCCTTGCTCGCTGGCTTCAGGGCTTACCGTAACAGAAAGCGCCTTATCAAACGATAAATACACAGTAACTATCGACGATAACGGTAATATATCAAGCATTTTTGACAAGCAATTGTCTAAAGAATTGCTAAACAACCCGATCCGTCTGGGCCTAATCAACGAAGGCGGCACTTCGATGTGGTCAGCTTGGGAAATTCGCCTAGCGGATTATTGGAACGTAACCCCTCAAGGCTATGTTTCCGGGACTCCAGCTATATCCGTTGTTGAAGACGGGCCCGCGCGCGTCGCGCTTAAGATCGACAGGACCTTCCGCAACTCCAGCTACAGCCAGATCGTCAGCCTAGCCTCCGGCGGCGCCGTCGTCCGCGTTGACAATGTAGTCAACTGGAACGAACGCTCAACGCTGCTAAAAGCGGTGTTCGACCTGACGTCGGCGAATCCCAGGGCTACATTCGACCTGGGCCTTGGCGTCGTAGAGCGCGGCAACTCCACGAGCAACCGCGCCGAAGTCCCGCATCAAAAGTGGGCAAACCTTAAGGCTACGGACGGCAGCTACGGCGTATCGATCATCAACGACAGCAAATACGGCATTGATAAATTCAGCAACAGTGTTTTGCGCCTATCCCTCATACACTCGCCGCCGAGCGTTGGGGGGGCGACCACCGGATACGGCGCGAACCTGCCTGGCACAGGAGAGTTTACCCACAGCAAAGTCCTGATACCCTCTGACCAGATGTTCCAGGATGTCGGTGAAAACCGTTTCGCGTACGCTATTTATGCCCATGGCGACTCAATAGACGGCGATCTGACACAGGCGGAAGCCGAGGCGTTTAACCAGCCGATGAACGCGTTTCAGACCGTATCCCACATCGGAACCTTGGGAGACGACTACAGCTTTGCTTCAATACCAGGTGCCGACAACATTATAATACGCGCGATAAAGAAAGCCGAACGCTCTGACGAGATCATTGTCCGCGTGAACGAAACAAAAGGAAAGGCCCTCACCGCCGCTACGCTTTCCATGGGCAACGGCATCGCCAGCGCGCGCGAAGTCTACGCGTCGGAAGAACCAATCGGCCCCGCTACCGTTTCGGGCGGAGCGCTTCAATTTGAGCTGGGCAAGTATGGAATAAAGACATTCGCGCTAACGCTTAATCCCCCTCAGACCCCGGCTCAGAAAAACGCCTCCCTGGCAGTGACGCTTCCTTACAACGCGGATGTTTTCTCTTCCAACAACAATAAAAGCGACGGCGCCATGACAATGATGGGCGACGCTTACCCAACCGAACTCGTGCCCGATAAGATCAGTAGCGGCGGAGTGGAATATGTTATGGGGCCCAAAGACGATGGCTCAAACAACGCCGTCGAGCTCAAAGGCCAAACAATAACCCTGCCAACTTCAGCAAATATGCCAACAACGCAGCGCGTTCTCAATCTGCTCGCGGTCTCTGCACGCGGCGACGTCGCGGCGACGTTTAACTTTGGCGGCGGAAATACGCAGACAGTCGAGATTGGCGACTATTCCGAGAATGTAGCAGCCTGGGATATGTACGGTCTAGGTTACAAGGGTTATGTGAAAAAACAGACGCCCGCCTTTATGGCTACCCACCGCCACACCGACGGCAAAGACAACGTAGCGGCTTCGACCTACATGTTCTCCTACGCGCTGGACGTACCCGAAACCGCGACAGGCGTGACGCTCCCCAACCTTGAAGACGTTTACATTCTGGCGGCGACCCTGGTCGATAATCCAGCCAAGCTGACGCCAGCATCGCAACTTTACGACCAAAGAGAGCGCAACGACAATGACGTCTTCAACATATTCAAAGGGTTTACCGGATTTGAGCCGGAGGATCCCGATATGTTCTACTCGCTCAACGCCGGGACGTCAAATACGGCGACAAGCATCAACACAGCGGGCAGGATATTTGAACCGTCCACCGAGAAACCTTTCTCAGGGACGCAGTCGCTTAAGTTTGCCGGCAGCACGGCGACTACCGGCACGACAGCAGCAAGGATATACTTCGACCTCACCACAAAGCGTATGCAAATAAAACCTGGAATGGTCCTGACTTACAAATTCTTCGCGACAAACGAGCTGAGCCGTTATATCGCTTTTGACGCCGTAATTTATGACAGCGATAACCACGGCTTTGTCGGCGGGCTCGCGAGAGGCGGAACAGAATTCGCCAACGGTACGCTGCTGCGCAACAAGCCGCTGACGGTGGACCAAGACGGCGTTCGCTATAATCCGCAGTATCCGCGCGGCGTTGTAGGCGAGTGGGTCACAGTGACGGTCGACCTGTATGACGTAGCGCCGGAAGGCAACCTACGCTGCCTATCCGTCGGCTTTGACAAACCTGCCGGCGTCGCTGGAGGCGATTTCCTTGCCTACATTGACGACGTAGCAATCTCTATCCCGCAAGCGCCGAGCGGTTCAAACGCTCTCCAATGGAACATCGACTACGCCAAAACCTTTGATAGGGCCAAATATTCAGGGAAGAGCCTAGCTAATTTGGATCACGCGATCGAACTGGCGGAAACCATAATCGCCGCGCCGAACGCGAGCCAAAACGAGCTGAACTTCGCCCTGTCAAACCTGAATAAATATATGTATGACAAACTGGAAAAGAACCTCGACGTCTTCGATTATGTCGACGCGAACTCCTGGAATGGCGTCAGGGACGTCACATTCAGCGGAGCGACCCCCAGAAAGCAAAACGGCTATATGGATCAGCTCGCGACCACCGCTTGGGTGATATACCGAGGCGTCGCGTTTGGCAAGGGCGCGTCCCAGATCACCATAGACTATCAGAGCGCCAATAGCGGAACTGCCAGCGACGGCGTAATAGAGGTCCGGCTCAACCATTCCGGCGGAAAACTGCTTGGCACAGTACCAGTAGCGAGAACTAACGGAGTTAGGACACAGGTAACCGCGCCCATCGACTTCATTTCCGGCGATCAGGATATCTGTTTGCAGTTTATCGGCAACGCAACCGTCGTATCCAGGCTATACGGATTTTATGTAACGCCTGACTGGGGCATCACACCGTCGTTTACAAGCAATGGCGCTCCGGTGACAAGCATCGATGCGGCGGCGGGCAATAAGCTCGACGCGACTGTGACTGTCGCCAACAACCCTCTTAACCCGACGACTGACGCGATGCTGCTAATAGCGCTGTATGACAAAGTTGGGCGTCTTATATCCACGAGCAACGATACAAAAACCATCGCTCCGGGAGCTTCAAGCGTATATAACCTCTCCGTGAACGTACCGGCTGATACCGAAGGCGTGAAGTGCGCGCTCTTCCTGTGGGAGGGCGGCACATATATCCCGCTCACGGAAAAACTACAAGTGCTGGATTAACGCGCGCATAGAACCGTAAACAGACTTAAAACCATAAATAATCAACTAATAGCAACTGAAACACTCGCTTATTCTAGCGGGTGTTTCAGTGTTTTTTAGTACATTAATGGTTATCTTCTGTAAATTAAAAACAAGAAAATCCTCTCGTCTAACCCCCGTATTCTGACTCCTGACTCCTGAATTCTGGCGTAGCACTTTGGGTTGTGGGCAAAGCCCGCTTTAGTTCAAAATAGTTATTATTCAACCGCCTTGACGGTCTGTGTACAGTGGCGAAACAGTTCTTCGGTAGCTAGCGCGATTTTTGTTATGGCGAACGCGTTGCCTGTAGGGAAAAGGTAGAACGTATCGTCGGTTGTGTTTAAATCGACGCAATCGCCCCGCCCCATATAGTCGTATTCTATATGGCAAGAGTGCATCGAGGTTGGTTGCCACACCAGGTTGAACGCTTCGTTTTCATATATTCCGGATAGCTTAAACCCGTCCATATTATGCGTGAGAGTAGCCATATCTTTGAACACCACAAACCCTTTCGAGTTTGGCAACGACTCTACGCGGACTTCCATATCCTGGGAGTACGCGCAGCTTTCGACTTCTTTGCGCACGTTAGCTCGTTCCCATTCGTACCAAAGCGGGATGTGGGAAAACTCCGTTTCCCCAGCCTTGGCGCTCAGTTGCCCATCCTCGCCCATTTCCCAGATTTTTCCACAACTGTCGCAACGCAGCTCGCTTTTTTCGGAGGACATCTTATATTCGACGTGACACGCGGGGCACTGATAAAGCACTTTGTGCAGCCCCTCAGCGCGGGTTTTGTCTTTGACCAGAATGTTTCTCTCTTTCTGCCACGCGTATTCGTCATATTGGAACGCCTTGACGATTCTGGCGTTTATTTCTTCCGGGGTAAGTTCCTGAGTCTCCTGTTGGGTCAGTAGGAGGCTTATTTCGGATTCGACCGGTTTGACCTTGCGGTTGCCAGTGTTCCAAAACGGGGAATTGATATGATGCCCGTGCATGATAAGCGTCACCACCGGCACGTTCATCTTGCGTACCATCTTACCTAGGGAGTGCGGCAGCACGGCTGTAGTCCCGCAAAGCGAGTACCTGGCCTCGGGGAAGAGCGCGACGATATCTCCATTGTCGCGCGCGCTGAGCATGTTTCTAACAAGGTTGATGCTTTTGGTGAATTTGCGGTTGCATATGCCGCCGACTGCCCGAAGCAGCCATTCCCTGCCAATATATCCGTCGATGGCCACTACGTAATTGGCGCGTTTAGGGAAAATCGCTTTTGTTAGGATCATGAAGTCCATAAAAGAGTTGTGGTTGCAAAGCAGAAAATAAGGTGGCTTGAGCCATTTCGGCATACCGTCCTTATTGACCTTAGCGCGGTGCGATATCGCTTTCGGGTAGCTGAGCAGCCACGTCACAGGCGACAGCACCCGCCACTGCCTGTTAGGTTTCCGTGCCATGTCGAATCTTTTAAATTCACCTATCATATAAAATATACCTTTTCTTTCAATAGAATTATGATATCAAATAGTCGAAATAACGAACACGAGCTACATTCTATCAGTGGAAGCGGTATATTACAAGAAAAAATAAAATCCAATTTTGTAGGGACGAACCTATGTGTTCGCCCTCCTGCATATTTCTGTCGCAGTCGATGATTCTCCGAGATACGTTATATTTTTCAATAAGGCGCGCCCCGTTGATAGGGAGTTTTTAATTATGCCATTTTGGCACAATTGCTATTTAAAGCGCTAAAGCAAACTGCGGTGAACTCCCTCCGTCGCTTCGCAACGCTCCCTCTGAGAGGGAGGCTTTGGATTTTACGTTGTCTCCCTCTCAAAGGGGGATGTCGGCGTAGCCGACAGGGGGAGTACTCCGGTTTCCTGCGCATTACCACACATGAATTGTTACTGACTACCCAGTGAATAGTAGCGTCGAGTAACATGTTACGTAACTGTTCAGTGGGTGTCCAAAAACTCGCAATGGTTACAGGCTCCGCACACAAGTTTTGACAATTGTACAAGTTTTCACCTCAGTACCAGTGCGTTGCCTGTAACCAACCTGTGTTTTTGGATGCCCACTGAACAGTTTCCATGTTACAATAAGATCATCGTAAGATCATCAACATTCATACTTGACAATACTGCTCCTTGATTATACAATTGACATCGTAATAAACAATAAATGAGGTGATAATATGTACAAAAAAGTTAAAGCATTTGTAAGCATACTCTTGATTTTAATGATTGGATCTTTGTCAGTCTTTGCGTCGGGAGATAATCAAACTTCTTCAGACGCCCAAACTTTCCAGCCGCGTGTATGGATAGAAAACCTCAATATAAAGCTACCGAGCCAAAACCCGGGAACGAACTCGAAATTGGTGTTAGATGAATTCCCGAATACTGTGTTCCGTTGGACGCCTGAAAAAATCACTGCCCTTGAAGCTAGCGGCGAAAGAGAACTCATACCTCAAGGGTTTACCCGAGTGATGAATAGTGTTTTCCTGGCTGACCTAAACGGCGACGGTCTGCCTGAATTCTGCGCGACTGTTTATTTCGGCTCAGGAGTTGGCTACAAAAATGTAGAGATTTACGATTATGCTGCTGGAAAGCATTATGAACTACCTGGCAACCTTCCGCCGCGTGATTTGTACACTCTGTCTTTAGACGACGGCCAGTTGATTGCCACGCAAGCGGAGTTACATACGAATAAACTGATCGCGACAGGCAGACTGGAAATCATTGACGGCGCGCTGGCAATTGTTTCCGAACCTGGAAGGGGAGCCACACCTGCGGTCGTTGACAATCCGGTTGGGGAAGGCTATAAAATCTATTACAATGGCAAAGCCTCGCCGAGCAATGTGCCGCTGCCTTTAGGCAGCATTGCGCAATTTTACGCGATGCTAGACGGCGCGCCAATCACCATGAACATAAAATGGGTGATTTCAAATCCAACATACGCGACAGTAGATCCCATCACAGGTCTTGTAATTGTCAATAAAGTGAAAAATGTCGGGCAAGTAGCATTGATGCTTTATGACTCCACTAATAAGCTGCTTGACACTATTACGTTAAGAATTATTTAGGCGCCTTTCTATAACGGATAAAAATCATTGATTGAGAGAGCCTACTGGGGATTATTGCCCAGTAGGCTTTCCTGTTTCCGGATATATAGCGTCGCCTAAAAAAAAATCTATTACAAAATTATAAATTCCTCATTTCAAAATTCATATCGCATTGACAACCGTGCCGAGCACGTTTATAATGTTAGCGGCTACAGCCCAAAATGACTGCGGCCTTGGCAGATCGGCGCTGCATAATTATTCATAATGTGACGCCGTCTGAGCGCGCCGCAACCCCTGGAGGACTAACCATGGCAGGAATCACGCTCAAAGGGATCAACAAGATTTATCCCGGCAATATTAAAGCAGTTGACGACTTTAATCTTGAGATCGAAGATAAAGAATTCATCATTCTCGTTGGCCCATCCGGCTGCGGGAAAACCACGACCCTGCGTATGATCGCAGGGCTTGAGGAAATCACCGAAGGCGAACTGTACATAGGGGGCAGGCTGGTAAACAGCGTCGCGCCGAAAAACCGCGATATAGCGATGGTTTTTCAAAACTACGCTCTCTACCCACATATGACCGTGTATAAAAACATGGCGTTCGCCCTAAAACTTCGAAAGACGCCAAAGGAAAAAATCGCGAAACAAGTTACGGAAGCTGCTCAAATGCTGGATATAAAAGAACTGCTGAGCAGAAAGCCCAAACAACTGTCCGGAGGAGAGCGCCAGCGCGTCGCGCTAGGCCGCGCCATGGTCCGCAACCCGGCGGTCTTCCTGCTTGACGAGCCGCTGTCGAACCTCGATGCCAAGCTCCGAGCCACGATGAGGGCTGAACTGATTAAGCTCCAAAAAAGGCTAGGGACGACGTTTGTCTACGTAACCCACGATCAAGCGGAAGCCATGACAATGGGAGACAGGATCGTCGTGATGCATGACGGCCTAATCCAGCAAGTGGACGAACCGCAGCAGCTCTACGACTACCCGCGCAACATTTTTGTAGCGGGATTCATAGGTTCCCCGCCAATGAACTTTATGGACTGCGTGGTGAGGAAAAGCGGCGGAGGGTACGTCGCGCGCGTCGATCAAACGGACGTCCCGATACTGCCGGAAAGGTTTCGGGATGAAAAAATAACCCCATATGAGAATAAAGATATGATCCTTGGTATACGCCCGGAGGATATCCATCTGGAAGACGAGTACCAGGACAAACCTGGCGCCGTCGCGCTCGACGCCAAAGTGGATATCGCCGAGATGCTGGGGTCCGAGATCCTGCTGTATGCCGCGCTAGGCGGGCGCATTTTGATAGCGAAGATATCCGCTAAGTATAAGTCGCTGGGGCCAGGCGACGACATAAAACTGGAGATCGACTGCGGGAAAATCCACCTGTTTGACAAAGAAAGCGGGTTGACGATTGACAATTAACAATTAACAATTAACGATTAACGATTAGAGATTAATAGCTAGCGGCTAACATGAAATACGCAACAGGGAACAGGAGACAGGGTGTGCTGACGGAGAACAAGAAAACAAAGAGATACAAAAAATAAAAAACAGGCAACAGCGGTTGCGCCCCTAACGCCTATCCCAAGGTTCTACCCCAAAAGTTTGCGTTGCGATGTTTGCGAAAGGGAGTAATCAGCATTAATACTAATGATGTCAACTTGAAGGTCGAAATGCTGGGAGGGTTTGCTATCCTTTCTGGCGAGAGTTGCATTACCGAACAGGTTGGAAAAGCCTCAAAGGTTTGGAAACTGATCCAGTATTTGATAGCGAACCGGTACAAATCGGTTTCCCAAGATGAACTGATCAATGTTTTTTGCGATGGCGAACTCGTCGCGAATCCTGGAAGCGCGTTACGCACTATGGTAAGCCGCGCTCGTGCCGCGCTTGTCAAAGCCGGGTTGCCCCGCGCCGAGGAACTGATTCTCGCAAAAAGCGGCGGGTATGCGTGGAATAACGCCAGAAAATGCGTCGTCGACGCCGAGCAGTTTGAGTATCTATGCAAAAAAGCGGGAACTGGCGTAGGCGACGATGAGCGCTTGGAGCTGCTTCTGCAGGCAGCCGACCTCTACAAAGGCGACTTTTTGCCGAACTCAGCCGGCGACATGTGGGTAATACCGCTTGCCCGCTGGTATCGATCCATGTACATAAACTGCGCCCACGACGCGTTGGAATTGTTGACGCGCACTGGGCGCAGCGTCGAAGCGGAGGAACTTTGCGCTAAAGCGTTGCGCACGGACCCGTTTGACGAACAATTGCTGGAGTATAGGCTGCGGTCGCTTCTAGCGCAGGGTAAAAACACAGAGGCTGTGGACGAATACAAGAGAATGGAAACCATGTTCTATGACGTACTGTGCGTACAGTTTTCGGAGAACCTTTGCGCTCTTTACAATCAAATACAAAAGCCGGTCATAAGGGAAGGCGCCTCGCTGGAAGCAGTGATCGACGACTTCCTCAAAGACGCGGACTATGCCGGCGCCTACTATTGCGATATCACCGCTTTTAAGACCATTTGCCAGATAGAAGCGCGTTCGATGTCGCGATCAGGGCGCACTACATTCATAGCGAGGTTTGATGCAAAACACGAACCGCGCGCGAAAAACGGGGGCGTCATGAAGCAGCTCGCCATCGCGATCCCGCGCAGCTTGCGCAAGGGCGACATGTTTACGCGCGCCACGCCCAACCAATATATGCTAATGCTCAACAATTTGACGTATGAAGACTGTAAATCCTTGATCGATAGGATCATGTATTCGCTGGAAACAAAATACCTGCCGAAAATCATCGGAGTATCGATAAAACCGCTCAAACCCATATTCTGACGACTGGCGTTAAGAAATCATGGAAAGCGGAAATCCAAGAATTGTTTGCCACTTTATTTTGGTTTGTAATCAGATCATTTCGATCAAAAAAATTTAGAAGATGTAACACATCCGTAACAATTTGGACTTATAATCAGATACAAGATGAACCGGCGAAAGGCGGCAAAACCATTGGAAACCGGTAGTAAATCAATCGTTACGACTGTGACGGTCATGATGCGGGCGGAGATTTCCTCTTTTAACGACGGAACGATCAGGGGAGAACTGCACAGCCAATATCTTGAGGCGCCGTGTGTTTTTTTCGACGTAATATATATGATCGAAAAGATGGAAGAAATATTCGACTCAAAGGGCTTTCCGATGATGTTCCTGAAGCCAAGGGCTTTTAGCGACAGTCGGCAGGCTGTGAGAAAAAACAAAACGGTGAAGAATTATGCTATGAAAGATATCATCGATATAAAGGCTACTGAAGGACTGGAAGTCGCGAAATGCACTTTTGAGATTGCGGTGAGGTTCAGGCAAAATGCCACTTGGCAAGGCCAGATAATATGGGCCGAAAAGAACCTGAAGCAAAATTTCCGCAGCGTCCTTGAGATGCTTAGGCTTATGGACGAAGCCCTGATGGAAGAAGTGGATGACGAGAACTTGGTCGGGTGGAAAGGCCGGAGGGCGTAGCGCAGCAAACGGAGCCGCGCGGCTCCGGTAGGGCTTTTTAACAAGTAACCGCGGCCGCATGATGGAAGAGAAGGTGATAGGGTATCGATTTGTAGGTGGGGGTATAAAAAAGGTACAGGATGTATAATAGCGGTGATCATAATGATCCAATATGGTCATGTTGGTCATAATGTTGGACGCCCCGCGGGGAGGCGGATAAAAGATTCCCCCGTGTTGCTGTTCAATTTTAGACAATAAAAACAAAAAAACATAAAGGAGAAGGAAAAAATGAAAAAACTGATGAAGAACAAAAGAACGATCACCGGCCTCGTAGCAATGACGCTCGGGGTGGCGATCCTGTTGATGGGCCTATCGCTCGCATGGTTTACCAGCTCCGGAGGGGGCACAGTCAATACGATTGAACTCGGCACGCTAATTGTAGACGGAGACTTGGAAATTGAAGACGCGGGTCTGGTTTTCAACTATCCCGGAACCGAAGTATACTATGAGGGAGTCGCGTGGATTAAGAATGTTGGCTCGCTCAACGCACTCTGCCAGCTCGACATCAAGACGACTATATACGACGCGGATGCCCAGGGCGTTGTAACTTGGGGACCAGTTGAAGATGCGACTAAAGCCAGAGTCGAGATTATCGAAGACGAGACCACCTTTATAAACGATCCCTTTGGCGCGGCTACTGTACTAAAAAAGACTCACGAGCTCGGAACTTGGGGCATCTACTATCCACTCAGCGGCGACTTTGACTCCTACAACTGGCTCGTAGGCGCCGACGGCAAGTACTATGTGCAGATGTTTGGCAATGACGACTTGCATTTTGCTTACAACCTGATACTTGACCCGAGCCTTTATGGTGATAGCACTGTCGCCAATCCTAAGGCCGATTATCAAGGTTCTTTCGTGGATGTGCAACTGAAGTGGAACGCCGTGCAGGCGGATCCTTTAGCGGCTGTTGAAGCGATACTTCCTGGTGTGGTAATTCAAGACTATGAAGCATTCCCAGGCGCTGGTTTCGACGTCCCAACCCCAGTTTATGATGTCGGCGGTGGCGTTTATGAGCCATTCTTTACGGCTCTAGATGGCTTTACATTTATTACGTATGACGCGGGCGCTACTGATCCATTCGGCGGCGACGGCGTGTATCCGGACGAAGTTGTGCCAGGCGGCCTTCAGCCATTTGGCTCATACGACCAACAGGAAGAGCTCGTTGAGGCATATTTGAACACGCTTCCAGAAACATGGCTCAAGTATGCGATCATGGGTGCGAACGGCCTTAACTAGTAGTAGGCTGGTCTAAACAGAAAGAAAACGGCGGGCTTATAACCCGCAGGCTGGGAGGGCGCCCCGGTCGACAGATGGGGCGCCCCTAAACCCAGCGGAGCAAGTGGATAAAAGCCGGGCACTAAACGCTCAAGCAATCTACAGGATGGGCTGTCATATGATAAAGAAAATCTTAAAAATAGCCGGAGTGATTGTGCTAGTGCTCATACTATTACTTAGCGTCATGATTGCTCTTGGCGCCCTTCTTAGAGATGAAAGTCTACTTTCGCCATGGGGTACAGGCTTCTTTATTATCGCTTCCGGGAGCATGGAGCCTAATATACCGGTAGGAAGCATTGTGTATGTAAGAGCTGTCGAGCCTGATCAAATAAAAGTGGATGACGTGATTACCTTTTTCATAGGAAACAAGACAATTGTATTGACGCACCGCGTGACGGCGATAACGGAAAATGAGGGCAGCTATCTATATATGACGAGAGGCGATGCAAACAATGCAAACGACCGCCCGTTCGGATACGATATGGTGATAGGACGGGTGACGTTCGTCATACCAGGAAATGGTTTTCTTGTTAGTATGATTGGCAACGTAAAATATATAGGTATTGGCGTCATTGCTATAGGGCTATTACTGTGCGTAGTTGGTATTATAAAAAGTTCGAAAAAGAGCAAAGTTTTAGTAGCGGCAGGGGATTCAGAAGACGGCGACTCAAACCTGATAGAGATGGACGATACCAAGGTAGGCGCCGACTCGGAGGAGACTTACAAGGGACGTATGGGAGAGGGAGAAGACAGCGCAAGGCAAGATGAGGCCTTAGATGAAATTATAGAGGAAGTTGATTCCAATGAGATTACTTTCTACAATGATGAAGACAAATAAGGGTAAAGCATACCCAGAACGATATATACTTGGCGGTTTAATTTGTGTACTTATGGGAGCGTCGCTTTTGTTTGGCGTTCTGACTGGAGCGTGGCTAATATGTTCGGGCGAAAGTGTTCCAATGACAACTGACCTTGCTGAGCTTGAAAAAATATTACAAGATGCGGGAAAAGTTGGATCGGCTGGGCTGCTAATGGAAGAAGCCGAAGAGACCGAGGAAGCCGAAGACGAAACAGATGATTCTTTTTCCGATGAAACCGAAAAAGAATTAGAAGATGAGATTGACAAAGACAGCGAAGAGATTCATAATGATGATATCGAGGCTGATGAAGATAATTCTAATTTTAGCGAAAACCGCAGCGGACGCGGAATGAGTGCGCACAACCCTGCGGATAACATAGAAATGACTGATGTCAACGAGTTAGATGATGGCGAGGTCATTAGCGAAGCTCAAGATGACGACCCAGAAGAAGAAACAGAGATAGAGGAAGATAAAGGCTCAGAAGAGCGCATTGTGAATGATGGTGGTAATATTACCGCTGGAGCCGGCGAAGAGAGCGGCGAGGAAGCGGAAACGGAAGTGTACGAAGTTTGGAGTAACTACGAGGTGTGGAGCTACAATGACGTCTTAGATACTAGCGAAGGTGACTAAGGCGTCAGTCAGCGTGACTGTATGTCTGTTCTTACAAATAGTTGTTTTTGTGATGTTAATAGAGCATAAATAGACGCTAATCCCGGAGAATGCTGCAATCTTTTAGTTAGAAGAAATGTAGTTCTAGTGTCTGAGTATGAAACTGGAGAGACAAAATGAGAAAACAATCCGTTAAAATAAGAATAGCGCGGCTTATACCGATCATATTATTGATCGTTGTTCTTATGGGGACATCCGGGAAAGCTATTGAGGATCCCAAAGTTACGTTTAATGGCGAGGGAGGTGCGGATAGTTGGCATCTGACCACCCAGGATTTATTCGGCGATAAAACGAAAGACCTTGCCCCGGGGCTTGAAGCCACCACAGAAGTAACCCTGAGTAATAATAGCAAATTTTCAGCCGATTTCTACCTTATCGCTCAACCTGAAAATAGTGCCGATGTCGAGATTGCGACATTATATGATTCGATTGATATTTTGGTGACGTTTAAATTTAAGGGAAGTGGGAATTCAGCTCCAGAACGAGAAATTTATAGAGGAAAATTTGGAGGCAGCGTAGGTTCGGATTTATATTCCGAAGATGGAGCGCGGTTAGGGACGCTTTTGCCTTCGCAAGAAGGGTTAATAACTGTTACTGTAAACATCGCAAATACTGTAGGCAATAAGTATATGGAAAAGGTTTGCGAAGCGAATTGGGAGTTTAAAGCAGTTGCGATAAGCCCACAGTCTGTAGCTAATGGGAATACTAAAGATGGAAACAGTTTGCAAGATATCGGTGCCCTGATTGTCGATGAAGATGAAATTCCGCTTGCTGACAAAGAAAGTACAGGCCTGGACGCGAATGGAGCATCTGATAATGTCATTGAAGACCCTAACGTAGTACTTGTTTCAACACAATCCGGTATGCCGCAGACAGGCGGGATCAGGACATTTGTGCTGCCACTGGCGGTAGTACTCGCGATACTTTGTACATTATTTTTCGGTGTGACGTTTTATAATCAAAGAAGATCAAAAAAGGAGAGGAACGTAGCGGAATGATCATCCGCCGCGTTCGCGTAATTCTTGGTGTACTTATTATATTGACGGCAGTAGCGGCTGTTTTCGAGATAACGCGCCCATATCGACCGGATAACCCACTAGATAGCTTCGTTGATGAAGTGATAGGTCGTGATCCCTTAGGATATGGTTTTGAAGACGAAGAATTCCCTGTGTATTTAGAAATTCCATTTGGCGAGGATGTTGAAGGATTTAGGCCTGTTTCGGGAGAGCGGCTCGACTATATTGAAGGTGAAATAAGGCTTATTATACCAGCGCTGGATTTCGATAAGGTTGTTCAAGATGGGACGTCGCAGGCCGCGTTAAAAAAAGGGCCCGGGCTTTTTGAATCATCAGCAATGCCTGGTCAGCAGGGAGCGAATGTTAGTATAGCTGGACATAGAAACCGCGAAACATTTTATTATCTTGACCGCGTTGGCAAAGATGACAGAGTATATCTCATTTATAATCAAAACGTATATACGTATGTTTTTTATGATAGTATCGTGGTTCTACCTTCGCGCTGGGATGTTATATCTGAGCAAGAGTTTGAAGCGTGTACGCTTATAACATGTACGCCCATTAGAGTTGCTAACAAACGTATGGTTGTGCGTTTTAAATTGGAGAGTATAGCCGGATATGAAAGTTATTCCTGATAAAATTGAATAAAACAGTGTCAGCGGTAGAGCGCGGATTTAGTGGAACAAAGTATTTAATCCGCGTGATTCCGTTGGCTGTGTTTATGTAAAGGCGCCGCAACTAAACGTTGGCGTCTAGGCAAATAGGGAGAGGAACGAGGGATCTCTGGAGCCGCTCAGTATCCTCCAAGGGGCGCTGTGACTGCGTTCCGATTTAACTAAGAAACCTATGCGAGGGTGTCCCCCCCCCCTTGCGGATAAGGTGAATGGATGGAAGGTGATAAGGAATCGATTGTTAAGCAACTCAAAAGCTTTACCATCACGCGGTTTTTGAGTTCCGCAATCAGTCATTTTAAGGGTGGTGAGTGGAAACAGTTGTCACACAACTCAAAAAGCCGACATGACGTCGGACGATTTGCGAGTTTCACAATTAAGAGAAAAGGAGTACTATCAATGAAAACTAATACAAAGAAAGTAATAAACATTGTACTGACCCTCGCGATGTTATTTTCGCTGATTACCGCGTTTGGCGGAGTATCTTTAGCTGCCGCCGAAATTAGCGAAGTGTCAGCTGCTCACGATGACGGCGTCGTCTCTGTGGAATATAATTTAGCCGGCGCTGACAAAGTGGTATGGGCATCGTTGAGGGCGGCAAAAGTAGTCGGCGGAGATCTTGTATATCTTGATCAATACGACCTCGAAAATGGTGAAGAGAACGATGTCGAATTTGCGATTGATAACGTAGCACTTAAAGGTTTGGTTCTTAAAGTATTCGTAGCTTCAGCCGCTGGTTCAGCCGATGCCCTAGTGGCGATCGACGTAGAAAAAGACGAGCTGGATGCAGAGATCGCGATTTCGCCAATCGACAGGCCACAAGAATTCAGCGTATCCGCACAAGTTTGGGGCGACTATGTTGAAGCGTACGACGCGGCTGTAGCAGCGAGCGAATATCCGTTCTCGTCACAGCTCGAAGTCGACGCAGCGCTTGAGGATCTGCAAGATGCGCACGACACGCTAGCGAAGAAGATCACCAGTGTTGGATTCCCCGACAACGTACCGGCAATGGTAACGCTTGCCCGCGGGCAGTCGTACACCTTCCAGGCAATCTTTGACTCCGCGTTTGAAGGCAACTTTGCGATCGCGACAGATTTTGAATGGTCGCTGTTAGTGCCTGGCTTCGCCGCTATCGACGCAGTAAGCGGAAAAGTCATCGCAGGGACAAAAGCAGGAACAGTACCGCTTCAAGTCAAAGACAAGATCACCGGACTTACCGCGCAGATAGTCTTGAGGATAGTATAAGATAAAAGTCGCTAATTATAGCCCCCCTGCAAAAGGGGGGCTATACATATATACAAATGCAGAAAGAAGGAGACACAATGACACAAACAAAAGGGAAAATAAAACAACTGCTGGCGCTTATTATGGTTTTCGCGATCGTACTCCCAATGTCCGCCACAGCAGTTGCAGCTCCCGCCGACGAAACATACGTTTTTGCCGACACGATGATGGACGATTTCCTGGCGGTCTATCTGCGTGACCACCTAAACAGGCAAGGGCAGACCGTCGGGAAAAGCACTTGGCGCTGGAGCGACCACACGAACACGCCAAACGCGTCTGGCGAAAAAAGCCGTGAAACTGACTTTTGGCTCTCGGCCCTCATATTCGACACATTCAACGACGCTCTAGAGTATTCGAAAGACCTAAAGCACAAAGTGACGCTCGACGCGCTATACGAGAGCTTTATGAACTCAGGATACCACCCGACTTGGGACGTCCACGTCTGGGATAACAACACATACAACGACGACCTGTGCTGGTGGGCTCAGGCGTTTGAGCGTACATACAGGTTGACAGGGGACACGAAGTACCTTGAAACATCGATGGATATGTTCTCCGAGATATGGTCCTGTTGGGAAAACGCGTCTTCGCCGACGACTCGTTATGGCGGCGCGCCTTACGGCGGCATAACCTGGAGGCACAATAACGTCAACAACTGGCAAACCAGTGGCAAAAACGTCTGTACAAACGCCAATGCGGCGCTGATAGCGGCGCGCCTTGCAAAGACGCTCGCCGCAACCGACAGCGTAAAATCCGCCGCCTATGCGTCGCAAGCAAAACAGATCTACGACTGGTCATATGCCCATTTGTACAAAGGCAACGGATATGTGATCGACACCGTAAACTCTAGCGGGAGTGAATCCACAGCTCAGTTTACATACAACTACGGTATGTTCGCGGGCGCCGCCTATGAAATGTACACGCTCTTTGGCGATGAGATTTATCTGCAAACCTGCAAAGATATCTTAAATTACGGCTGGAACTCAATGACGCTCGCCGACGGCCTGACGATCAAGGACGAAGGCCAGGGCGACTCAGCAGGGTTTAAAATGATACTGCTGCGCCAGACTGCCAACATAGTCTATAAAGGCGGCCTCGTGGATTACGAGAAATACCTGAAGGCAAACGCTGTACAAGCTTGGAAGAACCGTAGGCTGACCGACGGCCTGTGCGGCTCAAACCTTGCCATGAAGCCGAAACCGGATGCAGGCATCGCAAGCCCCTGCGCGATCCTTGGACCCGCGCTCCTATACTGGACCGGTATCGACCCGACGCTGGATTATGGCTATGACCTCATCGACCTGACTGATGGCAAAGACGGCATATACCAATCGGAGGCGGCGTCGAATGAGTACATCAATTATGACAGCAGCCAGTCGGGTTATACCGGTACCGGATATACGCAATATTGGGACGCCGACGGCCCACACGTCCAGGACGGCTATGTACGCTTCGACGTAGAGGTAGCGGAGGCCGGGATATATAAGCTGAATTTCAGATGGTACACAAGAGGCAACAACACGCGCCGGTTGAGCATTAACAACGGCCCGATATCAATCCTCAATTTCACGAGGACGGCGGCCAACCGTTGGGAAGACCTCCCATATTACGCTTACTTCAACGAGGGCATAAATACGGTAAAGGTTATTTACTACAACAAAAACACCCACCCGACAAGCGACCAGGATATGGACTCCTGGCTATTTCTCGACTATCTAGCCGTGGATTACCTCGCCCCCTGCGCTGCGCCAAAGCAAACTGTCGCGCTAAATGGCGTGAATTCCATAGCGGATTACACTGACGGCTGGAATGGCGCCACCGACGGCCAATACGTCGAATTCAATGTTACGGTTCCAAAAACCGGTGTATACACGCTTGATTTCTTCTATTCCAACAACAGCGGTTCAGCCTCATCGAGGGAACTCACCGTCAATGGGTATGCAAGTAAAAACCTTATTTCGTTCCCGGTTGTCGGTCCGGGCTGGAGCCACTCGTCCAAGGTCTCAGTCCCCGACATTGCACTGGAAGCAGGGGAGAACAGCGTAAGGCTCGCCAATAACAGCGCCAAGGGTACGACGCAGTACATCAACCTGCTCAAGTATCTCGGTGTCACGCTACAATACAGCGTCGCAGCCGGCGAAGAAATGATGCAAGATTTTATCGACGCCTATCTGAGGGAGCACTACGACGAAGATGGGAACCCAGCCGGGATCAGCACATGGCGCTGGACTGACAATCCTGAAAAAGGCGGCGGCTCGACGTACGAGAAACGGCGCGAAACAGATTTTTGGCTGTCCGCGCTTATCTTCGACACGTTTAACGACGCTTTGGAATATTCGAAAAACCCGAAATACATAGCGATGATCGACGGCCTCTTCGAGAGTTTCATCGAGTCCAAGTGGCATCCCACATGGGACGTACATGACTGGATGTTCAACACCTACACAGACGACCTGTGCTGGTGGGCTCAGGCTTTTGAAAGATCGTACCGCCTGACCGGAGATCAGAAATACCTTGACATGGCGGAGTGGATGTGGGAAGAGATCATGAAGAGCTGGGACGAGACGCCAGGATACGGAGGAGAGCCGTACGGCGGTTTCTTCTGGAGGCGGACTGCGGGCGACAACGTCATCAACCCGCTAAACGCGTCAAAGAACGTCTGCTCGAACCTCAACTCTTGCATAGTCGTCACGCGCCTGGCCAAAGATTACGCGACGATCGACCCCGCTAAGAGCGCGGCTTACCTTGAGCAAGCCAAAAAAGGCTTTGCCTGGGCTAAGGCGCATCTGCTCAGGGATACGGACTACTATATCTACGACAATGTAAGCTACAACGGGAACCGTAGCACCGGGCAATATACATATAACTACGGCAACTTCGCGGGTGCCGCGTACGAGCTATACGCCATCACAGGCGAGCAGGAGTACATGGATATCTGCCTCGGGGTGCTCAGAAACGCTTGGGATAGGTTCTCACAAAACGACAACCTGACGATAACCGGCAGCGAAGGCACAGGCGACGGCTCTGGATTCAAGATGATACTGATCCGCCAGACGGCTTCTGTCGTAAACTACGGCGGTGTCGAAGAGTTTAGAAAGTATCTCGACTGGAACGCGGAACTCGCGTGGAAGAACCGCAGGATGTCCGACGGCCTGTGCGGCGTCAACCTTGCAACCGTCCCAACAGCCACAACAGATTTGGCAAGCCCCTGCTCGGCTATCGGCCCGCAGTTGGCGTTCTATACCCACCTTGACATGGACTCGGATTTCGGGGTCAGCAAGAGCGAACTACTGGAAAAGATCAATGAGGCTAAAGCAATCGGGCAATACGCGTATTCGCCCCAGTCGTTCGCGGCGCTTCAAGCCGAAATAGCGAAGGCGGAAGGCATTTACGACAATGAGTACGCATCAAGCAGAAGCGTCGCTTCCGAAGTCGCCAAGCTCAACACAAGCATAAGCAGACTTCGCGAGATCAACCATCCGGAACCATTGCTGCTCAGTGGAAAAACCCCGACGATCTTCGAGCTGGAAGACGCTGTCTTCACCGACAGCGTGAGCAAAGCGTCCGCCATCGCCGGATTCTCAGGTACAGGATACGCGACCGGATTCAAAACGGATTTGAAATCGGGATATAAAGAAAAAGCGTCGTTTACCGTAGACAGCCCTGTCGCTTTTGAATACAACCTGTCGCTCCGCGCCGCCGTCTACCTCAAAGACGAAGCTTTCGGAAAGACGCGCACATATAGCGCTACCAGTGGATACGGACACCAAATCGACGTAACCGACGGGGAGATCGGATCTTACTGGCCGGTAACAGGCGTTAGCGCAACAACCCCGCAATGGCTGCAGATAGACTTGCGTAACCCCACCGAGATCAATCTTGTTCGCATCAGAGTGCGCAACAACCAAGCTTCGCGGACTGCTGATTTCTCGCTGTGGGGCGGGACTGACAAAGAAAACTTAGTCGAACTCAAAGCCTCGCAGCGCTACTCGTTTACCCGCACCAGCTCGCCATACACCAACGCCGGCAATTATGTCGACGTTGAGTTCGACCCGACGGTAGTCAGATACCTCCGCGTGGTGTTCACCTATAGCTCTGTTGCCACTTGCGAGGTTGCCGAATTCGAAGCCTACGCCCCGGTCCGTACAGCCGCGCTGTATGTTGACGGCGTGAAAACGAGCGACATTGTAATGCCCGTCAACGACCGGAAACTCACAGGCGCATCCTGGGAAACCGGCGCTATCCAGTGGCAGGATGTCGAAATCAAAGGAGTTCAGATTCCAGCGGGGCAGCACGACATAGCGATTGTCAGCGAAGGCGCAACCCTCGACCAGTACGTCCTTGACAACATAACGATTGCGAGCAGCGTAGACAAAACCTTGCTTGACGCCGAGATAGAGATTTCGCCGATCGACAGGGAAGAGGAATTCTACGCGCCCGGCGGGATTTGGGCCGACTATGTAGCGGCATACAACGCCGCCGTAGCCGCCAGCGAATACGAGTTCTCGACGCAGCTTGTCGTAGACAAGGCGCTAGAGGATCTGCAAGCGGCTCATGCGTCGCTAGGGAAGAAGATAACAAGTATCGGATTCCCCGACAATGTCCCCGCAATGGTAACGCTCGCGCGCGGGCAGTCATACACATTCCAAGCCATATTTGACTCAGCGTTTGAAGGCAACTTCGCGATAGCGACAGACTTTGAGTGGTCGCTGCTAGTACCCGGTTTCGCCGTAATCGACGCGGCAAGCGGAAAAGTCATAGCAGGAACCAAAGCAGGCACAGTACCAGTCCAAATCAAAGACAAAATCACAGGCCTAACCGCGCAACTAGTTTTGAGGATAGTATAAACACGGGGGTTGTCCTCCGCAGGGGCTAGGACGATCAACCCCCCTGCCCCCTTCCGCAGAAGGAGGTGGCCCCGCAGGGTCGGTGTTGCCCCTAGCGTTGGCGAAGGCGCTCGGAATATCCGGGCGCCTTCATGGTGGTGTAAGTGGTAAGTGGCGAATGTTGCTGCCTGTGGATTATATAAAAGCAACAACCGATTTATCACTTGATTGATACATCCTTACATAGCGGGATAAACGTATTGGCATCCCATAAGAAGAGCTTCACTTCGGTCGCGCCCGCCGGCACTGTCGCCTGCGCTTCGAGCAAGACGCCCTGCGTAGCGCTGAAGGACTGCACAGCTATCATCCTGCCGCCCGCGTAAGACGCAAAGTAGACTACGCCAGCTGAAGGATAGGACGCCGGGACTTGCGCCGCAATATTGACGACGTCGCCCGGAATCAACTTATCCATATCCGCCTCAAGAATAAGCATCTCCGAACCGTCGAAAACAGCCCTGATGCTGGTGGCTGCCGTTATGCCAGAGAGCGAAAGCTCGTTATCAGCGCTCAGCGAATCCGATATATCGACGCCATCCCTGAATACAGCGATCGGGAACTTCGGATAAGCGGAATCAAACGTCACCTTAAAGCTGCCTGTTCCATCTGGCGTAAACGTGAAATTGATTTCTCCATTGGCGCTGGACTGGATTTGGCGCTCAAGGGCGTTATTAGCCATGGTGTAGTCTCTGGACGCCACCGTGATCTTGCCGCCGCTAAGAGCGTCAATGAAAGCTGAACTCTTGAACCCGTACACTTCTATACCGCTGATATTCCAGTTTGACGCCGCGTTCCTCGCGGACACCGAATGCCTGAACCCGCCGCCCGGCGCTCCCGAAACAGCGCCGTACGCAGCCGCGTTGCCGACAGTGCCGTTCGGTACGAAGCGTATATAGCGCGCCGTTTGCGTTACCGGGAAGATGATCTCGGTCATCGCGGACCTGGAGTCTGTGTTATCGAAAGTCAGCACGTTTGTATTCCACGTGGAATTGTTAGCGCTTGTGTCGACTCTTATCGTCGTCGGGACGCCCGCGAGCATGTTTGGATTGCCGCCCGTGCTCGTATTCGCGTTCCAGCGGATCATGACCTTGTCGTATTTTACTGGCGCAGAACCTAAGTCGAGCGTAAACCCGGTCGTGGAGGAGGTGGCGAGCGTCGCGACCGTCGCCATGTTGGAATCGATCACGGTTGACGCCGCGTTTGATAGCGCTACGCTTGCGATCGCCGTCGCGTTGGCGCCGTTTGTCAAACCGGACGCCGTGATGCCCTTGGCCAGGTTGGTAGTCGCGCTGGTCGTCGTCGGGGTAGCGGTATTCCTGTTGTAAACTGTGTCGTATACGTTCCCGACTCTTGCTGGTTTGTTCTTGATGACATTGTTATAGCAATTGATCGTGACGACGGAATCCTTATCCAAGACGCTCGCGTAGTGGGTGATCGTGACGACGCGCGTCTGACCCGGGAAGACTATCATCAGGTTGTCGCTGTAAATAGACGGCGCGACGAGTGTCTTGAGCGTGCTGTCCATATACGCTTTCAGATCGACGCCATAAGCTATGACACCAGTGTTGTTTGTAACAGTGAACGTCTGGGTGATTCTGTCGCCGACCTTCACGCTGCCGGTTTGCGCGAGTACCAGCCCGCTCTGCATATCGATAGCGGGAAGCGAGTTGAGCATCGTCAAATCTTGTGTCTGAGCCTCAGATCCCCTCGCCCAGCTTGAAGAAGTCCCGTTGACTGACTCGCGGCGCGGAACCGCGTAGTTGTTGTAGCTAACTACTTTCCCGTCGCTGTCAGCAAGTTCGAGACGGAGGAAATACACGTCGCTTGTCGGTTTAATGAGCGAGCCGATAATATCGCTGTTTGTCCACAGAACCGTAAGGCCTGTCGAACCGGTCGCTGTTTGCGCGTAGGCGACGGTGAAGTTACTAAATCCGCCGGTGATCCATTCTCCGTTGGGGATATAACCGGTCGTCCTGTTCGTCGCGTTTCCGGTCAGAGCCACGATGCCGTCCGGGCGGATATCGACCGTCTTGACTAGCGGGGTGTTGATTATATTGCCGTTGATATCATAGATAGTCGCGGTGGCTATCATTCCGTTATAGGCCTCGCGCGTGCTGTTGACGACTGAGATGGAATGAGCGGTTGGCGCGACAGTCTGCCCCGCCGGATTATAGGCAGCGATCATCGCCGGGTTATACATGATATGGAGCGGCTCGTTTGCTTTGCCGGCTCCGAACGTAGAGCCAAACGGGTTCATGTAGTAGTCGAACTGATTCCACATGATGCCCGGCCTCGCGTCGTTGAGCATCCAGTTGATCAGCCCGGTGGACTGGTTGAAGCGGTAGAAATTCAGCGCCTCGTACGACGCCCTCTGGATTTCGTACTGGAACAACTGCGCACGGGCGTTGGCGACGTCTATCGTGTCTGACGCGCCGTAAACGCCATCGACAAACACTTGCTGCTGGTCGATGTTGGCGAAAGAAGCCCTGGCCGAATGGTAGTTCCATACGTTATAGTTGGCTCCCGAGTTGTAGGGCCACAGATTAGTTTCGGGGATGAACCTTCTGAGCGATTCCACATAAGGGACGCCCGGGCCGCCGTGGCCTTCTGAGATAAATCCGAAAGAACCTTGGCTGTTGCTGGTGTAGGCCAGTGAAGCCGACTGCGCGTCATATGACGAGTCCATATGCAAGCCGCTCCTGCCGCCGGACAGGTTAGAGGCTGTGGCTTCCGCGCTGCACGATACGATACCTAAATCGTAAAAGCGGAGCCTACCCTCGATTTCAAGGTATTTGCGGGCTATGTTCTGCCCGTTGGCGTTGCTGCCGCTGTCAGGCGGAGAGTCGCTGCCGTTGAGCCATACAGCCGCGCATGCGTGGGCGCGGATCGTGCGGAGCTGGGAATACAGCGACTCGAAGGTGACGAAACGCTCGGCTTTTGTAAACGAGTTTGGATTCTGGTGGCGGTCGCAGCAGCACCAACCAGTCATATACAGGATGCCGTTTTCGTCCATCAGGCTCAGAAGGTTTTCGCTGAAGAACTTACCTTCGTCCCTGATCATATTCATGCCCATGCTCTTGACTAAGTCGATGCAAGCCTGGTCGTTGAATTTTGACTGGCGCAACAGCAGGTCGGTCGGGCAGTATCCGCCGCCCTTGCATATGATGGGCTGGTGGTTGACGTATATCTGCATTTGGGGCTGGTTCGACGAGCTGCTCACGGAGCTTGTTGTGACCCTTTGCACGATCTGCCTTATGCCGAAACGGTGGGTGAAGACGTCGCTCGCTTCAGTTTGCGCCCCGATTACAAATGAATACTGGATGTTATAAAGCGGCTGATCGCCCGACAGGTAAGGCCACCAGAGTTCGGGATCCTCCACTGTCCACGTCGCGAGCGCCACTTCCTGGCAATACGCATTTGCGGCTACTGTAACCGGCGTGTCTGGCAGGTTCGCAACGAGCAGCCCGTCCGGGCCGTAAACGACGGCTTTCAGGACGCCCTCGACTGCCGTGCCAGTCAGGTTATTAACGTCTACATAGAATTTCATGTCCGCGCTGCTCAGATCGGTAGCGACGACTGCCACAGCCGCGGGGTTGGAAAGGCGCACGTCCGCCGACATTGTGATAAACGCCCTGCCGAGCATGCCCCCGTTCATATCCGCTGGGGTTGGGTGCCAGTCGACCCAGAACGGCGCGAAGTCGCCGGACGTCGCGTTGTCAGAGGAATCTGACTTATAAACCGGCCTTGTCACGAGGACTTTGATGTTGTTGCTCCCGGCTTCGATGAACTCGGAAATGTCAAGCTCATACGTACGGAACGCGCCTTTGAAGAGCGTTTTATAGTTATCGAAGTCGTTTACCCCGAAACCTGTGCCGCCGACGCTGCTGTTATTCGCTGTGATAGTGTTGGTCACATCGGTGTACGTCCAGTTAGGGGCGGTTCCCGACCTGTTGCGAAGCTCGTTGTCGGAACGTATGCTGATATTCTTGTTGGTTACCTCGTTGCCGTTGACGAAGACCCTGCCCGTATAGCTGATGCCCTTGAACGTCAAAGTCACCTTGCTGGAAGCCTGATCCGTCGAAAGGGTGAAGTCATTGCTGTACCACCACGGGTTTGCATAGTCCCCGATCGGTACTTTAGCGAAGTTGTCGTCGTAATAGATATCGTATTTCCCGTCTGGATCCAGTTTCATCCCAACGTTGGCGCCGTACGCGCCCGCGTCTACCAGAGCGCCCTCGATGGATCCGGGGACGGAAGCGGGCAACCAGCCGCTGGTGTCAAACCCCGGCTGGATGGTGTTGTTGAGGTTGGTCGCGGTCGGCAAACTGCTGGTAGCTACTGATCCGGAACATGCTATCTTCCAGTTAGTTAGGTCAATTTTTGAATTTGACTCGTCGAGAGTGGCCGCGTACGCAACCGTGTCAATTTGCGTTGGTGGAGCAAGCTGCAGCGCCGAGACTAGCATTACAAGGCATAACAAGGCGCCTATCGCTTTTTTTAGCATTATCTTATCCCTCCTATTCTTTCAGCACTACTTAAAAAGCGTTCATTCTTATGCTCAGCTCTATCCCTATAACCTGGCACAGGCTGCCCCCCGCACAAGAACTCTTCGCACAGTAGCGCTAACGTTGTAAATATTATAACAATAGTTATCCAAAAATAGAATAGCTTAAGCAAGCGAAATTATGCCACATCACGAGCGCAACGGAAAAAACGGGGAACATCCCCCTTCCTCTTTGCGCGAGATTGGAAGGGGGATGCTCTAGTTGAAAACGATTGATAGTGCGCAAGGGGATCATTACCCCTTATACTTGTTGCTACGGTTTTACTTGTATCACGATGTCGTCTATGCTGGCCGCGAAATCGCCCGCCGCGCCGTTTTCGTACGACACGACCACAGCCGTTATCGTCTTTCCGGCATATTCAGCGTCTAAATCAACGGTGATCTGCTCCCAACTGCCAGTTGAGGCAGCTTTTTTCTGGACAAAACCGGCACCTTCGCTCAGCAACGATCCGTCTGAGAACTGCAAGTTGACATATACAGACCGGCCCAGGTCGTTCGCCGCGTTGATCCAATATGACAGTTGCAGATTACTCGGGGCGAGGATCGCCGTTTCAGCGATCTTGTAGTGGCGCTCTGATGTCGCCGACGCGCCCGTCCCTTTGAAGCTAAACGAGAACGCTGTCCCAGCATGGCCATTTTCCATGACTATTTCATTTGTTCCGCCTGTCACGCCGACCGACCTCACAACAGCGGGCTTGTACAGGCAAACATCCACCTGGACATAACCGCCGGCGAAACGGGTGTTGGCTACTTGGTAGCGGCTCTCAAAACCGTTACGCCAGTAAACCGGGCCGAGCGAGTGCGGTATCGGGACTGGCGCGCTCATATCGACCGACGATTCGCTACTTCCAAGCAGATTGATTACCGCGCCTCCCAAACGAAGATAAAAGTCTGACGACAGCCACCGCCCATCGGCTGCGAGAGTCTGCCAGTAAGGCGTGGTTCCGAGCGGCAGCATCGAGGAGTCCTCGGCGGTTTTCATGAGCGCCGTGCCTTCGTCATATTCGTCGAACATCGCGTAATACGCGGTCTTAATGCCTTTGTTCTTTAGGTATTTGGCTTGCGTCCACAACATCTCGCCTGCTTCCCTCGGGATTTCGTTGGGCGGATAGGGCTGGAAGCTCGACCAGTTGAAACCGGCGTACATTACGGGCTGATACTCGATGCCGTACTGCGCGCAGTACGCAAGCTCCCTATTGACATGCGCGTCGAGCCACGGAACTATGTCGCTCAAGACGCGGCCATAGCGGCCTGGCGTCCAGGGCGATATCATGTCGAGAGCCTGATAGACAAGGCGGTAGGTGTTGGGGTCGTTTGAGTTGTTGGTCCTCTCTGTCCAGTCGTTGTCAGGGGTGCCGCCGATAACGTAGTACCCCCGGTCATGGAACCAATTTATCAGGTTAAGGGCGTTGGCTTGCGAAACATACACGTTGCCGTCGCTTGCACTCGCGACGCCAGACAGACCCCACAGGCAGACAACAGGCTTGCCGTCCGCGTGGGCATAGCTTGGCGAGCTTGCGATGCCCTTTTGCTCGATGCTGTACACCCAGTCCCTTTTGATGTTGTTGACGACGGTGTTGTTGTTGCAGTTTGAGAAGTCGTACATGACGTAAAACGTCTTGCCTGTACGCTCAGCCGCGTCTTGCACCAAGTTAATGTGATTTCTCGTGGGCGACGGGGATGTGACGACCTCGCCGGAGAACCTTTGGACAGCCACTCCGTCAAGCCCGTATTGAGCGATCCAGTCGAAATGCAGATCCACGACGTCCTTGCGTTTGGACGTGAATAACTGTCCGGGGCTGCCATTGGCGAGCGTTAGGGTAGTATTGCTCAACGCGGCAGCCGCATACTCCCTTACGTCAGGGTAGTTTTCAAACGTGATTTGCGCGGTGGTTATCGGGCGCTGCCCACGGCTCCAATGCACCCATCCGCTGTTAGTGTCGCTCGCTGTAAACCAGAGCTGATAGCCCGCGAGGGACTTACCGATCAGGTTGTTTACGGTGGTCTGCGGCGCGAAGGCTGGCGGCTCGATATCCTCAAACGGCGTCTGGACGCCAGCGCGTACGACGATGCTCTTGATGTATACATATTGGGCCTGCCCTTGTATCCGGAAATCGCAACTGCCGTTTTGCCCACGTTGCATCCCGACGTTTGTGGCGTAGATCGTATGCGTGACTAGTTCACCTGAGTTGCTCCGCTGTATCCAGAACCTGTTGCCGTAGTTGCGCTCGGTTCCTGTGAGCGTCGTATTGGCCGTCTCGAACATGAACTGCGTCGTCCCTATGTCGTAATAAGTGATGTCGAACGCTATGTCCGTGACGTTTCTCAGAGCGTGCGTCGTCGGCAATTGTATATACATGTATCTATTCGTCGCGTTGTCGATGCGCCCTACGGTATCGTCGCGGAACTGGACTGCCTGAGCACCGTTTTCACCGCTGGAGGAATATGCCATCATTGTCATGTCGACAGTGTATGTTGGTGTGTCGAAGACGATCGTCGAATGGGCGGCGGACGGGTCGATAGCCCACTTGGCGCGAGCTATGGCGCTGCCGACAATCACCGTATCCGGCGTGAACCTCCAGTCGCCGTCGTCGCGCCCATAGTACCAGCCGAGGAACCTGTAGCCGGATCTTACCGGGCTTGCGGGCAATGCTACAGTACCGAAGGCGTCGGTTTCAAACGTCTCAAGGTATGAGACGTCAGCGTCGGGCGCGGAGAAAGTCACGAACGATGGCTGCGTCGCGAAGATCACGGCTACGTCTGTGACGGAACCGTTTATCAGCTCGACAATGTATTCACCGTCAAACGATACTGTCGCGACTGTCATGTTCCCCTCTGGGATGAGCGAATCCACCTGGTTTTGTACCCAGGCAGTCTTATCGGCTTGGGCGGTAATGCCAGCCGGGATCTTGTAAACGCCCGCTTCTATCGCCGCTTTAGCTTCGGCTAATTCCTGACGCGCGATTATTATGGGAGCGTTTTCTTTATATGCTTCTATAACGGGTATAAACGTATGGCTGTCCCACAAGAAAACGCCTATAGAATAACCGTTTCCAAGGCATTCGTCTTTGATGCCAGGTATGTTTTGCTTTATCTCAAAATCGACGATCTTTGAAGCGCCGATTCCAACAAGTTCGCTGCTCGCGTAATATTTCATTTTACCCGTATCAGTATATATCGCCGTGTACAGCGTCAAATCCCTCGTTTCATCGGACTCGTTGAGGTATTTAAACGACGTCGTCAAAGTATCGTCGGTAAACGCGCTCCGTACCTCGCCGAGTCCCGGCAGCATCGTGTACTCGAACACGAAGGAGTTGATATTCGCGACGCTTGTGCCGGAACCACGGAATTCAAAGTAAACTGTGTGGAATCCGGTTATATCGTTTATGCTCAGAGCGCCAGAGGCGGCTTCGTACACATTCCATTCAGCGCCTGTCGCTTCGAGTCCAAAGTCGGCGATGACAGGACCGTCAAGCGCGTCAAGATGGACGATGACACGGGAGTTGACCAAGTCCGCCTGTTTCCCCGCGTAAATGATCTTAGCTCTTGTCCACCAGTAGCGCCCGTCGCCGAAATTTACATACCTGAACCCGACGTGTGAGCCTGGAGTCAGCCCGCCAAGGTTTGTGATATCGCCGGTCAACACGCCTGTAGCATTCGCGGTGGTTTCTTTCTTGACCCCGGCAGTGGCTATGTCGCACTCTACGCCGTCGAAATATTCGCCCGCAAACTTGATCCTGATGAGCCCTTCGAGAGCCGACTCGATACGCTCGATCGCGTCGGCGATCTCGCTGCCTGACGCGTCGATGTCGTCGTAAACGTCTTCGGCGAAGGCAATCGCGTCGGCAAGAGGCAAGTACGTCTCTTCGGCGTACAACTTACCGTCGATCGCGCGCGCTTGCTGTATCATTTCATCCAGTACTTCTTTGCTTATCAGGGCGTACTTCCCGCCAAGGAGCTCCAGTTGCGCTACCCTGATCTGCTCAGTATCGTTCGTAAACTCGATCTTGTAGTATTTATATCTTCCGGGGCTTTCAATAGCGAAAGGCCTTGTGTACCTTTCCCACTCGAAGACTTGGTTCTTCCGTACGTCGAGTTCCTTCCAGATCGAACCATCGAGGGAACCGGATAAAACCCACTCGGTCGGAGCGGTCGCCGATGTTGAGCTAGTAAGTGTATACATATCAATTACAGCGCCTTTGGCGAAGTAATAGTATACAAACTTTGAGCCGGCTGCGAACGACGCGTAATCAGCCGATGTGTTGTTGAACAAGCTCGCGGGCGAGGTCGCGTTCGTGTACGCGCCGTCTGAGAATCCTGACGGCAAAGTCGTCGTCGACGGGGAGATGGCCGTCGTCAAATCGTGCAGCGGAACCGGCGCTTCATCGTCCTGTGCCAGCGACGGAGGCTGCGCGTCAAAGCCGATCCCATATGTGGCGGACGGCGTCGGACCCATTGTAAACTCGATCGCCGCGCCGCCGGGTATGCCAAGGATATCGGATGGGTTGACGTATGTCTTACTATATTCGACGCCGTTGACCTTGACGCTCTGTATATATTTGTTCGTCCTACTGACACCCGGAGCCGTTATCGTTATAGTATCCCCGTTATCGCGCGTTATTACGCTCTTGGAAAACAGCGGCGTCCCGAAAACGAACTGCCCGTTGCCGCCGGTGAGCGGATATAGGCCGAGAGACGAAATCACGTACCAACTGCTCATAGCGCCGTTGTCGTCGTCGCCGATGTAGCCCTGGCCAATGTCTGATCCGGCAAAGTGGCGGTCAAGTATGTCGCGTACGACATCCGCCGTCCTCCACGGGCGGTCGGAGTATAGGTACATATACGGGATGTGGAACGCCGGCTCGTTGCTCATGTGCAACTGGCCAAGCTTGCTTCCGCGCGATTCGACCTTCTCTTTGTGCCAGCCCGACCAGTTTCCAAAGTTGATCTGCGGCGAAGCGCTCAGCAAAGCGTCGAGCTTGTCGCCGAGCTTATCCTGGCCGCCGTATAGGTTAGCTAAACCGCGCCCGTCCTGCGGGGCGTGGAAGGCGTAGTTCCAGGCATTATCTTCGCAGTAGCCATAGCCGAATGCGACTGGGTTGAACTGGCTGTCAGGCCACAACCACGCGCCGTCTACGGTTTTTCCTCTAAACCATCCGCCGAGGGCAGGGTTGAACAAATTGACGAAATTCTGCGCCCGGTTTATGAAATAGATATACTCGTCGTTTAGTTTTCTGTACGCTTCCGTTCCTGGCGTCTCCTTGTCCCTCAAAGCCTTAGCCATTTGTGCGATGCCGAAGTCGGCTGGGCAGGATTCGAGCGACCAGGATAGGTTTTCGTCAGTTAGGCTGGATGTCGGGCTGTATCCGAGGAAAGGCCATGTCGCCATCCCAGCCCGGCCCGAATAGAAGTTCGCGCTGTTGTTTGCGGAGTAGACTGTAGCGTTTTTCAGAGACGACGCGTAAGCGTCTTTGTAGTTGAACTCTATACCCTGGCTGATAGCGTCGCCGAAAATAGAGTCGGAGTTTGTGCCAACCATGCTGTTTGTGCCGGCAGGGGCTATCCAGCGCGGAACCCAGCCGTTGTCAAGATAGTGCTGCACAAGCCCGTTGACGAGATCGGAATCCTTATTGGGTATAAGCAGCGCGTAAAGTGGCCACGCCGTGCGGTACGTGTCCCAAAAACCGTTGTTATAAAAAAGTCGGCCGTCTTTTAGCGTTATCGTCGTCGCGTTTCCTGAATATGGGGAGGCGTACTGCCAAACGGGCGCATCGCTTGTCCCGGTGTTCTCGGAGTCGAGGAGCGGGTAGACAAAAGCGCGGTACATATTCGAATATAGCGACGAGAGCTGGTCGTAAGTGGCGTTCGGATCATCTATCTTCACTGTTGATAACATTTTGTTCCATTCGGCGAGGGCGCGAGCTTTGACCGACTCGAAATTGTCCGCTGCCGAAATTTCAAGGTTGAGGTTCTTTATAGCCTGCGCCGCGCTGATGAACGACGATGCGACCTTAAGCTCTACGACCGTCGGGCCGCTTGCGGCTGCCGGGAACTCGAACATGCTCAAAGGTATATTGCTCCCTGTAGTCGCACGGAAAGCGGACGGCGTCACGCTGAACTGTCCGTACACATACATGCGTTTCTGGCCGTTGTTGGCCCTTGAAGTGAACGCTGCGAACGTGCCGTCGTTATTGTATGTTATGCCCGATGTCGAAGTATTTCTGGCTTTCGCCGAGTCTAGGATGACATTGCGCCGAGCCGCGCCTTCTGGGAAAGTGAACCTGAGCACGGCGCCGTGTTCGGTCGGCGTCACTTCGATCTTGACGCCGGGTGCTTTGGCGTCATCCTCGTTGAACGTAACGCCGTAATAATGCGCGTGGGCGACCTCGTTTTCGTGCTTGAAGTTTGACCCTCTGGCCCGAAGGTCCGTGTTGAGGTTCGTGGCGTTTGACCATACCGTCGACGAGTCGGCGGAAAAGTCGAAGTTTCCAGACTCGCCTATCCAGTTGCTCGCTACGTGATTGAGGTGGATATGCTTAAAGTTCGCTTCGGAACCAGTATATTGATATACGGTCTGAGCGGACATTGTAGTCGCTGGAGACCAGAAATTAAACGGGTATGGCGTAGCTACGATCGGGTTGTTGAGGCCGTGGGCGTATTTATTGTGATCTTCAGTATACGCGCCGTTTTGCGTGCCTCGCAGGATGTTGACATAATCGGCGAGGTCGGAAATTACAGGATCTTGCTCACGGTAGATTTTGACGTCGTCGAAGTATACAGCCACATCTTTGCCCGGCGTACCGTTCGGCTTCTCATAGCCGACGAGAATCGACGTTATTGTCTTGCCGGCAAGGGCAGGCACAGCACCTATCGCGCTGGTAACTTTGAGCCAGTTATTTTGCTCGATTATTCCGGCTTTGCCCTGTTCAAGCGGCGAAACCTTGAATCCGTACTGGTCGAGCACTCCGTAGTTGCGCAAATATGTCCCATCGTCGAATTTGAGATCGATGGCGGCATAATTGCTCGTATACTCCTCGTCATACTCGTTTGACTGCACATCCGCGTCGATGTATGGCAATACCATATAGGAAAGTTTGGTGTCAGGGTTTATGGATATTTCAAGACCGTCGTAGATCGTAGTGTAAGAACTGGCGCTTGCGGTCAGTTTCTTTCCAGCGATCCTCAGCGCCCTTGAGCCAGTCCAGCCTAGGTTCGCCCTGGAGCTGGTGTTGCCCCACAGCTGCGCAGGACCGGCACCAACGGTCGTCTGGAGGCCTTCGTAATTGGTGGTCGCGTCAACGCCGTCTACGACAGCGTCGGAATACATGCCAAAACCGCCGAACTGTATAATGCCGCCGGTAGTGACGCCTGTCCCCGTCCCACGGCGAAGGACGCGCAAACGTATGTAGGTGTAGGAACCCTGATTGCTCCTCACCGTGAAATACTGCACCTGGTTGTTCGAAGTCCAAGCCACCGCCGCGCGGGAATCCAGCTCAAGCCAGTCCGAGCCGTTGTTTGAACCCTCGACGACCCATGTGTTGAGGACGCGCCCAGTCTGCGACATGTCGTCGTTGCCGCCTTGTATGTGG
>WRNV01000012.1 GCA_009776445.1 Oscillospiraceae bacterium | reverse complement strand
ATTTCCTGTGGGTTTATATTCGCATGCGTCGATGTTCGGGGGGCCGCACGCTTTTGCTTCTGTTACTCCTGATCCGCCCATTTTCGATTCTCCTTTCAAATTCATGTAAATATAAGCTTCAGCGACTCGTCCGCCTTCATGTAAATCCTATTCGTATCCTTTACAATTGTCTCCTACATTAGCTTCATTGCTCCAGTCTGCAAGAATAATTATAGTATATAATGAGCTCTCTTGCAAGATTAATAGCGTTCTATTGAGTTGCAAATCAATACCCAAATCAACACGGCGGAGTATGACAAAACAACTGTACGCCCCGCCGCAAATATGAAGATTATCCTATTTTTTCAAAAGATGCTGTTTGAAACAACCATACGTTTACTAATATAACCCTGCTTTTTGATTGAAGCAGAGCATGCGTATTATATCCGGAGACAACTCCTTGTCAGTCGGGTTGCTGTTATCGTCCACCTTACCATAGCCTTTGATGATCTTTCTATTCATCAGCATTGGTATTATTTCCTGTGCATAAACTGGAATATCTCCAACTGTGTTATATCGCTGCATACCGTCTTCCCGCTGAGTGTCGTATAGTTTTTTCTTTATCCCCGTGATTTGAACCAATGCGTCAACAATCCCGACTGCTGATTCAACAGCGAATTCTTCGGTCAGTATTATTGGTACATCCGTTGTGCTATCCATAAACCCTAACTCACATAGAACCGCTGGCATATAGGAATTATATGTTACCGTGTGGTTTTCTTGCGCCAATGGCGTAGCTCGATTCCCTTTTAGCCCTGTGCGTTTTATAACACTTGAATATACTTCATTTTGCAACTGCATTCGGGCAGCGTTTGGGTTTTTCGTCGTATAAATGACAATACCCCCGCCGCTTCCCCCGTTTATCCCAGCATTATGGTGTATGCTCAAAAAATAACTGGCTTTAGCTGCATTTGCTAATCTTGCGCGCATTTCAAGCGCAGTGTCTTTTTCGCCAGTTCTATCATCCACCCTAATAACTTCACAGTCGTCATATTCGTTTAGAACGAATTCAATATAACGGGCAACTCTGTCATTCAATGTCCATTCTCTTGTCTCGTCGGGGTCTATTGATTTCAGGCACCGTTTTCCAGGTGTATACTTGTAATGCCCTGCGTCAAGCGCAATAGTAATCATTTTTTATCACTCCTCCAATTTTGTTAATTTAATAGGTTTCCATTTAATTCCCTGAAGCCAACTGCTTAGGCAAGTATTTCTTGATAAAGATTATAAAATTAAACATTAAGATCGTAAATATGAAGATTTTCATATGCCCAAAGCAAAACAACAGCAGTTCATAGCCCTGCAAATTGTCTATCGAGATTGATTCAGAAAAGAACAAGACCACCCTGTCATACGGTGGACTTTACTTTGGGAATTTACTAGGAAATATCAATGGTTTATAACTGTACGATGACTGTCAATGGTTTATAACTGTACGATGACTTGACATTGCACGGTATTGAATATATAATAATGCGCATAGCACAGCAATTATATACTCAAGATAAAAAGGATGTGGTTATTTTGGCTACAACTAATATTACTGTGAGAGTAGATGTGGAAACAAAAAGTGACTTTGATACTTTTTGCGAAAATGTCGGAATTAACGCCACCGCAGCAGTCAATATGTTCATAAAAGCCGTTTTGCGTACACGGGAGTTGCCTTTTACCGTTACCGATATCAATTACCAAGAGAAAAACTTAGTTAAGGCACGTGCTGTAAACTCTATAAATAATATGAGAGATCTTTCTATACGCAATGGCAACTCAGAGTTGACCTTAGCGGAAATAAACGCTGAAATTGAAGCTGCTCGGAAAGAAGTGGTAAAAAAACAGTGCTGAAGGTTGTTGTAGACACAAACATAGTTGTTTCTGCGCTTCTTTCGCCAAACGGCAATTCAGCGCAAATCATTGACAAGATTAATTTTACATTTTCGTTAAGCACTATCCAAGCCGCGTTTATCTCGTCCTCGCAGAGCGCGACCCATGCCTCAACGTTTTTCATCTGTTTTCGCGGGAGTTTTCCAGCCAAAATTTCACCATCAGTGATAGACATTTTTTCACCAGCGTAAACTGCGTGAACGTGTGGGTTGTTCTGCTCTTTGAATATGTATATCAAGACGCTAAAAAAACTTGAAATAAGCGGCAAGGTTATCATCTCCTTATAAAATTGTCTGTGAGCCGCACTTTGCTCGGTTTGTCAAGGATAGCAGTATCTTGGTTATTCTTTATGAATTAAACATGCTTAACTGTTGTTTACTCAAGATATGGCTTGGAGCTTTTGATAAGCTCACTAGCCCAATATGCATACTGCAACTCTCTTTATTCTCAGTTGGATATGGCGAAAGTATAAACTAAATTCTCAATATATTCAATCCCCTGCTTGAGCGACAAGTTGACTCTAGAGAAGTCCAGAGAAGTCGATGCACACAGAATCAAGGTTGCATCGCCGCTAGCAAGTCTCCCACACAGCCGCATGGTGGTTGCACCTTAGTTGCTTGGTCTGGATGGCGTTGTCAATACAAAAGCGTCAGGGAATCATACCCCTGACACTTTTGTATTGTTTCTGATTTGTCAACACATAGCCGTACCCTTGTGTCTAGAAATCAAGTCTAAAAACGGAGTTAACTACTCCAATACGTTTATCATAATCAGGCCCTTGCTTTGTTGTTATCACGGGTTCTTTTGTCGTCTTATTATTATTTATGAACATATACCCAAATTCGCTAGGATCTCTAGAATAATATGATAGATGACCATTATTGGAACAATTTATCGGCATCATATAGCTTAATCTAAAATCGATATCAATTCTTTCACTATAAATATATTGCCCATAATATTGATTAAAATAAACACTGTAAATCCTATAAACATTAACAATAAAGGCACTTTTACGCTGTAGCATATCCTGAACCATCTCAATAAACTTACTATTTTTCTTCGATTGCATAATGCTATCTATCGCAATTGGTGCCAAAATTGCAGTGCTAACAAGAGCTATTGGTAAAAAGTGTAGTCCCACTGATCCTTCTATTATATAAGAAGCAGCAGCAGAGGCTCCTAGACCTTTAAGTGTGTTTACTACCCAATCAATCACGCTATGTGAGGTATCAAGAGAATTGCAATATCCCAAAATAAATATAGCAAATTCTTCTCCACTCATTTCATATGTTGCTTCATATGTTTTCGATAACACTAAAACATTACCAAGTTTTCTTCTATCGTAACCTGACGCTAACCCCGTCGGATCGCACCACGTCGCCGGGTTCGCGCCTACGTACTGATACCAATTCAACCCGTCCTTCATGGGATCGCTGCTCAGCCACTGGCGGCCCTTCGCGTCGTAGAACCGCGCTTGTGCCATATACATATCCAGCACAGTGTCGTACACATGCCCGGTGAACTTGGCGAAGATGAAGACGCCGTTGTCGTTGTTTTGCAGCATGTTTGGGCTTGCGGCGTGGCCCCATAGGTCGTATTCAAGCTCTGCGAAGGACTGGCCGTTGTCTTTCGTGTGGTATCTGGTGCTACCCATAATGTCCTCGTGGACGTACAGAATGGTGATGTTGCCGCCGTTGTTGCCGGTTTGCATGGCAGTGACGGTCTTCTGCTTCACCCGTTGGCCACGGTCGGTGTAGACGTGTTTTTGGTAGAAATAGTCGGGGGATATGACCACGATATCGCTGTTGGCCATGTTTGTTTGCGAGATATCGGCTGTCGCGGCGTGGTTCTCACCGACGCCTACTCCGAATTTGGCGTAGCCGGATAGCTTGTGATTCTGATCGCCGATGCCGATTATATGGCTATTGTCCACCGTTCTGCCGAGGAAATGGTTTATAAAGTCGTGGATGGTGGGCTTTACCAGCTCGTACGCGGCGGCTTTTTCGGCGTCGGCGGCTGTGCCTGTCTTGCCATTGACAGCCAGGATATTCTGCAGATAATCGTACACAAAGACGTAGGTGTTGCTTTTCGCCAGTGTGTTGAAGCCGTTGTTTAGGTTTTGCAGCATAGCCTGGATATCCAGTCCTGCTGTGCGGCTGCCGTCGTCCCAGCCGGAGGAAGCCGTTGAGATATCGCCCGGTAGGTTATAGTTATTAACAGTTGGCGCGATGCCCCACACAGTGGTGTAATCCACAATATAGTCGCGATCGTAGACTTGTCCGGAGTGCGCTGTTTGCTTGTTGTTTATGCGGATTCCAATGGCATTGTAGGTATAAGCCGACTGGTCATCCTTCCAGTTTGTGCCCACCACTAGCTGGTTTTCCAGGCTGTAGACATAGTTTTGATTTTCTTTCTTGCCGATGTCTCCAAGCCTGTTTCCACGTTTGTCGTACACATATGTATACTCGTCGTTAGTGCTGGTTTTTGAGTATACTAACTGGTTGAGTGCGTTGTATTTATAATTTTCCGTTTGGCCGTTGTGGAACTTTTCGGTTAGCAGGTTGCCCATACTGTCGTATGTATAGGTGGTCGTCTTGCCCGCGATGCTTCCGGTTACAGCTCTGTTGTTGGCGTCGTAAGTGTAAATATGTTCACCCTTAAGCGCTTGCGCGTCGTTATTTCCATAATTATCGGAGCGTGAAGGCTTGTTGGGATTATCCGGTTTGTCAGGACTGTCGCCGCGGTTGTGTCCTGGAGGCGCGTTTCCGCCCGGATTCCATATCGTTCCGTCCTCATCCTGTGTCATCGGTGGAGGAATGGGGATCGAAATTAGATCAGAGATATCCACAGGTTCAAAGTAAAAGTCGCCATTCATGCCAACAATCCTCGCGGACTTGACGCCGCTACCGTTAAAAGCGAGTTCTACAGCATAATCGCCAACGCCATAGTATCCGGTGTTGTTTTTATCAAATGTAACAATTGCTGATGCTACAACATTAACGCCATCTTTTACCGTGACAATCGCGTTATCGCTGTCGCGCATAGCCGCAGAAACGCTCGCAGAAGAGGGCGCGGCGCTGTTGTTTCCGGGTTGGCCCGTTTGACCGTGGTTGTACTGTAATTCAGTCAAGCGGTTGCCCTCGGCGTCCCATGTGTAAGTCGTCCTGTAAGCCTTTTTACCGCCAAGGTCGAACTCGTCCATCTCGATGATACGGTTCATGGCGTCATAGAAGTAGTAGGCCGTCTCGTAGTTGGGGTACTCCTTCTCGGTTAAATTACCGATTTGATCGTAGGCAAACTTGTATACGCCAGAGTCAAAATCGAGCATTTCGACGAGTTGATTCTCGGCGTCGTACCAGTAGTCCACCTGCGTGCCGTCGGGGTAACCAAGTACCGTCTTGTTGCCCACGTCATCGTATCCGTACTGTGTCACTCGGCCTTTATGGTCGCTTGCAGTGACGATCCGGTTGAGCAGGTCGCGGCCAAAAGTCGTTGTGCCATTCCAGTCAACCATCTCGATCAGCTCGCCTGTGCCGTTATAGAGGAAGCTCGCGGTCTTGCCGTCGGAGTAGTTTGTTTTGCTCACAAGGTTGACGGGGCTGTACTCGTATTGCGTAATATAACCGTCTTCGTCGGTCTTTTGTATCAGGTTGCCGTTTTCGTCATATACAAGTATCTTACCGTCGCCCAGCGCATTGACCTCGGTCTTGACAAGGCCCCTGTAGTCATAGGTATACAGTGTCTCCTGCCACTCATTGACATTGTTTACTGTATCCACGCGGTTCATTCTGACTTTCGAGAGCCTGTTCATCGCGTCGTATTCGAAGAATGAGGAGTGGCCCAGCGCGTCAATATGCTCGACGATATTCCCGTTGCCGTCCAGTTTGTAGCTCACCGTGTGGCCGTTTCTGTCGGTGACACCGGTGATCCGGCTGTTTTTATCGTATTGGAAGGTTTTTATGTGGCCCAGGGCGTCCGTTTCGGTCACCGGGCGGTTGAGGACGTCGTAGGTGTAACTGAAGGTTTCGCCCTTTTTGTCATAGTACTGTGTCAATCTGTCGTTAGCGTCGTAGACGTAGCGTTCGCTGTAACCAAGTCCGTCAGTGTACTTTGTAAGATTTCCTTTAGCGTCGTACTCGAAGGTGCGTCGTACGCCGTTTTCATCGGTGTCGGCGACCATGCGGTCGCGCGGATCGTACTCATATTTGCGATACTTGCCGTACGCGTTTTCTATTTGCAACAGTCTGCCTTTCGCGTCATAGGTATACTTCGTGACGGCGCCGTCCTCGTTTATCGCCTGGGTCACGCGGCCTAATTTGTCGTAGGTATACTGGATTTCTCCGCCTTCCTCGTTTATGAGGGTAATCGGACGGTTGAGTGCGTCATAGACAATCTTCTTGTCGTTGCCTCTGCCGTCGGTCGTTTTGATCAGATTGCCGTTGGCGTCGTAGGCGTATACGGTGGCATACCCCTCGCCGTCGGTGAAGGAGATCAGTTGATCATTGAGGTCGTATGCATACTTTTCCACACCGCCGTCGGCGTTTTTGACAGCCGTGAGGTTGCTGTTTGCGTCGTACTCAAAGCCGGTAGTGTTCCCCCTCGCGTCGGTGGCGCTGATTGCGCGGTTGAGCTTGTCATACACATAGGAAACGGTAAAGCCCATCGGGTCTTTGACGGCTATGACGTTGTCGTTCGCGTCATAGGTGTACGTGATAACGCCGTCTAGAGCGTCGGTTACACTAGCGACATACCCGGTCGGGCTATATGTTCGGGTGGTGGAGCCGTCGAGCGGATCTGTTTCACTGGTGAGCAGGTTGTTTTTATCATATGTATAGGCATATGAATATCCCCGCTCGTTGGTGATTTTTGTGACATTGCCATTCTCGTCGTACTCGTAGACGACGAAAGTTCCGTCCTCGTATGTACGCTTGGTGATCCGGCCCATCCGGTCGTACTCATAGCTTACGGTATGCGTGGTGTGGCCGCTGCTCTCAAGGATGGCTTTTCCGTTTGCGTCGTAGTTCGCCAGCTCGTTGCTGTCCAAGGTTGGTCTGCCATCTCTGTCGTAGACGGTGGAGATGCTGCCGTTTTCGGCGTTTTTCACGCCAATAACGCGGCCCACGTTATCATAGGAATACTCAGTCACGCCGCCGAGCGCGTCAGTGACTTTCACAAGCCTGTCGTCAGCGTCGTACTGGTAGGTGGTCTTGTTCCCGCGCCGATCGGCGACGGAAGTCAGGTTGCCGTTGCCGTCGTAGGCATAGTTTGCGGTATAACCCAGCGCGTCGGTGTTGCTGGCACGGTTATCTACCTTGTCATATTTTGAAGCGAAGACGCCGCCCGTGGGATTCGCAGTAGCTGCAAGGTTGCCCATCACGTCATAGGTAAACGCCGTCACGCCGCCCTCCGCGTCGGTCATTGTGGCAATTTTGTTAAGTTTATCGTAGGTGAATCTTGTCACATTGCCTCTGGCGTCAGTGATGGAAGTGATATTGTTGTTTGCGTCGTAGGTATACGAAACCTGGCTGGATTTTTCATTCGTGCGGCCTATGAGCATGTGGTTTTTATTGTAGGCGTAGCTGACCGCGCCGCCCTCGGGGTTCTTTTCCAAAGTCAGCCGATTGTTGGCGTCATACTCATATATGGTGACGTTGCCGCGCGGATCTTTTTTCGAGATCAGATTGCCGTTGAGATCATAGCCGAACTCAATGGTTGTGTCGTCGGGATTGATAATCTTCGTGACGCGACCCATCTCGTCGTATTGGTACGCTGTTTCCAGGCCGAGCGCAGTTGTGGAACTGATAAGCCTACCGTTGTCGTCGTATGCGAAGGCGTTGTCCTCGTTGTTGGCGTTGATCGTGGCCACAATCTGCCCAATGGCGTCGTATTCGTACCGGGTCACATTGCCCAGCGGCGAAGTGGTCTTCGTTAGTTTGTTTTCCGCGTCGTATTCATGCTTTGTGACGCCGCCTCGTGGGTCTGTTTCGGAAATCAGATTTCCGTTTTTGTCATACTGATATGCAGTCGTGTAGTTTTCGCCGTCCTTCATCTGGGTTGAACGGTCGTTCAGATCGTATACATAAGAGATGACGCCGTTGTCCGCACGGATGACCGAGGCAGCGTTTCCGACCTCGTCGTAAGTATAGGCAGTAACGTGGTTCTCAGCGTCAGTGACGGACGACACCCGGTTCATGGAATCATATGCGTACGCTGTTACGCTGTCGCGAGCGTCAGTGATTTTTGAGAGATTGCCATTATTGTCGTATGAATGCCGGACGATATTGCCCTCGGCGTCGGTCTGGGTTTCAACTCGGCCGCCGAGGGTATATGTGGTGGAGGTCTGTCCGCCCATTGGGTCGGTGGTGGAACTCAAATGGTCGTTTTTATCGTATATAAAGCTTGTGACATTGCCTTTTTGGTCTTTGACGGACAGAACGTTGCCATTCTCGTCATACGTATAGGCATTTGTCGTGCCATCCGGATTTGTCTTTGTGGTTACGCGGCCAAGGGAATCATATGCGTAACTTGTCACAAAGCCCATACCGTCGGTAAAAGACGTCATGTTTCCGTCCGCGTCGAAAGCCGTGCCAGTTGCAACGTCATTGGCGTTCGTCGAGGAAATCAGTTGGCCGATCGCGTTATAGACGAACGACGTCACATGTCCCATCGGGGTGGTTGAGGTTGTCCGCTTATTCTCGGCGTCGTAGGCAAACTTCGTCACGCCGCCGTTCGGGTCAGTCATGGCGGTGACATTCCCGTTCGCGTCATATTGATATCGGGTCACGCCACCTTCTGCGTCCGTCAGAGTAAGTACGCGGCCCATGGCGTCGCGGGTATACGCTATAACAGCGCCGCGCTCATTGATTGTGGAGGTTAAAAAACTCATCTCGTTGTAGCGGTTTGTAAACAAGCCTCCTTTCGCATCGGTTTTGACGGTGAGATTCCCCAGTTTGTCGTAGGAAAGTCTTGTCCGGTTGCCGTTTCCATCCGTTATAGAGGCGATTCGGCCCAACTCATCGTAAGTATAGCGCGTAGAGACGCCATCGGGATCGCTGCTGGATGAGAGGTTCCCAGCTTCGTCGTACGTATACTTGGTCACGCCACCCTGGCGGTCTGTCATTGTAAGACGCTGGTTTAGGATATTGTATGTATACAGGATCGAGTTGCCCCTGAAGTCGCCCGCCGAGGTTTCATAACCATTACCGGTGTAGTCTAATACTCGCTCGTTGCCCATGGCGTCGGTTTCTTTGACCAACTTGCCCGCCGTGGAATACTCATAGCTTGTCGTGTTGCCAAGCGGCGTTGTCATGCTTGTTACTCGGCCAACGTCGTCATATTCATACGTTATCGTGTTGCCCATGGGGTCGGTCAGTGTGAGGATATTGCCCATATCGTCGGTGGTGTAGGCGGTGGTATTACCCAGAGCGTCGGTGGAGGATTCGATGAAATCGCCGTCATATGCGTACTCGCGCCTACCGCCCATGGCGTCAGTCATAGCGGTCAAATTGCCTTTGTCGTCGTATTCATAAGACAATTCGGTATCGTCACGCTGTTTTTGCCAGACGACTTGCTCCGCGTCGTTGTAGGCGAATTCTTCGGAGGCACCGTCTGGATAGGTGATTTTCGACCACTTTTTTGATTCTTTCCAATATTCGTATTCGTAAACGGCGCCGGAGAAGTCTACTTTCTTGATGATCCGGTTATCGTCGTCGTATGAATATTCCTCGGTACCGTCGGGAGTGGTCTGTTCGAGGATATTGAGGAATTTATCCATGACAAACTCGCGGAAGTATCCACTCGCTTCTTCCTCATAGCGGTTTGTCATATTTTTATCGTCGAACGTGAGGGTCATCTTGCCCCGCTCAGGCAGGATTTGTTCTATGACACGATGCTGGTTGTCATATTGGTTTTCCATGTAGACATAGCCATTGAAATCTTCAACACTGAGAAGATTGTGGTCGTCGTCATAGAAATAAGCAAGGTTGTCGGCGTCCGGGTTATCCACTTCGACAAGGTTCTCCTCCTCATCGTAGCTTAGCGTGATCGACCGGCCCGCACTGTCGGTTACCTTTGAAAGCAATTCGTCTTCGTATTCCAGCGTAAAGTAGCCGGAATCGTTGTATATTTTGGTGATCAACCCGTCTTCGGCTTCAAAGTTAACAATGTCGCCGACACGGTTTGTGACGCTGATCGGATTTCCGTCACCGTCGAATAATACTGTATCCCCATCGGAGGTTACTACCTCTATCTGGCTGCCCCTAATGTTCAACGGCGGCGCGCCGTCCGGTACAGTCAAACTACCGTCGTCCTCGATGGGATAATAATATGTATTCCCATTGGGAAGGCACAATTTGCAAAAGAGTGGCTCTATATCCAGGCGGTAATTATAGCTATGCGTCCAGCCATACCCCATACCGTTGTTGTAATCGGCGGCAAGGGAGTTGTAGTGATGTGAGAAAACGAGCCCTTTTGGCGCCTCTATTTTGAGGTCCGTATACTCCCACGCAAGGTTCCCGTTGCGTAAATCAACAGGATCCCCCACAAAAGTGTTGATCCACGAAAGATAATCCGGCAGGATCAAGTTGGCGCCCAAAGCCTCCAGGGATATTTGCGATGTGACGGCAAAAGGCAGAAACCCATACGCTTTTTCCTTGGGGCTACCGTCGGCCCATGAAACCTGCGGCGCTTCGACGACCATCATATAGACGCCGTCTGCCAGGAATGTGCCTCCTGTTCCCCCCGGCGCGACAACCTGGCCGTTCCACAGGAAGTAGTTGTGGATCATATTGTCGGCGTTCATCTCAGCGGGAGGGGTGTACAGGGGATTGCCATCGGCGGGTGGCGGATCAGTCGAGAATGGCGCCGGACTCGTCCCATGTCCATATACCCATTTCCAACTGATCGGTTCGAGCGGTAAATCTTTTTGATTTCCTTCGGCGTCGTATACTAGGTCATATAGAGCCTGTTCGATTTTCTCCCTGCTGCTGTATTCCGGGTTTTTTGCGTAGTTATTACCGCTTCCGATGATGTTTCCGGTCCATTGATAGCCATACATGTCGCCTACATATTGGCTGGAATCCCACTGAAAGCGGCTAGCGGGGAAGTTTTCCGCTCCCAGTTCTTCAGCTGAGTACATGCGGCCTATTTCCAAGGGGTAAATACTTCCCGTGTATGTGTATATCTTTATGTTTGTGCGCTGAGGATGCACGAATGAAAAAGACAGATAGTTCCAGTCTGCCGCAACTGGCTCCTGCGCAGGATTGTTCGGATCCTCCGCAGACGGGACGACTATGGGGGATATCATCCAGAATTTAACCCGGTCTTCTGCCGCGTCCGTACGGAAGGATATGGGCCTGTTTAGGTTTTCAATCTTCGGGTTGGCAAGTCCTTGCAACTTTAGGTAATACAATGTCGAGGGAAGGTCTATTAGATCTTCTGCTTTCGCGGTAATAATTACTGTTGGGATAATGCTAAGTATCAATGCGAGACAAAGAAACATAGACAATACCCGTCTCCCGGATGTGGCTAACGTGGACTTAAGCAAGTTGGTTTTCATGATGTTTTCCTCCTAAAATAATATTTTTTACTGTGCTGTGCTTGTGTGCTTGCGCTTGCTCTAACGTTGACTCTGAACCATTTACAACCAATTCGGCCGATTGATCGAATCCGTCTGCTTGGGGAAGTGTTTCTGATCATGATTGTAAAATTAAGTTTCAAAACTGTAAATATGAAGATTTTCATATGCACTAACGCCAATCTAAACAAACGCGGTTTATGACCCGGCGAATTGCATGTCGAGATGGATGTGACTGTAAAGCAAGACCGCCCTGAATATCAAGGCGGTCTTGCTGGCTGGGTTGACGGAGAGCAACTTGGCGGTCAATGCCTATGACGCACTTTTATCGAAATAAATGTAGGTGTTACTGTCGAGATAGTACATCAGCTAAACGCCTCTCGAGGGGTCGAAACGTCCCAGGTGATCTCCGCCGGTCTTTCAAAAGTCGGATCCGGTTGCGCCGTCGCGATCAGGTCGAGCAAAACCAGCTTAGCGTTAAGTTCCCTTTTGAGTATACTCGCGCTATGTCTGCTGATCACTGCGGAAATGTATTCGGCAAGCGTATAGCAATTTTCACGCGCGGTCGCTTCCAGCTGCTCCGCAACCGCTTTATCAAGCTGCACTTTGACCTGTGTCATCGCGAACACCACCTTTCAATGCTTTATTATACTCGGATATTTCAGTAAAAGCATATCAGTCATAATGAAGATTTTCATATGCGGAGTCAAAACAAACGCGATTAATAACCAACCAAATTGCAATCTCAATTGATATGTCTACGCAAATAAGACCTCCTGCGTCTCATGGCGGTCTTGTTATTGACATAATCGCGTTCGTATTTTCCCGTGAGTACTGCCCTGCAGGAACTGTTGTAAATACTCACTTTATCGTTACCGTAAGCAAGAATAATCCATTGATAGCTGATTACTTTGCAATCAAAAAAAAGTAAATTTTGACGATTTTGCCTCTTGACTTTAGAGCAACTTGAAGGTTTACAATAAAAACAATAGATATACAGGGGGGCTGATCCTGATGAGGCGAATGGTTTTTAAGCGGAGCGAAAGCAGTAATTGGAAAATTTAGCGCACAAATTTGTAATTACGTCATTTTGACGTAATTACAAAAATTCGATCAACTGCGCATATAATCTGATCTCCATGTTCATATTCCAATCTTTTCCCAATCGATATCATTTTCAGCAACAAACCCACTTTCCTCTGCGGCTTTGATTCTCTTCGCCTCATCAGGTGTTACTTTCGTGAAATTTGGATCCCACGCTAGCACCAGCTTTTTAATAAACTCATATACAAAGCGCTGATCGTCTTCCGGGAGCATGTTTATTAATTTTATCATGTCCATGACAATAGTAGACATACTGATTCCCCTTTCCTATTTATAGATGTCTCCTCGATTGCCAATATCAATAATCAGGAGTACTTTAATCTGATCCACCATAGTGTAATTGAATATTACCCGCCAAGAGCCTATTCTAAGCCGCATCCGCCCATCCGAATATCCTTGCATTGGGGCTATCTCACCTTCAGGCGGGCTCTTGGTCAGTTTTGAGATGGCTTCCCGAATCCGTTCTATCGACTTTTTTGTCTGTATATCTAAATATTTGAGCGCATCTTTGGAGTATTTGATTTTCGTAGCCATCACCTCTATCCGATAGTATAGTTGATCAAGAGGAAAACCGCAAGGAAAGAATCATGCGCAAGCGTAACGCGACGAAACAATTTGTAGAGTTCAGAGGGTATCAAAAACACCCGTCTTTGCGAGTGCAACGATGCAATCCATGCGCCGATTGACAGGTTTCCGGATGGATTGCCGCGTCGCAAGCTCCTCGCAAAGACGAAATTGTGCTGTTTTGCTTCAATTTCCGAATGCCCTAGCAACAGTATCTTCGTGTTGTCTCCTCCATCATACTACAAAAATTGGGTGTTGACTTTCTAGCATATTGAAGTATTATTTAAGTGTAGCGCAAGCTACGCAATTGTGTTAAGGCTTCGTCGTTCGGCGCGGTCTTAATTATGGGGGACGGTATTTATGAAACAAGGGCAGTTTTATTTTATCTCTGATGGGTAAGTTAACGGAAATTGACACTCCCTACAGCTAAAGCCGGGAGGAGTGTCAAAAACATCGCCCAATGCAAAACAAACGCGTTTTATAACAAAGCCAAGATGGCGTTGCTATGGCAAAAGTGTCAGGAGAATCACATCCCTGAGACTTTTCTTATTGCAGATATTGTCAATACAGGAGAGGCGTTTCTCTGTATTCCGGAACCGTCACTTGTTCAAATTATCCGCAAATTTATACTATCTAGCAGCTTTTTCTCGGAGCTATAAAACAACAATGTCAATTGTCCGATATACTTATTCTTATTAGAGCTAACCAGCCCATTAGCATTTACTTGGACCGTCCCCCATATTTAAACCACATGTTTATTGGAATTTTCGATAGCCTTTGCCTTGATCGACTCGACTGCTATTACGACCGATTTTTCTATGCTTTTTATTATGACCGTCGAGTTCGTGTCCGCCTCGTCGTTCTTGAAGCCCGTGTATGCCGTGTATTGTTCGAATTTAGTTTTGGTAGTTTTGCTATCACCAGCTACGTTATTGGTCTTTGACGCGACTTCTGTGACAAACAGCGCTCCCATATTTTCAAAAGGATCTTTCATCATCATTGATAACCTCCTTCATCAGTTTATTCCATGTAGTTTTTGCCGTTTCATAGTGGCTTATTAGTGATCTCGAACTGTCCCCTTGTTCAAATAATTCTCAATATGATACTGTCAAGCAGCTTATTCCCGGAGCTATAGAGCAACAATGTCAATTGCCCGGTGTACTTGTTTATATTGGCATTAACCAGCCCGTTATAATTCACTGCAGCCAGCCGTGTGTCCGAAACAACCCATTTGATGTCACTTTCAATTACCAAACCGTCCAACGTTGCGTAGAATTGCACGGCGCTACCTCCATTGAGTACCATGTTAACTGGAGCAGGTTTGAAGTTCGAATCATAGATCTTATATCCCTCTGTAATAATGGCCTTCACAGCAGTTGCCGCTACAGTTACGCTTGCGTTAACAGTATCCAGCGCAACCAGTTTTAAGTCCTCGTCTCTTGTGTTTCTCGGACTATAATCAACGGTAATGCAATAATCACCATCAGCTGCGTCGTCCTTTATCTTGAAATCAATCAAAAGTATAACGCCATTAGAGTCGTCTTGCTTAGTACCAAACCATGAAACCCTAAATGGATTTTTTTGATAAGTCATATCATTCAAACCAGTAAACAATAGGCTTCCTAACGCGGCGCCGCGACTCGCATTGCTCTTGCTCACAAGCTCAAATACATTAGCGTCATAACTTATATCTAGCGCCAAACTCGCAAGTCCGGAATTCCCCTCAATCTTCACTTCCACTACCACGGTTTCGCCCTGTTTAACTGAACCAGATGGACCAATAACTGAAACTGTTAGATTATCATACAAGAGTTGGGATGAAGAAGCAGCTATGCTGAACGGCACGATATTACTAGCCTGAATAACATTTCTTTCAATAGGGAACTTGTCAAACCATTTGTTTACATATTTGGCTATAAGAATAGCGTCAGCAAGCGTCACTTCACCGTCGTCATCAACATCAGCGGATTTAGTATTGATATCCACTGGCCACTTGTTGACATATTGAGCAATGCGCGTGGCGTCGCCAAGCGTAACTTCACCGTCGCCGTCCACGTCGCCGTAACTGATAACTGTTAAAGAGTATCTCCCATTTCTGTTTCCCGAATATTGTGAAGCTAAGATATAATACTTCCCGGCAATAGGTGCAGTGAACTTGATCATCGCGTCCAAGTTACCGCAATAATCATCATTAAGTGTATAGAAAGATCCGTCGGGATTTAATAAATAAAGGAAACAATCAAAATCAGATGACTCCATCAATATCGTAACATCCTGTCCAAATGTCAACTCAACACTGTAGACATCATAATGTCTGTCTCGATCAGTTTCAAGTAACGGAGAATGAAGTAATTCGCCCTTCGTGTATGACGGAGCTGATATTTCATTGACCTGCAAATCATGCCCACTCCATATCGCGTATAGTGTTATATCGTTTTCGAATGTATACTCTTTGTCCCTCTGATAGTGCCCCTTTCCCTCTGGAACGGTATCCCATCCCATGAAAGTGTAGCCCAGCCGTATTGGAAGCAGGTTACTGATCTGTGCCTTTTCGCCAGAAAGGTACGCTGGCGGCGGGGTGGGATACCCGCCTTGCGCGTCGTATGTAATCATGCGCTTTGTTCCCAATTCGATGCTCAAGTTGAAATATCCTGTTCCCACGCTATATGTCGTAGCCTGCAAGTAATACATTCCTTGTTCTTCCACCATGTACACGATTCTTGAATCGCACGTCCACTTGCCGGAGTCGTCGCAGGAGTCATCATTGTGGGCGACTAAATCCCCGTTGGAATTGAGCAGATAAAGGCAAGGATCAACGACGGACGAACTCATTGTTGCAATAATTGCTGAACCAGCATAAGCATAGAAAGAATAGCCTTTCATCAAAGTGCCGCGCTGTGATCGACCATCATCGGTATAATTTAATTCTTCGTAGCTAGAAAATGGAAGTTCCTCTACCAGTTTATACTTTTCCCATAACGCATAAAACATTAGGTTTATGTTTCCAAAGATGAAAGTGTCACCTGGCATATAATCCACTATAGTCGCTGTATTACTTGTTGACCATCCCATGAAAATATTCTCCTTGAGAGTAGGTATAACTGAGCTTATGGTTACAGCGGCATTAGCTAGAGTTGTGAGATTTTCTGGCGAGTTCGTACCGCCATTAGCGTCGTATTCTAGAGTAACTATCTTGGAGCTGGATCCAACTTCAACTGACAACGTAAACATGCCATTGTCTGGTGAAGGGGTATTCCAAGATGTAGCGTGCAGATAGAATTTACACTGCTCAGGAGCACAATAAATTAGGGGTGCATTAGACCCATAGCCACTATCATCGTCATATGCGACAATTTCCCCCATCTTATTATAGAGTATAAGAAGCGAGTCAATATTATTCGAATCCATTGTTGCTACCAGCGTTTGACTTGAATCAAGCGATATACAGTAACAAAAGCCTCTCTCCCAAGTAGAAGGCGACCAATACATGCTATCAGACAAGTTTGCTTCAACACTAAATGGCAGCTGTAGGGGGCTGTCACAGCAAGCCCATAAAGCGTATAACGTAGTGGAACCGGCTAGATTAGTAAACTCTCCTGGTTGATATATCTTCTCTAAATAGTTGGCGCTATCCTCCACGCTTACCTTTTGCGTCGTCCATCCGCAAAACATATAGCTACCATGCAGTATCGTGGGTATAGAATCAACAATCTGGATCGGGTGTTCGGATACAAACATGTCCAACCATGGACCACCAAGGCCTCCATCATTTGCATCGTATGTAATGGTGCTGTCCGGATAACCCACAAAGAGCGTTGCTGACCCAAGGCTACTTGACCACTGCGTTGCCACGATATAATAATAACCGTCACTAGGCAATACGTAATCGATGCGAGCGTTGAGACTGCGTCCAGCATCATCGTCATAAGCTACAAGATTAAATTCTGAGTCGTATAATAGTAAAAAGCTGTCGAAATCAGTAGAATCCATTCGAATCTGGACTTTCTGTTCTGATTTCCCCAAAAACCAATATTTTTTCCCATAAGTTCCATGATCAGACAATTGTTCATTGCCATCAAACTTCATCTCAATCATTGAATTTACTTCCACTTTAGCGCACTCAGCATCATCGGTTTCTGTGGGTGCCTCAGATTCTGTTTCAGAAATAACCGCAAACGCAAAAGTGTTAAGCTGCGATAAGATCATGTCCCTATCAATAGTTGGCGACAATACAACTTTGCTCGAACTCGATTCGTTTTTCCCATTCATAAACTAACCCCTCCAATAGTTTTTTCTCGCCCAAGCTCTTCTTGATATGGATTGTAAAGTTAATTTTCTAAACTGTAAATATGAAAATTATCATATGCCCCATTAAAGCAAGCGCAATTGGTAACCGAGAAAATTGTAACCTTGATTGATATGACTACGAAAAATTGAGCCACTCTTAGTGTTAATACGGTATTGTCCTTGACAACATCGTGTTTACGTTTTCTAGTGTGCGATATCCTTGCAAAGCTGTTGCTAAAAGCTTACTCTAGCTTTACCGTAAGCGAGTATAACCCATTGATAGCTGATTCCTTTTTAACTCTTACCTCATATTCTCCTGTCTCCAATATAGCAATATTATATGTGAGAGATATCACTCTGCTTGATTCGCTTTTGGCAAGCTCAGCTCCGTCTTTCCACAGCGAAATCGAATAGATGTCGTTTTTTGCTCCTGTAAGCGCAATCGTTATTTTTTCGGCGCTGGTGACCTCTACTATATGGATTTTAGGCGTGTCTTCGTTTCCATAGGGTGCGTCTATTACAAGAGGCCACGTATTAGGTAATGGCGGTGATGTTGTACACTCAATACTGAACATATAGCTGCCGGTTCCTGTGCCAAAGCATGCTGCTCCAATGTAATATGTTTGCCCGGCTAAAAGATTATACGAAATTTTGAAGTTTCGGTTCCCAGCGCCGTCATCGTCGGACGTAATAAGAGCTTTGTTTGCAAAGTATAGGTACCCGTATGGATCTGTATTACCAGCAGGGTCAGTACTCTCGATAGTATAGTCTCCGCTATCTGTGGGTACAAATTTATAATATCGTATCTGCCTCGCACCTGTTACCGATACTGGAACTGAAACATCATTTGTGACAGATATTGCCCTTTCAAAAGTTTTGTTTATTTCCGCAACTGTTACGTAGCAGTACGCTTCTAAATCATCTATTCTCGCCGTAATTTTCGTCGTGCCAATTGATATTGGACGTACACTACTGAGACTACTGAGTGTGTGATCCACTGTTGCGACGCCATTATTACTGCTCTCCCATATAATTTCTTTTCCCCTTTGGTAATTATATGGCAATACTGTCGCTGTTATATCCTGTCTTGCTTCATTTAAATCTATTATCATTACGGTCGGTGATACGGTTATGCTTGTTGGAGGAGATTCTGGTTGTGTGATAGTGAATTTATAGTCTCCAGTTCCGGCACCGTAGCATGTTGCTCCTATATAATATTTTTGCTCCGCCATGAGATAGATTGAGATTCGAAAGTTACGATTTCCGGTGCCGTCGTCGTCAGAAGCAATCTGAAATTGGTTTGAGTCGTAGAGATAACCGTATGGATCTGTGCTGCCTAAAGGGTTAGCGCTCTCGATTATATGAAATCCGCTAACATTTGGTGTGAAGTAGTAATACTCGAACTCCCCTGCGTTTTCAATTGTCACATCAACTATACCACCTGCATATATCTCTATAGAATCATCAATATTGCTGTTACCTATAACTGACACCAAACATGACGATTCCTTGCCATTGACCGTTTTAGCTGTAATTTCAGTTTTTCCGTTTCCTATTGCTGTAACAAGGCCGCTTTGTGATACCGTGGCGACCGAAATATTGCTGCTTGTCCACTTGACCGTATTTTCAGTTGTGTTATACGGTAATATTGTTGACGAAATACGTATAGTTTCACCCACTCTAATTTTCGCTTCAGTTGGCTCTACTTTTATGCTTTCAGGTAATACTGGAGAAGTAATGCTAAACGTATAGTTTCCGATTCCACTTCCGTAGCATGACGCTGCTATATAGTATTCTTTTCCCGCTGTGAGGCTACATGATATTCTAAAGTTTTTATTATCAGCGCCATCGTCGTTTTGATAAATCAGGTTCTTATTAGCATTATAGAGCTTCCCAAATGGATCTGTACTATCGACAGTGTTACCGCTTTCGACCACATAGAGTCCACTATCTTCAGGTATAAACTTATAGTACCTGATCTGTCTCGATTCTGTTACAAACACCGGAATCGAAATCCCTGCAATAATGTTTAAGGCATCCTCAAAACTGGTGTTATTCTCTGTCACCAACACAGTACATGTTGCTGTTGTCCCGTCCACAGTAGCTGTTATCGTAGCTATCCCTGACGATTTTGCGGTTACAGAACCATCTGATGACACTTCCGCCACATTGGAATCGCTTGATGTGAATGTTATCTGAGGAGTTACACCTGTAGGTACCTCGTTAGTATAATCATAATACATCACAGAAAGCTCTATTTCGCCAAGCTGCTGTGTAGTATTGCAAAGAAGCTCACAATATGCTGGTGTGACTTCTAAATATGATGTTACCGCTATCGCTTTGCTTATATTCAAAATCCCACTGCCATAGTATCTACCATTAAACAAGGATATAGTGTCAACACTGGAGCGGATAGCTGCTTTAGCCGCTGCTGGCTCAATGGACGGGTTATCACAATATAGTAACGCAACAGCCCCCGCCACATGTGGGCTTGCCATGGATGTACCGCTCATACGGCCTGTTTCTCCGCCCTTTACAGCGCTAATAATATCCACGCCGGGTGCCGCAACATCCACACAGCTTCCGTAGTTTGAGAATGACACTGGTTTGTCTTCTTTGTTGGAAGCCGCTACAGTTATCACCGATTCAAGATGCGCAGGGCAAAAATCTTTCGCGTTAGCGTTTTTGTTGCCTGCAGCTGCGATAACTGTGCTATTCCATTTCTCACTGGTTGCGATTTCGATTGCAATATCCATTGTTTCAGAACACGTTTGGCTCCCAATAATCATTTCTCCTAAACTCAAATTAATGACATTCGCGCCATTTTCCACCGCCCACTGTATACCGGTTGCGACACCGAGAATACCCCCTTGGCCATTGTCTCCCAGCACCTTAACAGGCATTATCATGACATTTTGCGCAGTAATAGCAACATCAAGAATAGTGCCGGCTACATGCGTTCCATGACCATGAATATCATCTGTGTTGGCGCTGTCAATAGCATTATAGCCGTTAACACAACGGCCTTTAAAAATGGAGTGTGTTGTGTCAAGCCCTGTGTCCAGCACTGCAACGATAACTTGAGTATTCAGTTTGCCACGCGCTTCCAGGTATTCCAAATATATGTCGCTGCCAATACGTACTGCTCCCCAGCCGAGATGTTGTGGTGAATCGTTGTAATTAGTAGGCTCGCCCTTTGCATCATCCGCATCAAGAGTAACAATAACGTCTGGTTCGGCATACAGCACATCGGGCAAACCGCTTAAGCGTTCACAGGCAGCTTTAGCTTGTTCCTCGGTGGCATATTGGAAAACATACAAACCGTCTGGCCCGACTATGGTCTTTGTAGCATTGGCGTCTTCAGGCAATGCCTTCCCCGGTTTTACCTTTGCCAACACGCGCGCCATTTGAAACTCATTTGTGATGACGATCTGTCCTACCTTCTCATCGAAGTTGAGTTCAAAATCAAGCCCTTCTTCAGTCAAAACACTTGCGGGAACAACAGGTTTTCCTTTCCTAAAGGTAGCGGCGGAGCGCATCCCCTTCCATTTACCGTTAACCTGCATGTTCTTATTATCATATGTAAACTCAATGGTTTTATGGTTTTTCTTCAACGAGGCACCTTTGTTGTCAGAAGTTATTTGTATCCCAATCTCCTGCAAGGCTTCTAATGGCAAAACTAACTCACCATCTACAATTTCAGCGGGGTTGTCGAGTTCAATAGTATGGTTGTCTACTTCCATAGTACCACTGCCGATTGACATTGTTGCTACACCAAAGAAAGCATCGTCCCATGTGGATGAAATCAACTGTGAAATTTCTTGGTAATAGTTTTCGTTTCCATTGTTACTATTTGTAAAGGAATCCATGCCATATACTGAACACAATGGTGCAAACAGCAGTATCGCCAGACCCAGCGCAAGTATTTTTTTTCTAATTTTTCCAAACATTATCATTTTCTCCTCTTTGCAAATTAACTTGAGTTTTCCTCTATGCAACCTTGTATGAATAATTCATGCATTTTTCTTGTTTTTTCTTCTTTTCAGGGCAACCGCGCACGTAAAAACAATGCAACACGTTGCTGTGGAGCCGAATATAATAATAATATTTATATTGTTATTTTCAGTAGGTGAATTATACGATACAATTTCAAGAGAATCGGGCTCGTTGCCCCCTGTCCCTTTAGTTGAGAAACCACCGATTTGCGGAGTAGGTGTGGGGGACAAGGGATATGTGGTAGGCGTGGGGGCCGGAGTAGGCGTGGGGGGCGGTGAGGAAGTAGGTGTGGGGGATATGACACTTCCATCCGGACTGTCTGTCAATTGGGTGGGGCGGATCCGGATATTTATGTTGTCAACATTATTCGAGTTGTCAAGCTTGTCGCTACGTTGGTCAGGATTTTTATTATCCTCTGAATCATCATTGTTATCAGGGTTAGCTCGGTCATCGTGATTAACATATTCATCAGTGTTATCCATTTTGTCGAACTCTTCAAGAGCTACAGTGGGTGAACCATTGGGGAGCGAAATATGATTAGGCGTTGGCGTTGGTGTTAGCGCTGGCGTTGATACCGCAATAGCATTAATTATGAAATTCTGAGCTATAACGTATTGCTGGCCATATACCGCTCCACCCGCTTTAAACTCACCTGCGAGCACATGTGGGATTGTTGCATCTAATTTTTTGAGCTTTTCCCAATATACAGTGATAATTTTGGATGTAATACCACCTGACTGACCTTGTATTGTTTGGACGCTATAGTTGTCGCTATCTTGAGGTACAATCTCGCCGTCAATCCATAACGCGATGAAGTCTACATTGTTACTAGCGAATTCGATATCCACATTTGTCGGGTTCATGTAATCTACATTTACAACATAGATGCCTTCCTCATAATTATTAGTGTAAGTGCCCATCGGCTTCTCAAATTTAAAAGCATTGGCTTCATTTAGCTCAGTTAACTGGACTTGAGTTCTTCTTTCCTGAATATCGATTATAAAGGTCATATCCTTATCTGGTAGTTCGTTTTTCTCCTCGTCTATCGCTCGAACCGTTACTTCATATTTGCCGTATTCCATAGGCGCTCCGCAAATCTCGCCACGTTCACGTATATCGTCACCTTCTGAAATCTTCAAGCCTTCTGGCCAAACTCCTATCTCTTTCCACCCGTAAACGTCAGTGGTTGGGAGCATAAGAGAAAAAGGAAGATACTGGTACGCAATCAAGTCTCTTTGGTATCGAATTATAAATCCGTTATTTACATACTGTTCTTGCGCTGGCCAATGCTGTCCTAGCGCCGGGAAACCTTTCGCGTACTGATTGACATAAGCCACCGCTCCTGCGTATATTCCGTCAAACGCTCCTGTAGCGACATCTGGCTCATTACCATAAAAATAGGCTTCTGATAGGTTCTTACAATTTTCAAATGCTTTGCTGCCAATTCTTTTTACGTTTTCTGGAATCTCAATGCTAATGAGAGATGCGAGACCGCAAAATGCCTCGTCTCCAATTGCATCTACTTTCTCGTCAAACTTTGCCTTCAATCTTCCATATTTGGGTATCTTTTCTTTGGCGATCCTCGCATCGACCTCCGCTTTTGTTAGCGTCCTATCTTGGCTACATGTATAGAATATGATTGTCTTCTCTTCTGGGAGATCACGGTATATAACAATCAGCCCTTGCCATATTCCTTCCACTGCATCGAAGTCCTCTGCTGATGGGTAAACGTGCGCTTTTGCTCCGTCTTGTATGTTGGAGAATACACCTGACTCCATGTTACTCGGCGCATCTCCGTCAAAATAGATATCAGAAAGATTGCTGCAATAATTAAATGAGCTACTGCTGATACTAACCATACTTTCCGGAATAAAGACAGTTGTGAGCTTTTCACAGTTGCTGAATGCCATTTCAGGAATTTCAATCACGCCGTTTGGGATATATATAATTGTGAGTTCAGTGCAATTGAAAAAGGCTTCCATACCAATAGATGACACGCCTTCAGGGATGGTATAATCGCCTGATTTGCCATTAGGATATACAATCAGAGTTGTCTTATCGTTATTGAATAAGACACCGTCGATGGATAAATAGTCGATATTATCAGGGCTTACATTGATATCCATGAGCTTTGCGCAGCCTACAAAAGCTTGGTCTCCGATTTCTCCGACACTTTCTGGAATATCAATACTCAAAAGCCCGTTGCAGTTTAAGAATGCCGAAGAACCAATCTTTTCCACGCCAGCAGGGATAACTATATTCATGAGATTACTATGGTTTGAGAACGCGTTTTCATCAATTATCTTGACCGTTTCGTCGAGTTCAGCTTCAAATGGATAGCCATCATAGCCATCCCCAATTCCAGCGGTAGCGAGCTGTGTGATTACTCCATCTTGCGAAAGAATTTCTCCTTCCTTGTCTGGATAGAAATGAACTGATTTCCCATATCTCACTAATAAACCATTCCAAAACGCCCCCTCCCGAAGGAATCCCTTTGCATCAGAGGGAACATACGCAATCGCCTGGGGTGATACGCCCAAAAATGACTCTTGACCCACCTCTGGCGCGTCATCGTCAAAGTTTATCCTTGACAGTTTAGTGCATCTATAGAATGCACGACTACCGATATATTTCACGCTAGCTGGAATGTCAACGTTTGTGAGGCTTATACAATACCCGAAAGCCCAGTGACTAATACTAACTAAACTTTTCGAGAATTCAATATTAGTGAGGCTTGTGCAGTTATAGAACGCTGTTTCACCAATACTCGTCACATTTTGTAGAAAATTAATACTTGTTAGGTTGATGCAGCCATAGAACGCGTTTTTGCCGATACTTGTTATGATATTTCCGCCGCACACCTTTATAAGCTTAGCGCAATCCTCGAAAAGCGCCTCGCTGATACTTTTCACACCATCGCCGATTTTGACGCTCTCTAGACCAGCACATTCGTAGAAAGCCCCTTTTCCAAGGGTTGTTACGCTGTTTGGAATAATTATATTTTCGATATTTTCGCAATTGCGAAAAGCGCCTTCACCAATACTTGTAACCTTATCCGGGATTTTAATATCTTCAAGTCTTGCGCAGTAAGCAAAGGACGCAACTCCAATACTTGTCACGCTATCTGGTATAATAATTTTTTTGAGACTTTCGCAACTATGGAAAGTATAATCCTTAATTTCTGTAATACCATTTGGAATGTTTGGTATTGTAATGCTTTCCAGCTTGGCACAGTTATAGAAAGCAAGCTCGCCAATGTTCTTCACGCTATCTGGAATACAAATACTTTCTAGGCTGGTACAATCTCCAAAAGCGACATCTCCTATTTCTACTACACTAGCTGGAATTTTAATACGTGCTATGCTGCTACACCCGCTAAAAACACCATTACTGATTTCTATTATACCGTTTGGGATATATATCTCAGTTAGGCTGTCACAAAACGCAAAAGCCCTAACACCTATACTACTTACACTGTCCGGTATACCAACTTGTGTAAGACTGCTGCATCCATAAAAGAGTTCTTGGCTGATACTTGTCACCCCAGATGGAATCTTTATGTAAGTGAGGTTTTTACAGAAAGCAAAAGCTCCAACTCCAATATTATCCACTCTATCTACAATTTTAATGTCCTCTAAACCAACACAATGAGCAAAAGCCTCCGCACCTATACTGTTCACTTGGTATCCAATATCAACTCTCGTGAGGTTGCTGCAGGCATAGAAAGCTTGAATTCCAACACTTGTCACATTATCTGCAATTGTAATGTCTCTTAGACCAACACAATAAGCAAAAGCCAACTCTCCGATACTCTCCACGTTCTGCCCAAGATCAACACTCGTGAGATTAGGATAATCATAGAAAGCCATATCATCAATCGCCGTAACTGTGTCTTCGAACTCAGCGACAAATAATCCATCATCTTGGCCAATTTTCCCAAGAATCTGATTCCTTACTTCTTTTTGAGTCAGCGTTCCATTCGCACTAAATGTGATTGTCGAGGTTGGGACATCCCTTTTATCGGGTGTTTCATCAAATGCCCACGCCCCTATATAATCATCTTCCGGAAGATCACCTATGATTTCTGACAGATTAGTACAGTATGCAAACGCAAAATTACCAATACTCTTCACATTGGATGGGATGGTGATACTTGTTAGGCTTGAGCAATAGTTGAAGGCATAATCAGCGATGGCAGTAACACTGTTTGGAATAATAACACTAGTAAGACCAACACAGTTGTAGAAAGCAGAGTCATCGATGATAGTCACACCATACGGGATAACATAACTGCCCGATTTGCCAGCAGGGAATACAACCAATCGCGTTTTATCTTTGTTAAATAGAACCCCCTCAACAGACGATGAATAGGCGACATTATCTTCACTAACATTTATTTCTTTGAGACTAGCGCAACCGTCAAAAACCCAGTCGCCGATACTTACCACGCTGTCCGTGATCATTACGTCTGTCAAGTTGATACAGTTATTGAAAGCTTGATCCCCAATACTACTTACGTTATTGGCTATTAATACGCTCATGAGGTTTGAACACCTGTCAAAGGCTGAGTTTCCAATCGACTTAACGCTTGTATCGAACTCCGCGATAAATCTATCGCCGGTAATTTGCTCGCCGACCTCCAAATAAGTAAGCGTACCATCAGCGCTATTCGTTTGAAAAGTAATTATTATGTTGTTTGAGACATCTCGATTTTGTATATCCCGATGTTTTATAGTAAGCATATTCCATGGCTTTCCTTCATCTGGAAATTTGTTCGCTACAGGGGGCGGATAAACATGCGCTAACGCTATTTTAGGCAAGCCCGAAAATGCCGATCGCCCCACATTTGTTGGAGCTTCGCCGTCAAAGTACACGTTGGAAAGCTTCACGCAATTACTGAATGCGTAACTACCAATATTTATCACGCTGTTTGGGATGAAAACGCTTATAAGATCAGCGCATCCATCGAATGAATGACCACCAATATTCACAACACCATACGGGATGGTATAGCTGCCAGATTTGCCCCCCGGAAAACAAATCAACGTACTCTTATCCCAGTTAAACAATACGCCGTCATAAGACGAGGAATACTCTTTATTGTCATCGCTTACGTTGATTTCCATTAGGCTGGTGCATCCAACGAAAGTCGTGTCGCCTATACCTTCCACACTGTCTGGGATTTGGATGCTCGCTAGATTTGTACAAGAATGGAAAGCGTAGGCGCCTATACTCTTAACATTGTCTGATATGATAACACTAACGAGGCTTGTGCATCTTTCAAAAGCTTGAGCGTTGATTGCTTTTACGTTATCACTAAATTTTGCGATAAATCCATTAGAATAATCAAGCGCAGTCAAAGAAAGTTGAAGGCTTACATCTTCCGGTGTTAACGTGCCGTTTGCATTGAAAGTGTTAAATGTGATTGACCTCTCACCTGAGTTGTCTCGATATTTTACAATGAATCCATTCCACAATTCTCCCTGCGCAGGGAAGCCCTTAACATATCTGTAAACATACGCTACCGCATTATCAGCTTTACCCTCAAACGCGTCTGATTCCACATTTGGCTCTCCAGCGTCAAAATAAGCTTTTACAAGGTTTTTGCAATCTCCAAAGGCGCGACTCTCAATACTCACTATAGTTATTGGAATCTCTATACTAACGAGTTGTGAGCATTCGTAAAACGCCATGCATCCAATTGCTTTTACGCTTGCATGAAATTCAGCCTTAAGTTTGCAGTTATCATCACCTACAATAATTTTGAGCTGTTCACTTACCTCTGTTTGCGACAATGTTCCGTTTACGTCGTCTGTTGAGAAAGTAATAGTTTTAACATTAAGAGCCTCACGGTACAATATTTTAAGCTCTTTCCAAACCTGCCACTCCACAGGGAATCCATCTACTGACGGATAGACATATTCCGGATAGACATACGCCTTAGCCTCTGAAGATATTCTGCTAAACGCGAATAATTCTACGGTTGGCGCATTCCCATCAAAATACACTTCTGAAAGGTGGCTGCATTCCAAAAACGCACCCTTATCAACAAATACCACGCTTTGCGGTATCTCAATTTTAGTGAGACTGGTACATGCATAGAATGAGTAAACTCCGATGCTTTCCAAGCTGTTCGAAAAACTAACACTCTTGAGACCAGCACGACTTTCGAAGGCACCATCACCAATTCTTGTCACACTGTCGTCGATGATTGCGGCAAAAGTATCGTCTTCCGCATAACCCTTGGGTCCGATCTGTTCTATGACGTTCTCTTGGGTGAGAATGCCGTTAGAACTGGTAAATTCAATTGTATTCTCGCCCAAATCTTGTCCAACCACACCAGTTCCAGATGAAGAACCATCATCTACTTCACCCTCAGGTTCTTTCTGTTCCTCATCCTCAACAGCACTATGTTGCCCGAATATTTCCCCATCTGTGCTATCCGAATTAATCTGAATCTCGTCATAAACCTCAGCTTGCGTATCAACAACAGGTAAATTTCCAATTATCAATATAATAAACAACACCCAGAAGACAACTTTCTTCACAAATCTTTTTCCTCTCATTTTCATACTCCCCCAATTATCGCATATGTAACTCCTGTTCAGAGGGTATCCAAAAACTCGCAATGGTTACAGGCTCCGCGCACAAGTTTTGGCCAATATTACAAGTTTACGCCGATGTACTAGCGCGTTGCCTGTAACCAGCCTGTGTTTTTGGATGCCCTCTGAACAGCTACACGTTTACCATCTATCCTCTACGACGCCTTGGCCAATGCTACCAATTCCTCCACATTGTACACCCGGCTATACCTCAACCCATCCTGCCAGTTAGCAAATACCAACTGCCCATTCCATACATCACACAACCAGGGCAGAGACGCTATCGGTTGAAACTTGCTGTCCAGCAGCACTCCATATTGCTCGCCGTCGGTCGAAATATATTGACTGACAATATATTCACCCAAGTCACCCATTTCACCCATCTCTGTTATGTAAGTCAAATAGGCGTCCTTCTCCAAATCTGCTATCTTTTTGCCGTTTTTCAGACTATACACCGCAGGCGTCCCGCTTATTGGCGATATAACTACGGCAGTCTCGGTAAAATGCGCTTCGTTTGAACCACGAAATGGTATCTCAAACCTCTTTTTGCTCGTTTCGTCGTAAACAATGCTTTTCTCATCTTCCGCTACCACAAAAAAGTATCCCTTACCAATTTTTACGGCTCCAATTAATTTAGCTCCTGTAAGAAATGAGCTATCAACAGTGAACCCGCAAAAAGCGGCAAAAGCTTCGTTGTCCTCGTTATCGTCCGTCACTATCATTTCAGGCAAAACATCCGTCCCGCTATCCAAATCGATCAAATGGAGCTGCCCTTTATCATCCAGTATGCTAACGCCATATGGAGCGTAAAACACCGAGCGCAAACCTGTCTCCTCAAAAATCAATCGTCCGTCATGCCCACTGTAGATCAAAAGAGCATCCTCGTACATCACTGCCAAGTTGCCGCTGTTTTTGCTGTGCTGCTGATCGCGGACTTGACCATTATTAGGTATCGACGATTCACAAAGCAGCTTGCCGTCATTGCTATATATCCTGAAACTATCTGGGCGAAAGAGCATAATCCTGGTTCCATCAGCGTTGACCCGAGCCTCTAAATAAGGGTAGTCAGTTCCGTCAAACGAGAGGAGTTGCGTGTCATTGTTTCTTTCTAGTTTTAGAACTGTCAATTCCTGACTATCCCTCCCGCCAATCAAGGCAAAGTCGCCCTTGATCAACGTAATATCCACAATCAACTCCCGTTTAAAGCGTGAGATTTCATCGGCGTCTTTGCTGGAGAACGCATAGCCGCCATCCCACGCAACAATCGAATACTCGCCGTCAGAGTCAAAACTCTTTACATAGGAATCCGCCCTGGCAATCCCCCGGAGTTCGCCTCCATTGGGGTCGAGGCGCACAACGGTATTGTATAAAGAAATAAAAATACCATCTTGATTCGCGATCACGCCATAGCGTCCATACGACGTATCAGAGAATAACGGCATAGGCTCTTCCAGGTCAATATTAGACATATCAATAACGGCATAATCTGATCCGTGCAAACTGGTTCCCTGCCAACTTGTCATTGAGAACGCAAGCATATCACCCAAAAATCCGCCTTCAAAACGAACATAATCGTATTCGCCCTTAGGTTCAAAAGTCAAAATAATATCTGAATCACCTGTATCAAATACCGCCAACGAACCATCGGCAAAACTGGCTGCTAAATACTTCCCATCACCGGACAGAGCGAACAGATTATCACGTGGATTGGTGAATTCCTCTTCACTTGGCGTACGCTGAGCCTTGCCTCCAAAACCTATGTCACATAGCACATTCCCCTGAGCGTCGTATAGCCTACAATATCCTCCATTGTCGCTAATAGCGGCGACAGTTCCGCCGTCTGCCGAAACGGCTATTGCTGTTGCCGGGATATCACTCAGCCAGAGTCGCTCGCCATTGATTACGCTGTAAGCGCAAAGGCCTTCCAGTCCTGCAAAAACCAGTGTCGTATCGCTTAAAAAACGCGCTTCCGCAAGTACAGACTGTGCCATCGGCACCATAAAAACAATTTTTCCACTGTCCAAGTCAATAACCGCAGCTTCATACGCGTATACGACGACCGCAGTCGCGCCACCAGGCGACATTTCAGCCATCATCGGCGCGGAAGGCAGGTAGATCGTCTTATGTAACTTAAAACCATCCGATAAATCATATACGCCAAGCGCGGTAGCAAGCGCATGCATCGTCCCAGCTGAAATGGGTGATGTGAACAACCCTCCGTTTATCGGCATAGGTACAGCCTCAAGGGCCAGCTTGATAGCCAATGTTTTATCTCCATTTATAGAGTAAGCGTTAAGCGATGCTTCCACTGAGGCACGAACTTTATCATCCCATTGCATGCGCCTGAGGCCCGTGAATGTTGTAAATGTGCCAAGGAGCAGTAAAAAGCTCAGTATTGCCGCTGTCGAAGCCCGAATCATTCTAAAATGCTTTGCGCGGGGATCATTCCAGTGAATATTCCAACGAATATGTATAAAAGCTTCCAGCATCTCCGCCGCTGTCTGAAAGCGATCATCTTTATTGGGGGACATTGCCTTATTGATTATTGCCGCAAGCGCGGGCGCGCAGTCCCACTGCGTCAAAGGCGTCACATCGATCGCTTTTTTTGCCGGCAAACGCCCTGTCGCCAAATGATATAACGAAGCTCCAAGTCCATAAATATCCGATCTGGCGTCAAGTCTGCTATTCGTGCTACCAGAGGAATCTGCATTTTCCGAGAGTTCATGCTTACTCTTTGCCTTGCGCTTAACAAATGTCTGTACATCTTTTGGACGTATTGTTAGAGGACTAGCCAAAGCTGCTTCTTTTCCAGATACTTGACTCTCGTACTCATAATGCTCAGGCGACGCGTAACCTGGGGTAAGTCCAACAGCAGCTGTTCCATCTTTGTCCAAGGCAAGGGCAACATTGAAGTCGATTAGAAGAATATCGCCTTCCCGAGTACACATAATATTTGCCGGCTTAATATCGCTGTGGAGAATTCCATATGGAAATCTGGGATGGGGGCTGTGTAAGTAACATAGGGCTTCTAACAGCTGGCGCGCCCATTTTATAACCTGCGGCGACGCAAACCGTTCGCCTCTAATAAGGGGTTTATCAAGGCTCTCGCCGTCTATATAATCCATCACAGTGTAACAAATACCGTCTTCAAACTCGAAACCAAACACTTGCGGGATGTTTGTGTGCCTTATATCCTTGAGCGTATCAGCTTCTCGTCTTAGATTTTCCACTGTCGTTTTCGATAACGAGCGTTTGTCGACTTTGAGCGCAATATCTTTCTCCAAACTCAAGTGCCATCCCTTATAGACTTTCCCTCCGCCGCCTTCACCGATCTCATCTGTGATATCATCTGATATTTCATACTTAGAAGATATTACTTTCGACATAATCCTCCCCTACTATACTACTATCGCTAAACATTCGAGAATATTATTTCGCTGGATATTGTCATTGCGTTCCTTCCTGTTGTTCCTCAAACACATAATTGATCTGAGTATCAGCCAATGAAATGCGGTCGCCGCTAAAAATCCGTCGTGGAACGTCATACAAGAGTTTTTCATCATTAACAATGGTACCAAATCTTGATTTATCTTTTATGGCGTAACCACCGCTTGGCAGTTGCTCAATAACAGCATGCATACGGCTTATAGAACTAGTCGCGTCGGTATTATCAAACTCAAAATCCCTCTGTTTTCTAGCTATGTTTATATCGTGCCTGCCAATGGTGAATACACGTTTTTCTTTAAAAGTAATCGGAATCACGTTTGGTAACGCGCCTTCTCCGTCAAGCCTCAACTTTACGTTTGCCGGCGGTTGCGGCGGCTGTGGCGGAATGTTAACAGTCAAAGCGGCTGCGGCTTCTTTGAGCTTTCTATAGCATACGATTAGGTCTGATCTACTATGAATACCAATTACTCTGAAAATATTCGATACATGAATTCTGACTGTGCCTTCTGTTATGTTCTCACCAGGCTTCCTACGGGCTTTCTGGGATTTTGCGATTCTTTTGAGAGTTTCAGCTATACTATCATCACTTCTTCCTTCAATAATTAATTCACAAATTTCCCTTTGACGTTCTGTCAAAATCTTTTCAAGATTGAAGCCAATTTTATCAAATACACCCATTATGGCATTTCTAACACTATCCTCCGGCACATTAAGCTCCGTCGATATCTGCGCGTTACTATATCCATTGATAAGTAAATAACATATTACTCTTTCTTGGTCTGATAATATCTCTGCAAGATTTGAAGTCCTGTCAATGACTATATTTTTCCTTGTCATATATATCCCCCCACTATCTTGACTGGTGCTTATGCGGCAACCTTTTTGAAGTAATACTAGCGTTCAATAAAACCATTTTCCAGGCGTATACTTGTAATGCCCTGCATCAAGCGCAAAAGTCATGATTTTTCTTCAACGCTATCAACGCGTTTTTCCTCACTCTTCCCAATACTTTTTAGACCTTCGAACAGGCCAATTGAACTTCCGGCTGACAACACGCCGTTGATCGCCGCCATTATTATGCCTCCAGCGGTCGCCCCAGTAAAAAAAATGCTGGCGCAAACCGAAAGGAAGACCGCCACGAAAAGCGCAATCCATTTCGGGTTGATACCAACCAGTTTCTTTATTACTTGTGTCAACGCTGTTGTTGCGGTTGCGCAACCAGCCGTCGTGAGCAAAAGCTCCCATGTAAGTGATTCCATAGTGCCTCCTGTTTGTTATTGTTGTTCTTCGCGTGACTTATACTACTAAGAGCTTTACCGAGGTAAAAACACACAAGCAAAAAATCATAGCGCATAACACAGTTGCCAAACAGTCGCTCGCCGCGTTCGCTGATGAAGCGGCGCTCAGTGGGCGTTTCCTGATTGAAAACCATCAAACGACAAAGGCTATCCGCCGAATCCAATCTTACCGGCTTATAAGCGCAGCTGCGGAAGCGCTGAAATTTCAGTATCCAGTGTCTTGCCACACATTGCGAAAAACCTTTGGTTACCACACTTGGAAAATCGGAACAGGACACGTAATTTCTGCTAACTATACTACAGTTTTAAACTTTGTCAAGTGTAAAATTCCAATCATTCATATTTTTAGTGATTATTATATTATTAGCTTTACATAATATAGCTATACTTGTGTAATTAGGTCAATTATTTTTCATATTTGAGTATTTTACTACAGTTTTAATAATACTATTTCAACTACAATTACCAGTCATACGCACAATAGAGCTGCCATTGCTGACCACATACACCGTTGAATCCAAATTGCGCAAACTCGCAAACTAAACCCAAGGGGGCGGCGCTCAGGCGTTGCTCGCACTAGGCGCTAACGCGCTTTTATACCGCTCCCTTGGTTCATTCGCTGTTGGTTTATACTTTATACTATCTTCAGCACGATGGTGTGGCTCACTCCGCTTGGTGCTGCGGCATTTATACTTGTGTCAAATCAATTTTTTCATGGCATCGGCGACATGCTGGACTTGCGTGCCGATAACTATCTGCACGCTCGTCTTTCCCGGGCGTATTACACCGCTTACTCCGGCGGATTTTATAGCTTTTTCATTGACCCCCAAATAATCCTTAACTTCCACGCGCAAACGGGTAACACAGTTGTCAAGTGACGTTATATTTGATTTTCCGCCTAAACCCTCAAGGATAGTTTTGGCTATACCGTCGTAATCCTTTGAAGCGAGAGTTATCTTGCTTTCTTCAGCGGCATAGTCCTCATCTTCGCGACCGGGCGTTTTGAGATTCATTTTGACAATTATAACGCGGAACAAAAAGTAGTAGATCGCGAAGAATATTACACCGACGACCGCAAGCATCCATGGGTTGAGCGCGAGTGGGGTGCGCGAACTGAGTAGCAGGTCGATAAAGCCTCCGCTGAAGTTGAAACCCGCGCGGATCGGCAACAGCGCCACTACAAACATCGATATGGCCGTAAGCCCAGCGTGGACAACATAAAGAATCGGAGCAAGGAACATAAAGGCAAACTCGATCGGCTCCGTGACGCCTGTGAGAAACGAAGCGAATGACGCGGACAGCAATATGCCGGCAGCGATCTTTTTCTGTTTTGTTTTAGCCGTGTGGTACATGGCGAGTGCGGCTCCAGGTAGACCGAACATCATGATTGGGAAGAAACCGGACATATACACGCCTGTTTCCCCGCGGACGCCTGTGTTTTGCCAGAAATTGCCGAGGTCGTTTATGCCAGCAATGTCAAACCAGAACACCTGATTGAGCGCGTGGTGAAGACCAGTGGGGATAAGCAAACGGTTGAAGAAGCCATAAATAGCCGCGCCGAAAGCGCCAAGGCCAAGTACAGCCTCGCCAAACGCCACAAGCCAACCGTATATGACCGGCCAAATGAACATCAAAATAAACGCTATTACTATGCTGACGCCGCCTGTGACGATAGCGACGCTGCGTTTTCCGCTGAAAAAAGCGAGAGCGTCAGGCAGTTTCGTGTTTTTAAACCGATTGTAACAGACAGAACCAATAAGGCCGCAAAGGATGCCGATAAAAGCGTTTTGAATTTTGTCGAAGGCGTTGACTTCAACAACTGATAGCTCCCTGCCCAGAATTTGCGTGACCGCTCCCGCCGACAGCAAAGACGTCATCATTAGCCAGGACACGATCCCCGCCAGCGCCGAGGTTCCATCCGCGCCATCGGCCATCCCGACCGCTACGCCAACGGCGAATAGAATCGGCATACCGTCTATGAGCGCAGCGCCGGCTTTTACCAGGAAAGCCGCAATCTGGCTTTCGCCTCCCCACCCGACAGGGTCGATCCAGTACCCGATGCCTAGCATCAAGGCGGCGATCGGAAGGGTTGCTACAGGCAGCATTAGCGACTTCCCTAGTTTTTGAAGATTTTTCATAATATGATATCTCCCCCTTAAAAATAATGTGTCAGCACGCAATCCGTAATTCCAGTTGTTTTTCAAAACACACATAAAAAAGATAAAAAACACAATGATTCTATCTTTTGTAGGGCGAAAACATCCGCTAATCACGGTTAGTTGTACTGATATTCATTATAATTAACCATATTATGAATGTCAACTATTAATATTTCTACTTTATCATCATTATTTTACAATCTTTGTGAACAAAGGGACTGACTTTTTGTTCAATACTTTGCTACTTTCATCATTATCGCGCATTCCATACGCTTTTTAAACATCTCACATCCGAGTTCGTAAACACCATTTATCGAACCAGAAGCGTTATACGCGTTCGCGGCGCATCCTCCGCTGCAATACATCCGCGCCCAGCACTCCCGACATTCGGCGCACGCGTAAATACCGCATGTCTCAAATTCACGACGAAGTTTTTCATTTTTTACCCCTTGCCAAACATCGCCTATCAAAAATCTCCCGTCGCCCACAAACTGATGACAAGGATAAAGCTCCCCGCGCGGCGTCACTGCCAAATACTCCTTCCCAACTCCACAGCCAGAGAGGCGTTTGTGTATACACGGCCCACGTTCAAGATCGAGCATATAGTGATAGAAAATAAACCCCCTCCCCTCTTTTTCGCGCCTGAGCATTTCCGTGGCGAGAATCTCATATTGCCTACTGATTGCTGACAGGTCGTCTATCTTCAAGCCATGAGGGTCACCTGGCTTCGCCACTACAGGCTCCATCGACAACCTCTTGAAACCAAGATCGGCGACATGCAGGATGTCTTCGGCAAAATCCAGGTTCGCCCGTGTAAATGTGCCCCTAATGTAGTATTCTCTCTCTCCTCTCGCCATGACAAGTTTTTTAAACTTTGGGACGACGCTTGAATAACTGCCCGCTCCGTCAAACATTTTCCGGGCTGCGTCATTTATTTCCTGCCGACCGTCCAAGCTGAGCACAACGTTGCGCATTTCCTTGTTCGTGAATTCAATCACTTCGTCATCGATAAGCAGCCCATTTGTCGTAAGCGTGAAACGGAACCGTTTACCGCTCCCCTGCTCTATTTCGCGAGCGTATCTGACGATATCCTTAACGACGCTCCAGTTAAGCAGCGGTTCTCCGCCAAAAAAATCCAGATCCAGGTTCTTTCGCCCTCCCGAGTTTTCCACGAGAAAATCAATAGCCCGTTTCCCTGTCTCGAGGCTCATTAGTTCCCCTTCTCCGCCGTATTTCCCGTTGCCCGCGAAACAATACGAACACGACATGTTGCACGCGTGGGATACATTCAAACATAAGGCTTTGAGTGATTTTTCCCGCAGGACGCCCGTAGCCTCCACATACGTATCTTCCGAAAACAGTTTCCCGTTTTTCCTGAGTTCTTCGATATCGGCGATGGTATCCGTCAATTCGGCGTCGGTTATATCAGGGTATTTCCGCTTGATGCGCCTGATCATTTTGTCTTGTGGGACAAGCTCGTACATACTGATCAAGTCAAAAGCAAGATCGTCCAACATGTAGACGCTCCCGCTACCGACATCAAGCGCAATATTGAACCCGCCCAATTTATAACAGTGTATCATATGGCTATAGCGATTGGCTGACGTGAAATTCCAGATTCACGACAACCAATCGCCTACTCCAATCTATGGTAGTCATTTATGTTGCGTTTTGACTGCGAGCATAAATTAGGACTCGCTCAACGCCGTAGTATTTTCGCAATTTTGGTTAATTACTCCACAGGAGGTTTTACATGCAGATTGGCACGACGTCTGGCATTCGCCGCAACCTCCTTCAACATAGCTACGCGCAAGATCACGTGTTTTGATTTCTATAATTCTTTTCATTTCTATACCTCTTTTATTACTTCTTTAAGCTAAAGAACGCTTCTCTTCCAGGATAGTAGGCGCTGCTACCCAGCTCTTCCTCGATCCTTAGTAGTTGGTTGTATTTTGCCACCCTATCGCTCCTTGACGGTGCTCCTGTTTTTATCTGTCCAGCGTTGACCGCAACGGAAATGTCTGCTATCGTCGTATCTTCAGTTTCGCCGGAACGGTGTGACACGATCGCGGTGTACCCCGCCCTATGCGCGGTCTGTACCGTTTCGAGCGTCTCGGTCAGAGTGCCTATCTGGTTGAGTTTAATGAGGATCGAGTTTGTGACGCCGAGTCCTATACCTTTCTTGAGTCTCTCCGTATTAGTGACAAACAGGTCGTCGCCTACAAGTTGAATCTTATCGCCAAGCGCGTCTGTCATCAACTTCCAGCCGTCCCAGTCGTCTTCCGCCATGCCGTCTTCAATCGATATGATCGGGTACTTATTGACAAACCCCACCCACATATCTACCATTTCCTGCGGCGTCATCGTAATTTTCCTTTTAGGCAGATGATAACATCCATCTTCCTCATTGAACCATTCGGCGACAGCGGGATCCATCGCGATCATGAAGTCTTCGCCGGGTTTGTATCCCGCTTTTTCGATTGCTTGCATGAGCGCGACCAAGGCGTCTTCATCGGCGGCAAGATTCGGCGCGTATCCGCCCTCGTCGCCAACACCGGAAGCCGGCACAACTTTTTTGAGCGTGTGGAAAACCTCTGAGCTCATGCGGAGAGCCTCGCTGAAACAGCAAGCCGAAACCGGCATTATCATGAATTCTTGGACATCCACGCTATTGTCCGCGTGAGCGCCGCCGTTTAGGACATTCATCATGGGTACGGGCAGAGTATGAGCCGCCACGCCGCCGATGTAACGGTAAAACGGAAGCATAAGCGATTCGGAAACAGCTCTCGCGGTGGCGAGTGAAACTCCAAGAATGGCGTTCGCGCCTAGTTTCGACTTGTTAGCCGTCCCATCAAGCTCGATAAGCAGTTTGTCGATCACGATCTGGTCGATGGCATTTTTCCCGATCAATTCTTCCGAAATTATATCATTTATGTGTGAAACTGCTTTCTTCACCCCTTTGCCAAGATAACGCTCTTTGTCGCCGTCACGCAATTCGTATGCCTCGAACTGCCCCGTAGACGCGCCTGAAGGAACGGCAGCACGTCCGACAGTACCGTCGCTAAGCCACACTTCGGTTTCGACAGTCGGATTCCCCCGTGAATCAAGTATTTCGCGCCCGGTCACATCTATTATTTCCAAACAATCTTTCATTTTGCGTACCCCTTTCAAATTACAAATCACAGTTTATAATAACCAAATCAATGGCTGCTGTCAATCAGCGTTTTTCCCGTCATCAGTTCAGGTATTTCCAAACCAAGCAGATCCAGAAGCGTCGGAGCGATATCAGCCAGCCGTCCGGGCTTTAACGTGATATCCGCGCCCGCACCCGATATGATCAGCGGCACCGGAAACGTGCTGTGCGCCGTGTGAGGATGTATCCCGTCCTCCTGCAACATAATTTCCGCGTTTCCATGGTCTGCCGTAACAACAAGACATCCTCCTATCCGCGCTACGGCGTCTCGGACTATCCCGACGCACTCATCGACAGTCCGCACTGCTTTTACAGCCGCGTCGTACACCCCGGTATGTCCAACCATGTCGCAGTTTGCGAAATTGATGATCACAACATCATGCTTTCCGCTTTGTATCTCGTCGCTCGCCGTTTGCGCTACTTTATACGCGGACATTTCCGGAATGAGGTCATAGGTCGGAAATTCCTTTGGTGATGGAATCAGTATACGCTCCTCTCCGGGGAAAACCTGCTCGACGCCTCCGTTGAAAAAGAAAGTCACATGCGCGTATTTCTCTGTTTCTGCGATCCGCAATTGCTTCAGACCCAAGCCGCTAACCGTTTCGCCAAATGTTTGCATTGGGATATGAGGCGGATACGCAATCTCGACTCCGGTTATTTTTTCGTCATATTGCGTCATACAAACGTATGTCAGCGGGAAAAACCCGTCCTTTCTGACAAACCCGCTGAAATCTCGCTCAATGAGCGCGCGCGTTATCTCCCTCGCCCTATCAGGGCGGAAATTGAAGAATATTACAGAGTCTCGAGGCTTTATCATACCAGTTTTATCACAAACAACCGGTTTTACAAATTCGTCCGTAACGCCATTGTCGTACGACCTCTGCATTGCGCCTACCGGGTCGGGATCAAACTCCCCTTCGCCGTACACCATCGCGTCGTATGCCTGTTTCACTCGATCCCACCTGTTGTCGCGGTCCATCGCGTAAAACCGCCCCATCACCGTCGCGATTTTTCCGACGCCCAGTTCCCGACATTTTTCCGTCAACTCTTCTATCGAACCTTTTCCTGAATCAGGCGGTACATCACGCCCATCCATAAAGCAATGGATAAAGACATTTCGCAACCCGTTTCTTTTTGCGAGTTCAATCAGGGCAAACAAATGGGTAATATGGCTGTGAACGCCTCCGGGCGATACGAGTCCCAGGAGGTGTAGTGCTCCGTCCGAGTCTTTAGCCGTCTTTATTGCTGACAGCAAAGCTTCATTTTTGAAAAACACGCCAGACTGTATTTCATGCGTTATTCTTGGCAGGTCCTGGAAAACGACGCGTCCAGCTCCTATGTTCGTATGCCCTACCTCGCTGTTGCCCATCTGACCGTCAGGCAGTCCAACATCCTCCCCAGACGCCAATAACGTCGTATTCGGGCATGTGCTGTATAATCCGTCAAGTACCGGTGTCGCGGCATTCGCAACCGCGTTCCCGGGTGACGGCGCGGTCAGCCCGTACCCGTCCATTATTATCATTGTCAATACTTTTTTCATATTCAACCTTTTTCGTAACTGACAGAGGGTATCCAAAAAACTCGCAATGGTTACAGGCTCCGCACACAAGTTTTGACAAGTATTACAAGTTTTCACCGTTGTACCAGTGCGTTGCCTGTAACCAACCTGTGTTTTTGGATGCACTCTGAGCAGTTATCCTTTTTCTTAAAATGGATTTGCCGCGTTAATAATTGCCGCAAACGACGCCGGTTTAAGCGACGCCCCCCCGATTAACCCGCCGTCGATATCTTGTTGAGCGAGGAGATCGGGAGCGTTTTTTTCATTCATTGAACCGCCGTACAGCACTGGTATTACCCTTGCCGCATGCGCGCCGTACAAAGAGCGTATAACGGCGCGTATCTCCCGGCATACTTGCTGTGCGTCGTCCGGAGTCGCTGTTTTGCCTGTACCGATAGCCCATATCGGTTCGTACGCTATTACAGCGCGGTGGGGCTTGTCGACCTGAACCCCGTACAGTGCTGATTTCAATTGCGTCGCGACCAGGTTGTTCGTGACGCCGGCTTCCCGCTGAACCAGCGTTTCGCCTACGCATATTATCGGGCATAACGAACCGTTGAGCGCGGCATGGACTTTTTTGTTGACGGTCATATCAGTCTCGCCGTAAAGCTCACGGCGTTCGCTATGGCCGATTATGACGTACCCGACGCCAATATCCATAAGCTGCGCCGACGACACCTCCCCAGTATACGCGCCGGACTCGAACTGGCTCATATTCTGCGCTCCGACCCTTATCCTATAACTTTTGAACACCCGCAACGCTTCCGGTAGCAGTGGGAACGGGACGCAAACCACCGTTTCGCACCACTTATGGAAATCGGGAACTAGTGGAATCAATTCTTCCGTAAATGGCTTGATCCCGGACGCGAGCATGTTCATTTTCCAGTTTCCTGCAATAATTGTGCGTCTATATCTCTTATTCATAATGCCTCCTAACGTGGGTTGCGCCCACAGCCCGATTGTTTAAGTGATGTTGCCGCTCAGCCCGCAACGGCTGACGGTTGGCGGCAAGGAAACGAATGGAACGTTACGATTCCCCGCGCGTGTCCGCTACACGGCGCGCCTATGCCAATGTGTCACGCATCCTGTAGGCACGCGATCCCAGGCAACGTTTTGCCTTCCATAAACTCAAGCGACGCGCCGCCGCCTGTAGAAATATGCGTTATCTTGTCCTCCAGTCCGAATTTTCTGACTGCCGCCGCCGAGTCGCCTCCACCGATTACAGATATCGCTCCGGATTCGGCAACAGCGATCGCTATCGCGCGCGTACCGTTCGCGAAACTTTCGAATTCAAACACGCCCATAGGCCCGTTCCAGACGATCGTACCGGCGCCCGCGATTTCATCTGTGAACTCTTGAATGGCGCGCGGACCGATATCCAGAGCGATCATCCCATCCGGGATAGCGTCGCTCGATACTGTTACAGACCTGGCGTCATTAGAAAACTCCGCCGCCGCGATAGAGTCGCATGGCAAAAGCAGCTTCACGCCACGATCTTTCGCTTCTTCCTCCATCTTAAGTACAGCTTCGAGCTGACTGTCCTCACAGAGAGATTTTCCGATTTTTCCGCCTCCCGCTTTCATGAATGTGTATGCCATACCTCCGCCGATAATTATTGTATCGGCAATTTTCAGTAGGTTCCCGATGACGCCAAGTTTATCCGAAACTTTGGCTCCTCCCAGTATCGCGACGAGCGGTCGTTTTGGATTTGAAATTGCTCCTCCTATGTTGTCAAGCTCTTTTTTCAACAGGAATCCGGATACCGCCGGCAGATAGTGGGACACTCCTTCCGTCGACGCGTGAGCTCTGTGTACACTCCCAAAGGCGTCCGACACAAAAATGTCAGCCATACCCGCGAGCTTTTTAGCGAACTCCGCGTCGTTCTTTTCTTCTTCTTTGTGGAAACGGGTGTTTTCAAGCAGCATTACCTCACCCGGTTTCAGCTCCGCCGCCAGCTTGATCGCGTCCGATCCAATTACGTCTTTTGCCATTTTCACAGATTGTCCCAAATGCTTTGACAGGCTCTCCGCGACGGGCGCAAGTGAGAATTCCGGTTTAAATTCGCCCTTTGGACGCCCAAAATGCGAACACGCGATGACAGCGGCGCCTTTCTCGATCAGATACTTGATCGTCGGAATCGCCGCTATGATCCTCCCCTCGTCTGTTATCTTACCGGTCGTTTTGTCGAGCGGCACATTGAAATCGCACCGTAGTAAGACTTTCTTCTCTTCTACCTGGATGTCCGTCACAGATTTTTTGTTGTAACTGTTTGTATTCGCCGGATTCATAAGCTCCTCCATAAAGTTTAATATTTTCTTCTTTTCTACATATTCTTGTCCTCTTATTATGTGACTTAAGTATTGTAGTATATTACTTGAAAATTATCAACACATTTTCAAAATTCAAGGATAATTTTACAACTAATCAATATATGTTCAGCAGTATCAAAAAAAGGCAACCTTGAAGGTTGCCCTTAATTTATGTTTACCCGTTGTTTTCGGATGATCAATCTGGTTCTTGGCGCGACGCGTCCGAAGGTTCCTCAATAAATATGTCTGTCGTCGGTGGTTCTACCGGAGGATCGGTCGGACCCTGCTCCGGATCTACTGGTTTCGGCGTCGGATCTGACTGATCGATTGGCGTTGGATCAGGCTGGTCTGTTGGTCCCGGAGTCGGGCCGCCCGTCGGTTTCGTGGGATCTGGCGTTGGGCTGGGCGTCGGGCTTGGTTGTTGCTGCGCGCCGGGATCTTCTGCTGATCCGGGAGGAATCAAAATAACTCTGTCCTGCACCCTGTATGTGCTTCTACCGACAAGCGTTTTGCTGATAAGATTATCGTTCCCGTCGTAAAGGTACTTATATGTATCCACAACATGACCGTTATACCCTGTCGTATCAACAATTGTTTGGCCGGGAGGCACACTGGGGTCTTCTTTTCTTATGACCTGATATGGAGTTTTACTTATTAGCTCATAGTCAATTTTGATATATGTGTCGTCCAGCTTTGTGCCGATTAGACTAACAGTAAGGTTGCGTCCACTGACTTCCGTATCTACCCGCAACGGATAATCGGTGCTGTTCCTAAATTTAAAGTCGATCGTACCCCAATTGATTGTCGCGTCGTTTCCGAGCGGCAGATACGATACCGTAAACCTGTGGCACGCCCTTTCGACGACTTCAAGATCCGCGTGCAATACGCAGTCATACGTAGTCGATGATGTCTGGCATATCCCGCCGCCGATTTCCTGAACTACCCTTCCTCCAACATAAGCGCCGGCTTCCTTATACCCTCTTGACGAAGTGCGCTGGCCTACGATATCGTTAAAGGAGAAAAGATCACCTGGATTAAGTACAGTCCCGTTAATAGCCTGCGCGGCGAGCGTCACGTTGTTGAGCCTGTTGCTTGTACCGGCTATGTTCGTCGTTCTTGTCGCAAGAACGTCGCGAAACAGCAGCTCGTCAAGCGCTTCCTGTGTTAACTCCGGGTTGATTATAACGAGCGGGATCTCGATCCGCGCCCCTATGCTGGCGACGTTTAGCTCACTTTTTGCCGCTATTAAATCAAAGGTGAGGCCGGCTTTGCTTTCGGACGCGCTGTGAGTCTCTGGATCATATGCCGATGAAATGGGCTCAACATTAATCATGTCGTATAAAAGGCCTAAATCCACTTCCTCAACCGTCGCTGTTTCCGGGTAGTAATCCGCGTTGAGATGCGCGTGCTCTTCCATCGCGTTCTTCAGTGTAGCCATCGTAAGGTCGAAAACCGTGTTTTCGTCGGCTGCCTCGATGCCCGTTCCTTTGTATACAATGATGCTGTCGTCGCTGAGTTCGTACGCGTCTTCAATAAGCGCGTCATTGTAATTTTTTGTATGTTCTCTAACAACTTCGCGGACGATTTCCTCATTGAGCGTCGCGATGCTCAGATCGCTGAGTTCCGTCTTGTTGAGCAGCGACTTAAGATATGTAATCTCCCCTTCGAGAAATGTACCGTCCCTACCAAACTCATACACCTTCCTTGCGGCTGTGTCAGCGTTGAGCGACAAGCCAATTTCTTCTCCGGAAATGGTGAATGAGCTGCCATCCGGGAATGTCACCGTAGCAAAAATGCCCTCCGCGTTGCTCTCGTACCCACCGTCGATAAGTGCCAGCTTCGCTTCTTCAAACGTTAGACCCGATAGTTCTATGCCCTCCGCCCAGACGTTTGGAAACACGGTGTCCAGGTTTTTGACATAAAAGCCAAGAGACAACGTCAACGCCACGACGCCGACTAACAGAATGGTAAAAATCGCGAAAGCCGTCCTTGCGCCTGTCCTGCGCTTTGCTTTCGGCCTACGCGCGGTTGTCGTCGCCCTTCTTGTGGCGGTTGGCGCCACGCGCGTGGTCGGCGCTACGTGTGTAGTTGGCGCTCTATGCCTTGGGCTGCTTTTTCTCCCTCTGCTGCTGATTAGTTTTATGTTGCTCACGTTACCCACCTGTTATATCAAATTTCTTTTATTATACCATAAAATTGCATACGATTTGTAAACAAATTTCCCTTGTCAATGTTAATATTAATAATACATCTATTGCGATTAAAATTCAAATTACATATTTATTACGGATAAATCCGTTACTGTTCATGGGCAACAGAGCATTGCGGTGTCGGCATCGGTCGACATCCTGCCCCATCGACACTTGAAGAAACCCTAGGCTTTCACTCCCCGCCC
>WRNV01000011.1 GCA_009776445.1 Oscillospiraceae bacterium | reverse complement strand
TCTCCCCGGCCTGACCCCCGGTGCGCTCCCCGGTCCGCTCCCCGGTCCGCTCCCCGAGCAAAGCCCCTCCGGCTTCTGCGCTCCCAGCAACCTGTTCCCCGCCGCTCCTCATGTCGGCAAACAGCCTCACAGCGTTCACGACGCAAACGCCCAAAGCAAAATAAATGACGAAGTGCGCGACCTTGCGGACAACAGCCTGCACCAGCTCCACAAACGTCGAAGACATCGGCACCTCGAACCACTTCTCCATCGGCGTCAGCAGCACGTTGGCGAAAGGATCGCTCAGCTCGCTCGACTGCTCCGAAGGAAACGCCGAAAACACAAATATCACGGCCATGCAAGCCACAGCCGCCCCAAACCAAACAAACGCGCTTCTCTTTATCCCTATAATTTTCACATCATACCCCATCATGCCTTATCAAGCGTATCAATGCGCAGATTTTATCACTTTGTGTCAATATATGCAACGCCGAATGAACACGTCGAATGAACACACTGTATGAACAAAAGACATCGCCGCCTCAGAGCCGCCTCTCAATCACAGCTCCCCCTTGACAACGCAAGAGAGATAAACGATAATGTCCCTAGCATCCACAAATACCGGGAGTGATCGACCATGGACATTGAACAACAAACAAACAACCAGCCTCTGACAGCTGAATACGCAGATGCGAATGAATACCCGCAAGAATTCGCAACATACGGACAGACATCCGGCATAGAAATCGAGCAAGAAGAAGAACGCCCCTTCAATGCCGAAAAAATCTCCGTATCCACTATGCCCGTCACCCTAAGCCGCCTGTTGGAAAGGATAGCGTCAGGCGCCATATCGTCGCCCGAAATTCAACGCAACGACAACCTATGGGATGTCGAAAAGAAAAGCAGGCTGATTGAATCCCTCATGATCAAAATCCCCCTCCCCCTCTTCTACGTCGCTGCCGACCCTGATGAAAACTGGAAAATCGTGGACGGCCTTCAGCGCGTGAGCACGATAAAACAGTTCATGCTGGAGTGCTCATTCACCCTCAAAAACCTCGAATTTCTCAGCGAATATAATGGATATGCCTTTAAGGAACTGCCGGACAAATACCAAAACAGAATCAAAGACGCCCAGTTCCAATTCGCGATAATCAGCGCGACGACGCCGCAGGAAGTGCAGCGCAACATATTCAAGAGGCTAAATACGGGAGGCTTGCCCCTAACGCTGCAGGAAGTACGGCATGCGTTGTACTACAAGCATGAAACGAACCAATTCCTTGTCGAGCTCACAGAATCAAAGGAATTTCTTGATGCGACCACAAAATCCGTCAATGATGCGAGAATGGCGGCGCGCGAGCTGGTCCTACGGTTCATATCATTTTTGGTTCGCGGGCCGGAGCAATACCCCAAAAACCACGACATGGACGAATTCCTCAGCGACACAATGCTATTTCTGAATGCAATGCCGGAGATGGACGCAAAGACTCTCGAAAGGTCTTTTTACGGTAGGCAAGTAAATCATAAATGCAAGTATACTGATTATGAAGGCATACGGAGCCTTTTCAATCTGGGCATGACAAGAGCGGGCGAATTGTTCGGCCTGCACGCATTCAGGAAATCCACTCAATACAGCCAATACCGCGCTCCCATCAACAAGTCGCTTTTTGAATGCGTTTCCATCACGCTCTCGCAGCTTAGCCCATCGCAATATGACGCCTTGGTAAGCGACAAGGACACTCTCGTCGCCTATCTGCACCACGAATACCAAAATAATATTGAGCTATATAACACAATATCAAGAGACAGCCAAAAACACGCATCAATCCAATATCGGTTTAACTGGTTTCAAGACCTGTTCTCGACATGGAACAACGGGAGGCAATAATGATCAATAACATATATCTGGAAAGCTTCAAATGCTTCTCAAAAGCAGACATCATGCTGGCGCCATTGACGCTTCTTACAGGACTCAACAGCTCCGGCAAGAGCTCAGTCATGCAAGCGATCAGGATCATAACCGGAGGGAAGCTGCTGGAAGGATTCGGAGACTGCGTGTCAAACCTTGGCACGCAGGCAAAAATAACTGTTGAAATAGATGACGGAGAGTATTCCGCAATAATCTCAAAGGGATCCCGGACACTCAGCATCGACAAAATAACACCGAGCATACTGGCCAATTATGTCCAGTACATCGGCGCAAGCAGGCTCGGCCCCCAGAATTATCTACCCTATTCAAAAAAGCCGACCGATATTGGCGAAAAGGGCGAAAACGTATTGTCGTATATAGAAACATATGATAGCGGAGTGCCTGAATGCATGCGAAGAGAACACTACGAAGTGTATTCAAGCGTGAAGGAGCAGACTCGAGCTTGGCTCGACATTATCAGCCCGGGGCTACAATTTGACTATGAAGTCGTGGAGAGCGCCGACATTGCCATCAGCAAGTTTTCCGATTTCCGCTCAGTAGACGTCGGATTTGGATTATCATATACACTTCCGATAATCGTCTCGGTTCTTGTGAACACCGCTAAGAAGGCCAAAAACCCCAATATGCCGATTACGATGCTTCTCGAAAACCCAGAAGCGCACTTGCACCCTCGTGGCCAGACTGAAATGGGCATATTCCTTGCACTTGCATCCTCATGCGGGATTCAAATCATCGTTGAAACGCATTCCGACCATCTCCTTAACGGCGCCAGAATAGCGGTGAAGGACAGGCGAATAGAGCCGCATAACATGATTGTCCATTATTTTGAATACGATGTCAAAGAAGAAAAATCAAATCATTATCCTATATTCGTCGATGAATATGGCGCGCTCAACGATTGGCCGGAAGGATTTTTCGATGAGAATGAAAAAAACCTTCTCAAACTGATATGAGGTAGCCACGATGCCCGACATATACTTCAACAGCGAAACCGGCGCCGCTACCGATATAAACAAAGCGTTGCGCTGCATAATAAGGACGGCGCAATGCTTAAAGAAGCTTGACAAATACATTACCGACCTATATCTGGAGTCGACCGTCTCGGGGATAAGATCATTCCCGATATATAGAGATGTTTCCGGGACAACAGGCTACCTGCAGGAAATCTATGGCATAGCGAATGGCAATGACAAAGGCGAGCTGCAATACCTCACAGCGAAGCTGCTCATGAGCAAGGTCGTTGACCTCGACATAGAATCAGACTGGATCATCGAAGGCATTGGTGCAACCAGCGACCTTCTGCATTTTGTCGCTGTCAACAATGGGATGCTATTGACGTTCGCAATGATCGATATGTGGGAGCGTGACTTCATATGCTTTGTCAGCCACAGCGAACGCATACCAAACATATGGGGGCAGGAACGCATCGATGGCATAACGCAATGGATCAATGATTATAGAATTGGCCACGCTTCGTAAATTGACGTTCTCCATGACAAGTATAACGTCACGATTTGCGGGTCATGCTTGGAAAACAACGACTACAGCAGCAAGGACTGGAATACAATCTTCGACAAGTTCAGGCTGGCGAAGAACATGAACTATATTCCCGATGGAGACCTAATCAAGAAATTCTATGATATCAGTGCCGGGTCATTATGCGAGCTGATCGTGACAGGCACCATACGGTTATATTTCGTAAACTTCAATGGCCGGATATTGGTTGGCGGAAAATACCAAAAAGGCCAAGGCGACGATAACGCCGCACAGAACCGCGCAGCAAAAACCGCAAAACAGAGGATAAACGCATATACCCTCAGCCACAGTTAGTTCATGCTGGCTCTGAAGGCATTGCAATCGAGTTCAGATTGAAGTCATGCCCTCTATCATGGAAAACAACAATCTAGATGGATTCCAGTATAATTACTAAACAATGAGCGTGATAAATATCACAACACATCAGGAGACACGAATATGATCGACATAGATAGATTCACATCAAGAGAAATTCCTATTTCAATTATTGGGCTGGGCTACGTTGGCCTTCCCGTTCCGCTGGAGTTTTTAAATCAAAAGCGAAAAACCACTTGGGCTGCAGCCCAGACTATGATTTCGTTGCCAGAGTATCAAGAACTGTCGAGTGGTTTAGTGAAGCCAATGCGAAGACTGCCGTCAAGCTTTATAAAAGCAGTGAATGGCAGTCTATCCTATTGAAGCACTTTGTGTATCTGCTCATATAAATTCTCGTAGCTACTGCGGCAAGTATTTCTTTACAACAGCGGCAATGATTCCGATAGCCGCGCCCACAAGAGTGATTGCTATAAAGATTGCAAAGACCATTACCATGCTGATGCTGGAGGTCGTGGTTGTCGTAGGATTTGTGTACAGAATGGAGTTCTCGGCATCGCGCTCGTTAGTCTGCTTATAATAGTCAAGTATAATGTTTTGAAGCTTTGCTTGGTTGTTTTCCAATCCCGTGATGAACGCCGTCAAAGCGATCTCCGCCTCTTCGCTGCTGGCGCGGATGTCTTGCTCATATCTGCCAAGCATCTCATAATAATACTCCAATTGGCCTATTTGCCTTTGCAGATCGGCCGCTATTTCTGCCGATTCCTGCGCAGCCATCAGGATTTCTACCGCCTCGTCGATTCTGACCCCTTCGGCATCCTTTTGCTGGAACGAGAGCAGCATCTCGTTGTAGGACGCAAGGAGATCAAGATGGTACTGGCGGTTTATTCTCATTGAACGAGCAACGATGCCGCAATCCTGCTTGAACCTGTCAATATTCCGTATATATATGCCGGAATCCAGCTTTGCCCGCCACCGGGGTAGCTCAGAAATGACGATGCCCTCAAATTCTTTCGCATAGTCATCGAAACTCTTGCCGTCCGCAGTCCTGAACGCGGGGTCTTCATCGTAAAGGCTACTAAGCGTCTCGGACAGCGCGATGTACCTATCGCCCAAAAGGTCGTAGTTCGCGCTGAAACTAAACGAATCCCATATTATTTCTGCTTTGGTCACATCTATCCATTCTTTGAGCTGCTGGCCGTGCAGCATCCCAGTCCTGTCTTCGATATAATACCTCGCGACTATGTAATTATTGTACTCGCTACAAAACGCCTGCAAGAAATCCTCTTTTTCTTTTGTGCTCATAAACACGCTGCTATTATCAGACAAAGTGAGCGAATATGTGTTTTCCGTGGAACCATCTGTGTTCATTCCCGCATCGGTATTCGTGCCATCATCCCGTCTCATGTGGGCTATTCTCACTTGATTCATAGCATCGGCGACCGCGACATCGTCACGCCCGATAGCTTTTAAAGCGTTTGCCCAGATGTCCATCGAATAAAAAGAGTCAATATCGAACTCTTCCCCGCTTGGGAAAATATTCTCTGACACCTTGCTGTAATTCAGGATAAGCGCGACCGACACCTCCGCTGAAGTGTTGCTCCTTTTCATGAGGAAAAAACCTCCGGCAGCGGCTATGCCCAGAATCAGGCCAATGCAGCACCACACAAGAAACACTTTTTTGGCGCTATAAATCGTTAGCACAAAATCTCTGAATGAAAAACTACTATCCGTTTGCTCTTGCGGCATTTTTAGGTTCAGGTTTATTTCGGAGTTGTTAGTCTCCGGATTTATATTGTCAAACATACTATACTCCTTCTACACATTCTATAATCTTATATAAAGATGCCGCCCAAAGAGATGAGGACTTCACTTCTCCCGAACCACATCCCCATCCTCAACGCGATAAATAATATCACAATTCTCGATCGTACTCAACCTGTGGGCAATAATAATCATCGTCTTGTCGCCCTGGAACTTCTCGATTGCCTCCATCACCGCCTTTTCTGTTTCTGTATCAAGAGAAGACGTTGCTTCATCAAGTACCAATATAGATGGATTATTGTACAACGCCCGGGCTATACCAATGCGCTGGCGCTGACCGCCAGAGAGCCGTATGCCCCGATCCCCGACGATGGTTTCCAGCCCCTCCGGCAACGAACGCACGAAACTTGCCAGCTGCGCCTGCTCCAGCGTGTGCCATACCTGTTCCACATCGATGTCGTCGCGCTCGATTCCGAACGCCACGTTTTCTAGAATGCTCTCATCAAGCAGATAAATCTGCTGCGGAATATAGCCCACATTGCGGCTCCATTCTTCAAAACTGTGGTGGATTGACTTACCTGCAAAGAACACACCTCCTGTTTCTGGAGTGAGCACACCAAGGATTATGTCTGCAAGCGTAGTCTTTCCTTCACCTGATGCCCCAATAAAAGCGACCGACTTTTTATCCGGGATCGTCAAGGAAATGTCTTTTAGCACAGGGGAGGGGGTGTTCGGATATTGGAACGTCACGTCGCTGACTATAATGTCAAGTACATCGGCAGGCAACTCAGTTACCGGAATCACCGCCTCTATAGCGGTATCATCATCTTCAAACAAGCTTTTGTAGACTGCGTCCACCGACGAACGATAATAAACGACCTGATTGAGCATATTGACCTGTCGTGAAACGGCAGGTAGAAGCCTGAACGCTGCAAGCACAAACAAGCTGAGCTGAGGAACGAGTGCGGCGATGTCAGCCCCTCCGATAATCAGCACACCAATGATAATAAACGCACCGCCAAAACACACAGATTCTATAACAAGTTTTGGAACGGAATCGAATGTGCGGAATTGCGTAAAATACTTTACATAAATATCGCTGCTATCTTTAAATGTGTTATAAAAGAATCCCTCCCGCCGCAAGACCTTGACCTCTTTGATCCCACCCAGAGCCTGATTTACAGCTTTGTTCATACCGATTTGCGCGTCTCTGCTCTTGTCCCCCGCCGCCCGAACCTGTTTACGAAACGCTTTTAGGTACAGCAGTACACAAAGCGCTGCCATTACACATACGCACAAGGTCATCACAGGTGAAACTATTACGAGGAATATTACGATGAAGAGCGTCATAAATAAGTCTGTCAGTAGCAGCAAAATGCTTGTGATGAGAACAAACATTTGCTGCACATCCGTTACGATTATACGCTGGAGTTCGGCAAGGTTTTTCTTGGAGTGGTAGAGATATGGATATTCGAGGATTTTCCTGAGTAATTTGCCCGACAAATCCGCTTGCCTCCGGGCGATAAAACGATATTGCAGCTTCGACACGGCATAGAGATACACACCGCGAAAGATATATACTCCCGCGAGCAAAAATGTCAACAATGCGAGAAATGCGCCGGTGCTTGAGAAGCCGAGCAGATCGTAGGCAAACTCAACAAACCGGTTTGAATCAATCATTGATGGATCAAGCAGGATGGAAATAAACGGCGAAATCAACGACAGTGCCAGCGTCTCAAGCAAAGCGCCGATGATGATTGCTATGACCAACACTACCAGCTTTATCTTTGTGTCGCGATTAAAGATACACCGCAGCTTATTCAGAATTTGCACAAACCGTCTCCCTTACTTTAGTGCTACAAAGGAATACTACCAGCACAAGACGGACAGGTCAAGAAAAACTTGTAATAGTTAATCAGTTATGGTATTCTGTATACCAATAAAGCTGTGGAGGGAATAAATGCTTGACGGTAAAACAGTACTCATAACCGGTGGAACAGGCTCTTTTGGCGGGGCCTTCACAAACTATATCTTGAGCCGATATAAGCCGAAAAAAATTATAATATATTCCCGCGACGAATACAAACAGTACCTCATGCGCGACAAGCTTCACGCTTATGAAAATGTGATGCGTTACTTTATCGGCGATGTGCGCGACCTTGATCGCCTCCGGCGCGCATTTGATGGCGTCGACTACGTGATCCACGCAGCGGCATTGAAACAGGTGCCTTCTTGCGAGTACAACCCGAATGAAGCAATAAAAACCAATATACACGGTGCTATGAATGTCATCGAAGCTGCGTTGGATACTGGGGTTAATCGTGTCGTAGCTCTTTCCACCGATAAAGCTGTCAATCCAATAAATCTCTATGGCGGAACAAAGCTCGTTTCTGATAAATTGTTTATAGCCGCAAACGCATACTCTGGTTTCAAGGATATCCGGTTCGCTGTCGTGCGTTACGGCAACGTCGCCGGGAGCCGTGGCTCAGTAATTCCCTTTTTCGCAGATATCATAAAAAACGGAGGTAGAGAACTGCCAATAACAGACTACCACATGACACGCTTCTGGATAAGCCTTGAAGAAGGTGTCGATTTAGTAATAAAAGCGCTGCGCGAGAGCAGCGGCGGAGAAACCTTCATCGCAAAGATTCCGTCTTTCAAGGTCACCGATTTAGCGCAAGCAATGCTTCCTGGATGCAAGATGCCGGAGATCGGTATTCGCGAGGGAGAAAAGCTACATGAGGTCATGATTACCCGCGAGGACTCCATGCGTACATATGAGTACGACAAGCACTTCATCATATACCCTAATATGGAGTGGATGGACAACATGAATATAATACCAGGCGGAAAGCTTGTTGATCCAGAGTTTGAATACAGTTCAGGTCGCAATACGCAGTGGCTAGGGGAAGAGGAACTATCTGGGTTAGTACATGACATGGCATGACATCACACTGACCGTCAAAAAATCTCCCGGAACATTTTAAGAAATATTATTATCTTCGTTTTAAGTTGTGTTTCATCGATTGCGGTATTAAAGATGCTTTAGACGAATCTATTGAAAATTTTTGACCACGTATCGTCAAAGGCGGGATAGTTATACTTGATCATTATAATTTACCTGTCTCTCTTTACGAGTGTAATGTAGTAAAAAAAATACAGATTGTAGAGTTCAACAATGCGTATACACACGTCAACCAACTGCATATATTGTAAAAGAGACTTAACACTACGTTAAAAAGAATTGGCAAAACACTAATTATTCGGCTAACAAAAGGCTTCTTTTACAATATTATTTACACCGTTTCTACTAACTAGCGCAAGCACAGACTCTCGCATATGGAACCGCTTGTTTTCATTGTTAATAAGCGAAAGCACTGCGTGCTCTATTAGTTGTTTTGAAATCGATTTAAATTCCCCCAATACAAATAATGAATCTGAATGCATAAAATAATCGCAAATCATTTGTTGATTAGCTGCTTGTTGAATAAGGATTGTGGGTACTCCTAAGGAGCAAAGCTCGTAGGTAGTGGTGCTAGCAGCAGAGATTGCTATATCACATGAAGAAAAAACTTCAGCGAGGTTGTTGGGCGTATACAAAATCTGAACCTCGCTTTTACATTTACTTGCAGCTGTTTCAATATCAAGCACCCCTCTAAACATAGGACCAACTATAACGACTACTTGAATATTACGTATTTTGCATAATGCTTCCAAAACAAAAGGTGTGCAGTTATTAATATCTGCCCCACCCATAGTTACTAGTATACGAGAAACTCTCTGATTGAAAGGAGCGGGAGAAGCTTCTACAAACTCATCTCGCAAAATTATATATTTACCACCAAGCAAAAGTTTTTTCACATTATAATCTGAGTAATTTAGTAAATCAGCGAACACATTTGCATTTATCAGCGTTGTGGCTGTATACGGGAAATGTGCGAAATCATCAATAGTTATAGTAGGTAAGTTTCTAAAAATCTCATTGTAACACTGTTGAGTTAGTTCATATGAATCAACAAACGCATAATCTGCAGCCCACCTGTTCGCTAGAGAAATGAACTCACTTGTTTCCTTTTGTATCGTGTTACATTTCGGAAGGATTTGTAGGGGCATTCTTTTTTCTCTGAGCCATAGCTCCGAATCATTTCTAGCAAAAAAGCAAACATCAAATCCCTTCTTCACACATTCTATAGCAATAGCACTACATCTTGTTAAGTGACCAATTCCTATTTCTGCGCTTCCTTCTGCTCGAAATGCAATTCTCATTCAGATATCATCTCCATTGTCAGAGGAGTTGCGAAAAGAATATCACATGCCGCCCTCTTCCCGATTATGTTATCATATTCACGGGGGTGCATACCTAATGAGGGGCGTACGACTCTAATGTTATATTTGCTAAAAACTTCCCCTTTCTTGATGTCAGATGATGTAAAAATTGAACGGCGTCCATATAGACTATTCTTTTCATCTCCAATTGGTCCATACAATGCTAATCCTAACGCCTTCTCTGCTGTCCTTATATGCTCTACCATATCAGAAAATTCTTTAGGTTCCATCGAAAACTCCGAGTCGGGGGTTTCAATTTTCCTTGATAAACAAATATGCTTTTCAATTGTGCAGGCACCAAGCGCAACTGCAATGAGGGCACTGATATGCCCTAATGAATGATCCGATAACCCTACAGGCAATCTAAATCGACTAGCCATATCAGGTATGGTGAGAAGGTTCATCTGAGCAGGGTCTGCAGGATATGTTGATGAGCATTTTAGTAATGTCAATGCATTGTTTCCTGCAGCTATGATCGTATCCACCGCTTCTTGAATCTCTTCTTGCGTACCCATTCCCGTCGACATGAAAATTGGTTTTCCCTTTTGTGCTATATAACGTAGAAGAGGAATGTCAACCATCTCAAATGAAGCAACTTTATATGCGTTTACACCAAGTTTTTCCAGAAAATCTACAGCAGTAAAGTCAAAAGGTGTGGAAAGAAAATCGATTCCAATACTCTCTGCTTCTGCTTTGATTCTGCCATGCCATTCCCACGGTGTGCTTGCCTTACTATATAGAGCGTGTAAAGTATAACCCGCCCATAAGCCATGCTCTATTATAAACGGAGGAGTGTCTGCTTTTAGTGTAATGGTATCGGCTGTGTAAGTCTGCAGCTTAATGCAATCAGCACCTGCGTCTTTTGCAACATGAACAATTTCTAGCGCCCTATCGAGCGAACCACCGTGATTGGCAGACATCTCCGCAATAATATAAACTGCTCGCATTTTACCTCCCGTGAATAACTATTTTTCTAAGTCAATAAACGTCTCATCTTCATTAAGATACTTTTTAAGGCACACGGTGTCGTATGTATCCCATTTCCTAAAATCAATGCAATTGAACCAAATGTCTTCTTGCTTCTCAATATAATCAAGGCGCTCAAAAAAGTCATCTGTTATTTTGTCTTTCGGAATAATAGTAACTCCTGTGTCATCACAAATGGCAATTGCCCCGTCATAATAGTCCTTATGTTCTTTTACTATGAGCTTTACCTCATCAGATTCATCTCTTTGCTCGTTAAAACATCCTATTGGGTTAAACCCATAACACCATACAGCGTATCTTTGCTTAATCAAATCGTTTGCGTCTCTTAAATTGCCAAGTGCGACAATTCCTTCAGCCATTTTATAAAGAATAATGTATTTCGCTACTAATTCACCAAATAAAGCTCTGTCTTGCACATCAATTCCATCAATAACAACGATCTCTCCGGGTAGTATTTCACGAGCTTGTTCATGGATTGTCCAATTACTTTCACTATGACCATATATGTATCGACAAACACCAGAAGCGAACATTCCAGAGTTAACTTGTTTAACCCCAGAAATTGCACCAGTTTTAGCTAGACAATCCGCTACTTGCGTTGAAGACACGCGATTCATTTTTATATATTTGACCATTTTTTCCTGTAACTCTCTGTTAACCATAACGTTCCCCCTATAATCCGTATACTTTCAATGCGTTTTCATAAAACAGATTTTTTCCATCAGCGTTGCACAATTTTGCTTTTTCACATAATTGAGACATACAGTGTTTTGCCTCATTAATAGAAAAGGATGGATAATCTGACCCGAACATAACTCTATTACTATGATGCATCAACAAAAGTATCATATCCTGCCGAATGGATGAGTGCCAGAGATAGTTTATAGTCAACGATAAGTCATAATATATATTTTGTAACGTCTTTGTCTGCATAAGGCATTCTAGTAAACGAACACCACCTGCATGAGCAAGAACAACATATCTGTCGGGTAAATTCTGCGCTAAGTAGATACCTAATTCTATACCTATATCATTTTCTAATGAGTGGCCGTAAACGAAACAATCTATAGTAATTACTCTTGCCTCACAGTCTTGTATGATACGCATTATTTGAGGGTAGTTGTCCCTCGTAAGACCAGAAAGCCTTGGATGTAACTTAGTAAACGGAACTTCTCTCTTTCCATTTGCCTGCAGATCAAGCAAAAGACTTGTACAAATGATATAATTGTCAAGTAAAGCTTTATTTTGTTTGTATACGTTTACTTCTTCGGTACTGTTTAATATCAACACACATCCAGTAGCATCAGCAGCCATTAACTGATTAACCAAGTCAGTTGCGGGGTTTGACGCAGATAGATCAAAATGCATATGCGCATCTATCAGTTTATACATACTCCACCACAACTCCTTTCATAATTGTATTCCTTATGGTGTTTAGTTCACGAATGCTTGTTGCTCCGGCTATATAATAACCTGGTCTTTTTGTGTCATCGGAAGGCACCCCAATTACCTCTCCTGGTTTAATGTTTAATGTATAGTCAAGCACATCCTTACAACTGTCAAGCGCAGTTTTCTTTATTTCTTTCACCACACCAGGGTTGAAAACAAAGAACTCCAAAATGCATTTTTTGTTATTATAAGACTGGTAAATGCTGACATCAGATGCATATATCCGCTCACCGAGCGCCATCCTTATAAGTAGCTCGGTGTTTTGTACTCCAGACATGAAGGGAACAATCTTTGATGAGATTTGCGCTCCCCCACCTCTTGCAGCAATCTCAACTAAATAGAAAACACCGTTTCTTTCAATATATTCAGCATGCGTCAGTCCAAATGGTAACCCCATTTTTTCTACGAGTGAATCGTTTTGTCCTCTTAATAAATTATAATCATACTCTCCGCTCGTATGTGAAAAGAGCAAACTAGACGCAACATTAGAATAAGATTTGTAATGCGCTTTTTGAGAAACAGCAAGCGAAATGTGCTTGTCAAAGGTCTTTATACCGTCGACAGTAAACTCAGTGCCTTCAATAAACTCTTCAGCTAAAACTGCCTTTCTGGTTCTGGAAAATTGTTTTGTATTTTCAAAATGAAGCAGTAAATCATAGGGTGTAAGTATTGTCTGCACACCTTTGCTTGCTTGGCTGTCCAATGGTTTGATAATGATTTTCCCGTGTTTATCTAGAAACTGGACGGCATCTTCGATACTTATGCAAACGCAATAGTCAGGGTAGGGTACATTGTTTCCAGAGCAAAACTCACGCATTGAGTGTTTGTTGGTAAATAAATCTGCTTTTTTTACACCGATACCTATTAGTCCCAGTCTTTCGCACAAATATGCAACCGTCGGTACCGATAAGTCACTTTGATCGGTAACAATCGCGTCTGGTTTGAAGTCAACAGCGATAGATAATTGCTTGTCAATATCTAGTACATCAGTAGCGCTGTATAGGTCAGCATACTGAAAGCCTGGCGAATCATTTTCCAGACTCGTATTTAGAACAAAGCAGCCCATTTCCTTCGTTTTTTGAACTAAAAAAACCTGTAGCGGTCCACCAGCTACGACCATAACTCTTTTCATCACAACACCGTATCGTTTCCAATGAATTTATACGCATTTTTGAGCATTCAGACGTTGAAAACCAGAATGGCATTCATTGTTCGTGAACATTTCGGCGACAAAGAATATATTAGATGTGAGTTTTCGTATATCCCCATATTCACACCTTATACCTTCTCGGGATAGGCTCAATCGCAACTGGTTCGAATGCCTTCAAGCCTTCATCACCGGTAAGGATTCGTACTTTAAACCTCGCTTCCGCATATAACTCAGCTATAGCTTTTATCGTCATATCTCCAAACGAAAGCCCCGATACCGCATATTTCGGCCACTCGTTTGCAAGCCTGCGAAGGTTCTCTGGGTTCCATAGGGCATCTTGTTGCGAAAACGCTATCCATGGTGATGCTGAATCAATACTTTTAAGAACAATATCACATAAAGCTCTGGCACATTCCCATGAATTCTGAGACTGAGCTATATGGTTTCCCGTTTCGATAATTACTGCAAGCGGCAATACGAATTTTGTGCCTTGCTTCTCTTCTTTATCCAGCACTCTATTAACCCTTGCTTTATCCCATATATCATCTGACGCGCCGCATGATTCTTTGCCCGGCACACCTAGCCAAACGCACAGGATGCTTGTATCAATTACGAGTATTTCCCGCATTAGGTAGACACCTCCACCCTGAGAGCATTTTCAATACTCCTATTTGTCGAAATGTCTCCAAGGGTTCCGGAAGCCATAAGCTTCGGCAGTGCGTCCAGCGTGTCAAGAGGTGTGATTAGACCGAAACCAGTATTGCTATCCCTATGGACAGCAAAAATAAACGGTATCATTTTGTGGCCGGCGGCATCCAATAACGCAGGATTATGTGTGGTAATTAATATATCGATATTTCTCTCTGACCCCAGAGTTTTCAACATCTCCAATAAATTTCTGGCCCTCGAAGGGTGAAGCCCGTTGTCAACCTCCTCAATAATAAACAAGCTGTTTTCAGGTCTTGTTAGCAAGGCGGCAACAATCGCTAAATAACGCAATGTGCCATCTGACATGCCGCTCGCATCGACTACTGTTGAATTTGCTTGTTCCCAACCCTCTTCGCACATAAGTATCGCATCTGTATTGAATGGCCCAACAGTAACCGTAAAGATGCGCTTAAGGTCTTTTTCGGGAAGCATCTTGACATATGCGGCAATAGTGCCCTCAACAAGGTCCTTATCTTCTTTTGAAAATGCCGCCAATACACCAGCTGTGTTAGACGCATCTTGTCTAAGTGTCTTCGATAACTGGGAATAACCTCTCATTTTACTTGGAATAGGGTCAAGCACAAACAGATTGCTTAGGATAAATGAAAGGCTCTCAATAGCATATACGGTTTCTGGCTGGAGGTCGGCAAGCGTCTCCAGTTGACGGAAAGCTGGGTATGCCGCCTTGCACTGGAATTTCTTCTTGCCCTGTTTTCCGGTTGTATAATAGAACGAGTTTGCGAAGCCGTCAAAGCTGTTGAACCAGTAGAGCCTTTTACCAGTATAGCATACATTCAAACTCTCGCCGGATACTAGAAATCCCGAATTCCCATGCATAATAGAAATTTCAAAGCTATATTCTATTTGCCCAATCTCAAAAATCAACTGAATAGTATACTCAACAGAAGGTTTTTTCACTACCCAATTCGATCCGCCCCGTAGAGGTTCAATTGTGGTTGTCCCCTCAATTGCTTCTTGGATACTTAACCCCGAAGCTATCCTTTGAAGAAAAATAAAAGCATCAAGGATATTCGACTTGCCGGCAGCATTTGTGCCAATGAGTATTGTAAGAGGATCAATATAAAGTGTCGCTGATTCAAAATTCTTCCAGTTTTTTAGTGCTATAGACTTAATCATATGCATACCGCCAAACTATGCTTTATAGTAAACTACTTTTGGTTGGCCAAACACCATTACTCGACAAACATTTTATACTTAAGTTCCGCCAATTTCCAATCAGTTTCGTTATCAATATCCTGTACTTCGAGCTCGGATAGGAGCATTGGCACTGTGTTATTACAGAACAGTTTCTTTTCCTTTAGAAATGCTTCGACACGCACAAAGTAGAATTGCCCGCTGTCGTGGTACATACTATCAAGATCTTGTGAGCGTGCGTTGATGTTTTCCGGCCACTTCATCTTTAGCCGCGAGTTTTCAATTATCAACCCTCGCATAGGCGGATAAGAAAACGGGACTACAGGAATAAGCGCATCTGCTCTTTCCTCTAGTAGAAGCTTGTATGCTGTAAATAATATGTCGGACGTGACGAACGGAGCAGTTGGATAAATGCAGCAAAGGTAATCAAATGTATTTTCAATGTCTGCATATGCTTCAAGAACCTCGATAAGCACATCAGTCGTAGTTGCAAAATCGTCTGAGGTATTCTTGCTTCTCATGAACGGAACAGTTGCGCCGTAATCCATTGCGATTCTAGCAATTTCTTCACTATCTGTCGATACCATTACTTTATCAAATATTTTGCAATTAATCGCTGCTTGTATCGAGTACGCTATTATTGGCATACCTGAAAAACTCTTTATGTTTTTTTTAGGTATGCGTTTACTGCCTCCACGAGCGGGGATTATTGCAAGATTCATATACTTACTCCAGGTTTTCGAAAATACATAACAGCCTTTTTGACCTCTGTGATTACCCGCTCCACATCATCATCAGACAACGAATAGTATAATGGTAAAGTCAAAACCCCTTCATAAACTCGCTCGGCAACTGGGCAAAGCCCTTTTTTATAACCTAATCGCTCATAATACGGATGAAAATACACGGGAATATAGTGGACGTTGCAGACTATTCCCTTTTCAAACATAGCATCGAAGAATTCCCGGCGGGCACACTTTAGGAAATCATAGTTAAGCTGAATAATATATAGATGCCGCACTGTGTCCGATTGCGGGATTTCCTGCTGAATAATAATTTCAGGCATATTGGAAAACGCTTCATTATAGCGTTTGACAATTTCCCTGCGTCGAGCGGTAAACATATCGAGCTTGTTAAGCTGGCTGATAATAAGTGCTGCCTGGAAATCAGTCAAACGGTAGTTGTAGCCTAGTTCCACTTGTTCATAGTACCAATAGTCATCAGTCGGTGAAATCATTTGAAAATGTTCCCGGGTTATTCCGTGGGTGCGAAATAGCATAAGCTTGTCATAGTATCCCTTATTGTTGGTTAACACCGCACCACCTTCGCCACCGGTGACTGTTTTAACAGGGTGAAAACTGAAAGTCGTAATATCGGCAACATTGCCGATAGCTTTACCATTGTACTTTGTACCAATCGAATGAGCCGCGTCACCTATTAAAACAAGTCCATGCCGTTCGCAAATATCACGCAATTCATTATATCTTGCGGCTTGCCCCGTAAAGTCGACCGCAATTACGGCTTTTGTGTTCGGAGTAATCAAAGCTTCAACCGATTTCGGAGAAATGTTGTATGTGTCCGCCTCAATGTCTGCGAACACAGGTTTTCCACCGCAGTATAACACACAATTCGCCGAAGCTACAAACGTCATCGGAGTAGTGATGACCTCGTCTCCGGCACCGATACCAGCCGCAAAACACGCAGCATGCAATGCCGCTGTACCATTTGCAATGGAAATTGCGTATTCTGCACCAGTCAGTTCACAAAGACGCTGTTCAAGCTCGCGTGGCTTTGGTCCGGTAGTGAGGTAATCGCTGAGCAAGACTTCACGAACAGCTGTGCAGTCGTCTTCGTCGATGTACTGGCGTCCATAATAGATTGTGTTCATATCATTATCCTAACATGAGCATCCGAGCCATTTATAGTTGGATCAGATTTTCAAATCCTTGAAGTGGACAATCTAGTCTGTGAATTGTACATTCACAGATAAAATGTATCTATATCAAACGGTTTCATGATCTATTTCTGTTATCTTAATCTTCTTCATGAATCCACATCATTATTACGTACTAATTGCTTTTTGTCAAATACGTCTATATAGGAGTATTTGCAATAATTATAGACAAGTATACTTTTCATTTTTGCGTATGATGCCGCGATGCTATATTGGTATAAGGTGATATAGTACCAATAAAAATACTTATATAGTTCCCCTCTTTGAATTTGCTCATCCAAAGTTATGTTAATCCTTTGTGTACCATAAAAATGCCTATATTCCCTTATAACATCATTATTCTCATCAACGTATAATTCACGATGCCAATCGTTTTCAACACCAATTAACCCAATTTCCAATACGTTGCTAGACAGTAGATAATAAAGCGCAGCACAAATAACGTTTTGATAACCGAATGTTCCGATATTCTTATTGTATACGCTCTTTTGCAACCATTTTATTGTACCATTATAGACATGATTATTTATCTTGTCTACTCTAATTAGTTTATTATTAATAACAGGTCGTTGGTATGCTGTACATACTAATGTCATTTCCCAATCAACATTCTCAAGTATGTGAAATAATTCGTTGGCCTTATCATTTACATCCTGACATTTTTTATAGACGGCTGGATCTACAATGCAATAAAATTTCGGCCTTATTTTGAAAAATCTCTCATCGAGTGCAAAGTAATTCACACATAGAAATTCATATCCAAGTCTGCTAAACATAAAAAAATCAAAATCGCTTACACTTGGCCCATTCCCAACTACTATAACTTTTTTTCCTCCGTTTTCGATTGATTTAATTTTTTTATAGTATAATAAAAAGTGAAGTAACCATTTCGCTAATTTACCACTTTCTGCGAAACACCTTTTTATTATTAGGAAACATCTATATAATGATTTCAACATTCTACGCAGACTAAACACCACCTATAAACATACTGAAATCACCAATAGATTTGAAATAGTTGACATTGTTTTGTAGCCATTCATTTGGCTTTTCCCACCATTTCAAGTCAAGTAATCGTTCAATTTCGTTCTCACCGAAACGATACTTTATATGTCTTGCAGGGTTTCCGCCTACGATTGAATATGGCGATACTTCCTTTGTGACCAAAGATCCTGCTGCAATTATCGCGCCATCTCCTATCTTGATTCCTCCAATTATAACAGCGTTACTACCGATCCATACATCATTTCCGATACTAACACCAGGGTACTGGTGCGAAGGGGATAAAAGAATTTCATTAAATTCCTGTGCCTTTGCAAAAGTGATTCCGCATTGTTTTCTAAGAGAAAAAAACACCGGATGTGTGGAAACAAAAGAATTTACTGGATGTGTACCAATTAATACCCTTACATCTGAACCAATACTGCAAAACCTACCGACATCACCATAAATAATGGAGTTTTCGCCTATATATGAGTATTTTCCTAGATGTCCACTAAATCTGCATTTATGAGAAAAACGATTATACCCCTCAACAGACGAAATTCTGTCGATTCTTGCACTGAAAGGAAATTTTACGTTCTGTTTTCTCCACCTAATCAGTAAATAGAGATGTACTAGCACATGCTTAATTATACCCACAATACCGCTCTTTTCATACACACGAAGTTTTCAAAATTATATGAGACAACTAATGATACTTGCCATTTCCCCCTGCTTTCGCAAATCCAGTAAATACAATATACCAATATTTCTTTCATTTATACTGATGATATTCTCTTGCTTCTTTATTTCATCTAGAGGTTCGCTATCACTTTTCGATAAAGTCTACTTTATCCCTTTTTCGCCAAACTATACTATTTACTATCTCCATGTAACTTTGGATGATTTTTATTACCTTTGTCGAAACATTCTCGTCGAAATAATCAGGTACAGGGCTTCCCGTGTCGCCATTCTTTTTCATCGATACCGCAAGTTCAACTGATTGCAAAATTTCTCTTTCTGTTACACTGCCAATAATGAAATTTCCCTTGTCGATAGCTTCCGGTCGTTCTGTACTCGTCCGAATACAAACCGCAGGGAAACCGAAATAGCTTGCTTCTTCGGGTAATGTGCCGCTGTCTGATACGACACAAAACGCGTCGCATTGTAGCTTATTATAGTCTAAAAAACCGAATGGTTCAAGATTCTTAACATTGTCATGGAAGATAAATTGCCTGGATTCGATAAATTTTCTGCTTCTGGGATGTGTAGAGTATATCACTGGAATATTGTAGAATTCAGCCAAAGCGTTAATTGCGCTCATTAGCGAATAGAAATTCTCTTCTATGTCGATATTCTCCTCGCGATGTGCGGATAGCAAGATATATTTACCGGATTCAAGTCCGAGCGTATCAAGAACGCCGCTTTCTTTTATCCCGCTAATATTGGCTGCAAGCACCTCCGCCATAGGCGAGCCGGTGACAAATGTCCGCTCCATTGGACGGCCTTCCCGGTTTAAATACCTACGGGCGTGTTCGCTATAGCAAAGGTTCACGTCTGCTATGTGGTCAACTATGCGGCGGTTCATCTCTTCCGGTAGGTTCTCATCGAAGCAGCGGTTCCCAGCCTCCATGTGAAATATAGGTATTTTCAGCCGTTTAGCGGAAATTGCCGAGAGCGCTGAATTAGTGTCGCCCAAAATTAACAACGCATCCGGTTGCGCTTGTTGCATCAGCTTATAGCTTCCTGAAATGATTTTTCCAATAGTGTCTCCTAAATCGTCGCTTGCTGCTTCAAGATAGTGATCAGGGTTGCGAAGGTTTAGCTCCATAAAGAATATCTGGTTGAGCGTATAATCATAGTTTTGTCCTGTATGTACGAGTATATGTTCAAAATAACGGTCACATTTCTTAATAACTTCAGAAAGCCTGATAATTTCCGGACGTGTACCAACAATTGTCATCAACTTGAGTTTTTTCAAATAGCTAAACCTCCAGCATAAAAGTATCAGGATTTTCAGGGTCAAAGCATTCATTTGCCCACATAACTGTCACCATATCGACTCTGCCAGTATTCTCTATATTATGGGTATAGCCGGGCGGTATATCAAGGACTAGATGATCCTTTCCATTAACACGGTATTCAAGAATATCATCGCTATCAACCTGGCGGAACCGAATAATCCCTTCTCCACTAACTACGAGAAACTTTTCATTCTTTGTATGATGCCAGTGATTCCCTTTGACTATTCCTGCTCTGGATACGTTAACTGACAATTGGCCTCGTTCTGGTGTACGAATAAACTCTGTGAAAGAACCTCTACTGTCAATGTTCATTTTCAACGGATAGGAGAACTTGTCATGTGGCAAGTAACTTAAATATGTACTGTAAAGCTTTTTTGTAAACTTATCCGATAAGTTCGGCACTTGTATTGTTTTTCGAGAGTCGTGGAAACTCTTTATTAAGGATGCGATATCTCCAAGCTTCATTGTGTGGATAGGCTTTACAGTACAAAACTCACCGTTATAGCTCACCACCCCTTCGATTGCATTGACAAACTCCGTAATTACATCGTCAATATAAACAAGGTTCATCTCAGTTTGCGGATCATTAATCGTGATTGGCAAGTCGCGAGCAATATTGTGGCAAAAAGTTGCGATAACGCTGTTGTAATTAGGTCTACACCACTTTCCAAACACATTAGTAATGCGATAAATATACGCTGGTGCACCCGTTGCCTCAGAGTACCTGGAAATAATTTGTTCGCTTGCTTTTTTGCTTTTTCCATATGGGTTGTCAAGCGCTGCTTGAATGGACGAACTCACTAGAATCGGGGATTTGTTATTATTTTTTTTAAGTGATTCAGTCAGTTTTTCAGTAAACCTCACGTTTCCTTCAATGAACTCTGATTCGTCTTTTGGGCGGTTAACTCCTGCTAGATGAAACACAAAACTGCATTTTGCGGCATACTTATCGAGCACAGCCGGTTCACAATCGACGTCATATTGGTAAACATTGTAATTGAAATTGTTTTCCAATGTAGAAATAAGGTTCTTCCCTAAAAAACCTTTAGCGCCTGTTACAAGAATGTTCATATGAGTAAAACATTCCTTTCTGTGATAGGCACTAAACCGTGTAAACCCGGGGCGTGCCTTTTTCTATAATATTTCTGAGGCATGGTATACTACAAAGTGCAGAGATGAGAGTGCGTCTGGTAAAACCTCCGACCGCATATGATTAAGCGTCGACCATTCTTTTAAGCGCAAATAAGTGTTCTAGTACGGTTATTTGCATTGTGTTGCTTAAAACATTTGACATCCGTAGAGTTTATTTGGATGTTTTGTCGACTAATGCGTCTAGTATTACGTCAACTGTATAACTTGGTAAATTTAGGGGAAATGTATCTTTTAATTCGTCAAATGGGATTATGTCTGCTTCTTCTTCAATAAAACGTCTAATCTGTAGAGTATTTTCTTCAACACTGTTTTCGAGATTTACTACCAAGGCATTCCTATATCTGCTAAAGTAACCAATGCATGAGTCTTTGTCATTATAACAGAAATGTATTATTTTTTTCCCCGTTGACATATATTCGAATATTTTTGATGGAACATAGGCAGAGTCTTTATTTCCCATACACACTAATACATCAGCATTGTTTTGAGCGACTAAGGCTTCATCGTGAGAAACCTCACCATGCACAACTAAAATGTTTGAATGCATGTTCGGCAATATACTAGAAGAATAGATATGTATTTTAACATTATTCACTTCCTCAAATACTTCAATAATATATTGCATAAGACTTATTCTTACTATTCCCGTATAAACAGCACTTATACTATCTTTGGAAATACGCTCGTTATTATACAAATAATTAGTTTTGTGCTTTTCTAGTAATGGAAAATCAACAGTTTTCATTTTCTCCCTATATTTGTTGTAGTCAATTTGAAGAAAATTCTTCTCATGACATAACATATTTAGGATTAGGTCAGAAGACCTAAAAATCATTTCTTCATATTTTCTTCCTTGCTTATTAATGAATTCTCTTGATAAAAATCTATAGGGAGGCTCGTCTGATAACGTATCCAAAAAGTATGTACAAACTCTAGTATTATGCTTCTTTTTTATTTTTGATGCCGCTAATACCGCTTCTATTGGATTATAGGCTCCAATCACAATATCAAAACCAATCTCACGATGTAGTTTCTGAGTTATTCTGCAACAACGTCGTAATAACAACGGATCTCGTATAGGGAATAAAGGGAGAAACACTATCAAACGAATTCCCATAAGTCGAGTCATGAGAAATACAATTTTGCCTATTATCGTGTTTTGTTTATTCCTAGCATAACTAATGAGGTTGTTGTATACACCGTTGCTATACCTATAAATAAAGACATTTTTTGTAATTTCTTCTTTTTTTTCATCTCTTCTTTTCCGCGAAACAACATATATCTCATAATCTCTTTTGTCTAAACAGTTAGTCAGTTTTTTTATACAGACACCGATAGCCCCCATGTTCTCACCATAATAATCACATATGAATAGGATTTTCAACCTATCTCTCGAAGCTCCAATATTATCTGTTGAGCAACTCATAACATATTGCCTTTCTGTTATGAAGATATAGAATAGAAATGATTAAGCTTGTTCCGAAGAGAACAGAAATAATAGCAGTGACTTGAAAGGATAAACTACAAGGCACAAACACAAACAGGAGGCAACTTGAATAGTTTAACTTTGCTTATTTACATGACCTTCACTTTATTAGCATATTCCTCGTAGCTTTGTAGTGTACCATATCCAATAATACCTTTATGCATAAATTTAAGCCGATTAATTAAGCTGGTTCCACTTTCCTTGCGAAACCGCCACAGAAAATAGATCATTAGTGGATAGCGTAATCTTGGCAAACCTGCGGCAATGAATGCACCTTTATTATACCAAAACTTTTCATCATATCCGCAAAACCATGTTGAATAGTCTTTCAATGTATTTCCGATAAACCCATTATGAGCATAAATCTTGAGTTTCTTTTTCAGACACTCTATTATGAATAGTGTGTCTTCGCTCATATAATAACTGCAACCAGGACCAAAGAAATCATGAAAATGTATATTAGCCTGTAGCATCGAACGCCGCTTAATAGCGATTCTGCATGTTCCATACTTTAATGCATTATGTAAATGCAGACGTTTTTGAATTGGAGGACAATCTTCTATCAGTTCACCGTTTTTTATCGAATTGACACGGAAAATAAGAATGTCAGCTTTCTCAACTTCCATAAAAGCGGATTGGATAATTTCTCCATAGCCATCAATATAAGACACATCATCATCCGCCAACATCAAGATATCTCCAGTCGAATATGTAAGTGCCATATTTCTATTTATTCCGGCTCCCACAGTATTTGTCGATATCATTTTAATTATCGTACCATTTGACTCATATTCAGAATAATCAACTTTGCCTGCTTGATTAGCAATGACAGCATCTGTCTGTAGATTCATTTTATCAATCAGTGAAAAATCATACTGGTTCACTGTAGCAACCAATACTTCTACTCTGCTCATTTGACTCCATCCTATATTATTTACAAAAAGTATAATCTTTTTGCCAAGTATTGTGTTTGTCAAACTCTTCATATGCGCTCTGCTTGATTTATCTTCGTGCTAATTATAGAAATAAAGTCGATATTCAACTGCAAAACGATACAGATAAACACCAAGATATGCACAAAAGAATAAAACTACAGTAGTCTTAGCCAAATTGTAGTTAACTAGAAATGAAGCGCATTTTTTCCTAAGTGACTCAGAAAATATATCATTTAGACAATCATGTTCTATGTAATAGAGTCTTTTTAGTATGATTGGAATTAGAATTATTGTATATATTGTATAATACCCCGATAATCTAACCACAAACACCGTAGTATCACGGAAAATAACCATTATAAGTGAGGAAATCAATGCACTGTTAATCAAGACATTTTCAGTTACATTTCGATTCTTTAGCCGATAACTAGATAAAATAAATATTCCTGTTGATATGAATAATCTTGGATCTAGAATGCTAAATGCATAACCAAAGTTGACATTACCGATGTATGCCTCAAATCTATTCGCCATGCTTACTAATCCTATTGATCTTAATACAGTTACTGCAAATGTGTTAACACTAATAATCTCTGTTGCGATTATCGCAATCAAAAGTAACAGTATACCAGGAACTGCACGTATTTTTATTGTTCTGGTGAAGTACAGTGGTAGCAATATCAGGACAGTTCTATGGAACGTCGCTGCTATAAGAATGGTGATAACAAACCTAACAAGTTTTTTGTCAATAATATAGCCAAACCCTAAGAGACTTATCCCGATCGCTACAGCAGTTCTTGCTGCATGCATGTCATATTGAAAATAAACAGGTAAGAATAACAATAAAGACAATACCCTGTCACTAGAGTACTTTCTTATAAAAACGCTAACGCATATGAGGCTGATAGCGTTCATAATCATAATGACATACTGCGGATGTATACCAGCGGTATTAACAATATATGATATAAATCTGAAACCAATTTCAACAGGAACACTCGGGCTAATGACATGCCTAAAAGATGTTACATATGTCGAAAAACGTAGGTAAGCAAAATAGTCCCCGTCACCGTTACCTCTGAGAGCTGCAAACAGAAACAGAACCAAAAGAGCGAAAAAGTATGTCCTATCAACTTCATCAAGATTGGTTTTTTTTCTGATTTGTATGAGAGCAATGAATAATACTAGTACAATATACGGAACCATGTTATTTGTCCCCATTCAACGGCTCTCTCTTGCGAACCTGTTATATACTGCTTTTATCATTTTTGCCGGGAGCAGCCTCACAGGGATCCGCAAAGCAACATTACGCGCAAACTCAAGTCTGTTTATCATCCCCAGTGACCTTAACTGCTTCTGCATTCTCCATTCAGAGCAGATATATGACTTCCCGCGACGGCGTGTGTACATCCCGGTACCAACGCGGACGTTGACAAGTATATCGGGATGGTTTGCACAAATAGCTCCGTCCTTGATTAACCGTGCCCATAAGTCATAATCCTCAAACCATGGGAAATATCTGTAGTTACCTGCATTGATCGCCATGTCACGCTTGAACATAACTGTCATTTGGTTGAAAGGATTTCGCTTTTTTGCGAATTCGAGTATGCATTCTTGTTTGATTGGCACAGTTCTTTCCTTGGTTGTCTTTTCTGAGTTCTCCCAAAACTCTGCGATCTGTCCGCCTATCAGACCGAGTTCAGGGTTGTTTTCTATCATTTTAAGTTGCTTTTCGAATCTGTCGGAGAGGCAGACATCATCACTGTCCATAATTGCGACCCAGTCGTGATTCGCAGCTTTGACGCCTGCAGCACGAGCCGGCCCTTGAGTAACATTTTTCGGCAATGCTATTATTTTTATTCCTCCGGGGAATTTTATGTTATTTATAACATTGTCCAACTCAATTGTTAAAGGTCCGTCCTTAACAATGACTAATTCATCGGGCAAGACAGTCTGTGATAGTATGCTGTCAAAGCACTGGCTGAGGTTCTGTGGGTCTTCTGCTATATATACACACATAGTAAGTGAGAATTTTATCAAATCTTTTTCCTCTTCGACACTAGATATTCTGCCTAATTTTTTCTCAACGCGGTTATTTCATCTTCCCGGATGCCCTCGGTGCTTGAGGTCATAAACACGACCTTTAGTGTCTGGAATATCAGCTTGATATCCTGCCAAATCGAAAATCTCTCGATGTACATAAGGTCAAGGAAGAGCTTCTCGTCCGGCGCCGTGTTGTACCTTCCATATATCTGCGCGTATCCCGTCAGGCCGGCTTTAACCTTTGTCCTGAATGAGAAGCTTGGGTATATCGCTCTGTACTGGCCCGCTATCTCCGGCCTCTCCGGCCGTGGTCCGACAAGAGACATGCTTCCCATAAGCACGTTAAATAGCTGCGGCAGCTCGTCGATCCTTGTTTTGCGGATGAATCTGCCTATTGGCGTGACCCTGTCGTCATGTTGCGTCGATAGGCGCGGGATGCCGTCCGCTTCCGCGTCGGGGCGCATGCTCCGGAACTTATATAGCGTGAAGTGCTTCTCTCCCCTTGTGATTCGGGTCTGCTTGTATATTGCGGGTTTCCGGTCGCACAGCAGGATCGCCGCCCAAGTGATGAACATGAGCCAGCTGAGCGCTATTATGACCAGCGTGGATATCACGATATCCATGATCCTCTTTATGAAAAGCAGCGTAGGATCGATTTTTGGACTCCTCGGCAAAAACATGGGGTTTCGCGATATCCATGTCACTTCGGCCGAGTTGAGCAGTACTCCGGAGAATGTCGGCAGGATGTACATGCGTTTGTCGTGCAAGTAGCAGTACTCCAGCATATAGCCTTTGTGGTTTTCGTCCACATCGAGGAAAAACACGGATTCCGCTTCCTCAATGCTGTTGAGCACCGTTTCCAGCGGTTCGCTCTGCGAGATGATCCGTTCGATCTCAAACTTTTTGCGGTGCTTTTTGATGATTTGGCAATAAGCATTCGCTTTGTGCTCGTCTCCGTAAATGATGATCGCTTTGTGCGCAGGGTGCAGATTATAGTATAGCTTGTCAACGAGATATGTCAACGGGACGATGAGGATCAATTGTGCGCCGAACACGAATAAAATCCCGGAGACGGGGAGCATCCTGCTTTCCAGCAAGCTCAGCAGGAGGTACTGGAGGCCGTTCGTTATCGTCAGGCACAGCACCCACGACAGCGCGCCTTCTTGCCATTCGATGCTGCCGAAGCTCATCCCCCGAAAGATTCTGCTCGTAAAATACAAGTTTATCACATATAGCATCAAAACGATATAGTTTCCCCAGAAATAGAACCGCGTGTATGCGTAAAATGCCATCTGCCCGATGTAGAATATGCCTATTATGATAATGATAAGCGTTATTTTCGCAAGGAATATCCACATACTGCCGGTTTTCCGAATCACGCGCGTCTTTCCTTTCTGTCGTTGTTCATCGCCGTTTTTCGCAGTGCCTATTGTTGCAATCACTCTTGCGAGGGAAACCACCCCGTTCTATCGGGCCTCCCCTCCCTAGAGGGGAATTGGACGGGGGCTCATGGGTTTGCAACCTTCGGTTTGGCTCTCATCGTGCATGAGACAATGCTATTGTTTGCAGAAAACTCCAAGTCAGGGTTGCCATTTCTTTTCATTTCGCCCTGCGCAATGATAATCCCTCGGTCAATGATTGCATCAGTTCACTACCCCATATCGATTTGGTTCACATCAGTACCTCTCCCCCGCGCCTTTCCTCTTCATTCCGCGAACACTTTCGCCAGCTCTATGGCGCAGCCTTCCAGTATGTGGACGGGCACTGTGTCATTGTCGAAGTATATGGTCGTGTAATATCGGCCGTTTTCCAGCACGTGGGCGGATATCGACTTCGTTTCCGGGTCGGCCATCCAATATTCACGGACTCCCGCCTGGAGGTATGCCTTGAATTTTATCGTCTTGTCCCTTGTCGCCGTCGATGGCGATAGTATTTCCACCACAAGGTCGGGGGCGCCGACGCAGCTTTTGCCGTCGAGCTTTTTCTCGTCACATACGACCAGTATGTCCGGCTGCACGACCGTGTCGTCATACGTGTCCGCGTTCAGTCGCACGTCGAACGGCGCGACAAATACCTTGCATGGTTTGCCTTCGAGATAATCGCTGAGCTTTCGCGCTAGATTAAGTAGGACGCTTTGGTGCGCTTCAGACGGCCCGGGAGCCATGGCGTAGGCCTCCCCGTCGACAAGCTCCCATCGTTCGTCGCCCCACGTGCAGTAGTCGGCATATGTGTAGCTTTTGTATTCCGGCACGGCCTCGCTGACTTCCATTGGCATTCTTCCTCTTCCTCGCGGGAGCGCTTATTATCTCTGCGGTTCCTCCCCCGAGGCTTCACCTTGTCCTATTATTCATTGCAATATCTCAATTGATTCTATTCTGTACAGCCGCGCCGTTGCGCCTTAGTGGAATAGGTTTGCCAACCTGACTCATTATATTGCTTTCATCACAAAATTGCAAGTTTTGCACGCAAAAATAGCAAAAAAAAGTGAATGAGCGAATGGTACCCGAAAATCATCCCTCGCAATATAGTTTTTCTCGGAAAGAGTGAATACTATCTCCGCTTTTGCTCGTAACACACGCACACCCCCGTTCTACATTCGCCGGAGGGTTTGGGTCATCGCCTCGCTGATGGCGGACAGCGTCAGCTCGATGAAAGCGCCCGAATCGTTCTCCCTCCTGGAGTCTTCAATTGCCTTGTAGTACTGCGGCCTGTTCATATTCAGCACGCTTTCCATCGGAATCCATTCAAAAACCGGATTCCACTTCGCCAACACTAACGTCTGCCACAGGCGTCCCATCCGCCCATTGCCATCGGAAAATGGATGTATCGTCTCTATCTCATAATGCAAGATCGCGCTTTTCAGCACTGCGTGCAGCTCCGATTCCTTCGCCCATCCAAGCAGCTCGTCCATCAACTGTGGGACAAATTGCGGCCTCGCGCCAACGTGGACGACCCTCTCTCCGTCAAAAACACCGACGTCGCCGCTGCGGAAGCTGCCTGCATCCTTGATGAGTTCGCCCGTCATCAGCTCATGCGCTTTCAATAGGTCACGGATGGAATATGGGTCATACGTCATAATGATATCATATGCTGCATATGCGTTCTTAACTTCCTTAATGTCTTCTTGCTTACCGGCTACGAGCTTTCCGTTGATGATGCTTGCGACTTCCTCCTGCGAAAGCATGTTGCCTTCGATAGCAAGCGACGAATAAATCGTCCTTATGCGGTTGTCTCTGTGCAGCTTGATATTTCGCTCAAATCCCGTGCCGATTTCCAGCCTGGTCGCGTCTTCAACGATTTTTGCCAAATAATCGGCCGATTTCACCGTAATAGTATATGGTGGTTTCTGAAACAACCTCACACCCCCGCTCGCTCCTATTCCTGCGCCTCAGCAAAAATACCAGTTTCATGCTTTGCTTGCCTCGCTTAAGAGAAGACCTTGATTCCAAAGCTCGCCAAGTAGGTCGCCCTCATTATATAACGATTTTATGAGTGCTAATTCGGACGCTCGCACGACCTTTGTATACCCATTATCTTTCACAAGACAAAAAAGCTCGTCCAAATATATCGCATTTAGGAAATCGGGAGAATGAGTCGAGATGAATACTTGTCCGCCGACATACGCATAACTGCGGAACTCCTCCGCCAGTTCCGGCAACAATTGCGGATAAAGCTGGTTCTCCGGCTCCTCTACGCACAAGAGCGCGTGTGGAGACGGGTCACTCAGCAATACGAGATATGTGAACATTTTTATCGTGCCGTCAGAAACAAATTTCGACAAGAAGGGATTTTTGAAACGTCCATCTTGAAAGCGCAGCACAACATACCCGTCTTCTGTCAGCATCGCATCTATCTCACTGACGCCGGGGACTCGGTCGCGCATGGCTTCCAGTATTTGCCGGAAGCGTTCCGGATGATTGTCAAACAAGAATTTTGCCACTTGCGCCAAATTGTTGCCGGTTGTCGACAGGCTCTCACTATAGCTTGCAAGCTGCCTGTTTCTTGCATCTTCAATATGAAAGTCCGACACATACCAGTCTTCGATCAGCAGGCGTAATGAAGCAATTGCGGGGAAATCGTCAAATTGGCCCAAGCCTTTGATCGCAAGTATGTCCGGTGTTGACAGTTTTTGCGGTTTTCTGATTGCCTCTTGCACGTCGCTGTAGCTCTGCAGATCGCCCTCCGCTGCGACGCCCTCCCCGTTTGCAAAGTCAAGTATCTTCCAAGGCGCTCCAAACTTGCCTCGCCTCAAACGCAGTATTTCCTTTTTTACAACCGGAACATTGCCGGTNCCAAGACCAATCGTAAGCTCATATGTAATCCTTGGCTCATTAGGGGCGGGACGGAATTTTATCTCAAACTCAATATCTCCCTTTTGCTCTCTTGATATGACTTCGCCGAATCCGCCACGCATTGCAAGCGCTGATCGTACATTCGTTGAGAGGCAGTCGTGGAGGAAACCGAATACATCAAAAAATGTTGTCTTTCCGGAACCGTTCTGACCCATAAAGACAGCCATCTTTGGAATGTCTCTAATCTGTATGTCTTGGAATACGCGATAATTATGAATTCGCAAGGACTCTATATGCATCATAGCAAATTCACCTCACTAATAGCCTTCATATCTAGGAGCCTCTGTCCTGCAACCTGGGTTCCGCGCGTCCTAGCTTCCTTCTCTGCTTCGATGCTCCAACGCGCATCATTATATTGCTTAAAACGCGTAAATGCAAGTTTAATGATAAGCCAAACTCTATCTGCGGCGGTATGGAACGCTGGCCTCTTCCAGCTCGCTCACCAGTTGCGACATCACGTCTGATATGCCGATATGCTGCGGGCACACCCTCTCGCATTCGCGGCACTTGACGCACTCCGCCGGCCCCGCGCCAAAAGCGGACATCGAAGCATATGTGTATCCGGAGCTGTCCCGCTGCCTGTGCATGAGGTATTTGTTATATATGTCGATGAACGTCGGTATCTGGATTTTCGACGGGCAGTGCGGGACGCAATACCTGCATGTCGTGCACGGAATCCGCTGCGTGGAGTTCAATATTTCGATCGCCTTGCCGATGACGAGGCGTTCCTCCTCCGTGAGGGGCTTGAATTCTTTAAATGTCTTTGCGTTGTCCTTAATCTGCTCAGTGTTCTCCATGCCGGATAGGACCGTGATGATACCCTCGAGCGACCCTACGAATCGGAACGCCCATGAGGCCACGGAAGCTTCCGGATTTGCCTCGCGCAAGACTTCCGCCGCAGCGGACTCTCCGCCCGCGAGCAGCCCCCCTTTTGTCGGCTCCATTATCACGATGGGCTTGCCGTATTTCCGCGCGATCTCATATAGCCTCCGCGACTGCACCTCCGGATTTTCCCAGTCTATGTAATTGAGCTGCAACTGGACGAATTCGACCTCCGGATGGTTCGACAGGACATATTCGAGGTCTTCCGGCGTGCTGTGGAACGAGAACCCGATGTGCCCGGCAATGCCGGCTTCCTTCACGTGCCGCATGAACCGCCATGTTTCGGCCTTTTCCGCCGTCTTGATGGTCTCCCCGCTCAGCCCATGGATAAGGTAGAAGTCCAGATAATCCAGCCCGAGCCGTTCCAGCGAGGTGTTCAATTGCTTGAAGTGGTCGTCATAATTCTCCACTCCAAATAGGAGCGTCAGTTTCGTCGCAATCTGGTAGGCTTCGCGAGGATGCCTCTTGACGAGCGACTCGCGCAACGATTCCTCCGATCCTCCGTATAAATACGCGGTGTCGATATATGTGAATCCGTTCGCGAGGAATTCGTCGACCATGTCGTTGGCCGTGTTGTCGTCCACGACTCCGTCTTTTTTCGGCAGCCGCATGTTGCCGAACCCGAGCTTGCCTATGCTTTCGCCTAGATATGATTCCGTCATATGTCCCTCCGTCACTTAATTGTTCGCACGCCAATATCAACAGGTTAAGGCGATATTCCGCCTATCCTGTGCAGGGGCGATTATCAATCGCCCACAGTCCTCCAAAGATCATTCGCCGGTCTTGCGATATTCCCCGTTCAGCATCGCGTGGATAAACAGCATCGGCTTCGTGATGTTCTTGAACGTGTACGGACCGTGCACGGTCCCCGCCGGGACAAAGAAGCAGCTCGTCTTCGAGACTGTGTATGCCTCGCAAGGGTCGTCGTCGGTTCCGGCGCCAAAGACCATCTCGACCTCGCCGCCAAGGTCCTCTATGTTGTCGGGGTCGAGCGGCACGTGCCACACCCACATGTCGAAATCGTGCGTATGCGAAGCCTCTTCCATGACAAAATCATGGTCCACCCGCACGAACACCTGCGAAAACTTCGACCCGTCAAAGTCCTTGTCCCCCATAAACCAGACATTCGCCTCATATATCGGGTATGTCGTGTATAGCATCTCGCCATGGTCTATCGGATTTTGTATCACATATTTTTCATACTTTCCCATTTAACAACCGCCTTTCATATTTTTCAACGCTTATTCGCCGCCTCTTGGCCGCCGCCTCTTAGCCGCTATAATTCGTGTTGCACGATAATGAGTGTCATTCTGTTCTGAGGGAGCTTACGACCGAAGAATCTTATTCCGCTGCAAATGGAGCAAAAAGCATCGACAATCCATTCCTCTTCTGTCATTCAAACATGTCATCCAGCTTCACCTCGAACGGAATCCCTGCCTGGTAAGCGTTCCTCCGCAGTCCATACGTTGTAATCAACGTCGTGTGCGCCGATTTTTTCGTCGCTGTCTCGCTAACAAACGCGGCGCGCTTGTTCCGCAGATTCAAATCCGTCGCCTTATCGATTTCAAATTCCGCCGAAGCAAACTTAATCTCGCAAAGGTTGATGACTTGGTCCGCACGCTCGATGACGAGGTCTATCTGCGCCCCCGGGTCTGAAACCTTGCTCCTCCACGAATAAATCTCTGTCATGACGCCCGATATTCCAAGGGCTTTCCGTATCTGCTGTACATGCAATAGGCACAGAATCTCATATGCATACCCCGCCCAGGCAGCGTGCGCCGGCGTCGTGCAGAATCGCATCCAAAAATCAGAGCTGTATGTGTCGCGCTTTGCTCCGAACCTGATGCAAAATAATGTAAACGGATCAACCAATTGGTATAATCGATCTCTGCTTTTTTTGCCATATGCGCGGTATTCTCTGACAAACCCGCTAATGACTAGCTCGTTGATAATCTTGGTGAGCCATCCTCCTTCCGTAATGCCTGTAGCCGCGACCAGTTCCTCACGCCTCTTTCCATAGTTCCTCGCAGCAAGAGCCTCAATGACCTTCATATGGCCGTCCGCGTTCTTGAATAACGAACGATATATGTTCGCATATTCATTTCTCAGCGGCGCGTCATCTTTAAAATAGATTTCATCGACATTTTGAGCAAGGCTGTATTTGGGTCTGAAATAATCCAGATAATATGGAATGCCCCCAAATATCATATACGCCTCAGCTACCTGATATCGCGGGATATCAATGCCTCTCGCGCGAAAATACTCCTCGCATTCGCGAAGCGTGAACGGCTGCAAGTTTATTTCGCCCGTCAGTCGATTATGAAGCCCACCGGTGTTGTTGACGACATTTTCAATGATCCATGATGCGGCCGATCCGCAGATTATGAGCAATATGTCCTTGCGCGTGGTGCAATAATGATTCCAAAAATAATCCAACGCGGAGAGAAAGCCGGATCGTGGCGTGCTCATCCATGGTATCTCATCAAGAAAAATCACTTTTTTCTTGTCTTTCTTCGATGCTCCTATCAACGCCTTCAAGTTTTGGAAAGCATCACTCCAGTTCTCTGCAGGAACGAGATTGCTTCCGCCATAATCTGCAATGTCGTTGTTGAAGTTTTTTATTTGCTCTGATTCCCCTGAATCAAGCATTCCAGTGGCGTAGAACGTGATCTCCGCGCCAAGCGTCTCCCTGACGAGGTACGTTTTCCCGACCCTCCGCCTGCCATACAGCGCGACAAATTCAGACCTGCCGGAGTCAAAATATTCCCATAATTTTTCCTGTTGTGCTGCCCTGCCGATTATTGTTGAATTTAGTTGCATTCCATCACCTTCAACATGGATCTCGTTGCTATTTCTCGTTGCTATTTTTCGTTGCCATATCCCGATGCAATTTCTCGTTGCAGTTTCCCGCTGCAGTTTCCCGCTGCAGTTTCTCGCTGCAGTTTCCCGCTGCAGTTTCTCGTTGCCATATCTCGTTGCAATGTCGCACATGACTCTCGCCGTTATATTATTATATTCCGCGCCGTAAGTCAACATTTTTATATAGTTACGGCGTGATATTTTTCTGCTGTATTCCCGGCCGATGCCTCATATCGCTTGATTTACAGCACTTTCATTACTTTCATATAGTATGTTGTCATTATTTTTCACGCCGTAAGTCCATGTTTTTCCATAGTTACGGCGCAGTTGCCCGCGCATCGCCATCAAAACGAATTTGTCAAATATAGCATTATAGTATACAATACATCCACATCCCCCGCGCCCCCGTCCCTGTCATTCTGAACGCAGTGAAGAATCTTTTCTGCGCCTGTAAGCATCGACACTCACATCGGCCCGCCCCCGGCGTTACTTACAAAGAAATGAGGCCACGCCCATGATAGAACTAATAAACGCAACACTCATAGACGGCATATCTCCCACCCCCGCGCAGCACATGACCGTCGCAATCGACGGCAACAAAATATCAGCAATCCACGAAAGCCACGCAACGCCGAGCAACATCGCTGCAACCCGCTCCACGCCGACCAACACCGACGCAACCCGCACCACGCCGACCAACACCGCCGCAACCCTCTCCACTCAATCCGATACCGACATCATCATCGACCTCAAAGGAAAAACCATCATTCCCGGCCTCATAGATGTCCATGTCCATTTTGGAGGCGCCGACGGCTTCGACCGCCCCGGGATCGGGAGCCGGCACGAAACGTACGACTACCTCAAAAGCCGCACCGACGCCCTGCGACACGGAATCACGACGGTCCGCAGCACCGGCGACTACACCCCCGATATTCTTGATTACAGAGACGAGGTCAGTAGCGGCAAACACATTTCTCCCAGAATCGTCGCAGCGGGCAAAATGATCCAAGCGCGAGGCGGCCACCCTGTGAGCACCGTCTTCGGCGCGGATCCTGCAATTGCAACGGGCGCTTGCGTCCTCGTCGATGAAAACACCGATATCGTCAATGAAGTCAGGATGCTATCCGATGCAGGCGCGGACTGGATCAAAGCGTTCATATCAGAAGTCAATAAGCTGGACTACCCCAAACGCGTCCCGCGCATCCCGCCCGAAACAATCAAACAAATCGTTGAGACCGCGCACGACTGCGGCAAACCTTGCGCGATCCACGTTGATAACATATCTCATATGCGCGAGGCTGCCTTGGCGGGAGCTGACTGTATCGAGCATGTGTTTTCCGTCGGCGCTACTGACACGGAAATTGACGGCGATTTGCTCGATTTGCTTGTCCGGTCGAATATTTATGTAGTCCCGACGGTTTTTTCCATAAAAGCGCACGAAAACCCCGATGGCTCAATGCCGCTTGTCTATGACAAGCTGCTCCAACAGGTGAACAAGCTTGTCCGCGCGGGCGTTTGCATTGGCGTCGGAACCGATTCGAATATTCCGTTCGTCACTCTTGGCGAAAGCCTCCATGAAGAAATGGCAGAATTGGTGAAATGCGGAATGGCTCCGATCGATGTCGTCATTGCGGCAACGTCCGGCAATGCGCGGCTTCTGCGCAAAGATGATGTGATTGGCACCATCGCGCCCGGATATCTCGCCGATCTTGTCGTTGTTGATGGCAATCCGGCCGCAGACATCACCGCGACTAGAAATATCGAACTCGTAATCTCAAACGGCAGGATTGTATATATGCAGTGTTGAACCTCCCACGACTAAAGTCGCGGGATTCCTGCTTCAACGATAACCGCTTCATCTTTGTAAATTTACTTCGTGGGGATCCCGGAAGATTTCGCCCAGTAGCGAGATGTCCCGACGGATTGCGGGGTGGAGCCCACGTTAATATCCTACATATTCCCGGTGAAAACGTTTTTCAAGTGCTTTCTAGCAATGTCTCTCAGTCTTATAACTGTCTCGCGAGGAGTCGGTTCCGCCCCGCTCATCATATATCGCGGAAAAAACCTCGACAGATGCAGCGGTATGGCAGGATCGATGGAGACCAGCCATTTTGATAATTCTTCGATGTCGTCTTCATTGCTCGGCATCTGCGATGCTTCAGCAAGACCACCGCCGGCACTTGCCATTTGAGTGCTATCGGCACCAACCCCACGACCGCCGGCACCGGCTTCTCGACCGCTGGCGCCAGCCCGACGACCGCCGGCATTGGAATCCGCGTGTCCGCCACTATTACTCCCGTTTGGTATGACAAGCGTTGTCACCTCAACATGGCAAAACTTAGTCGCCGCAGCTATTGTTCTTTTGACCTCTTCTAATGTTCCGCCGACCATGTCGTAAAAGTCCTGTGAAAACGCTTTCAAATCGATGTTCATCGCATCTATATATGGCGCTAACTCATTGAGAGGCTCTTCGTTGATAAACCCATTCGTAACCAGAACGTTGAAGAGCCCTGCCTCATGCACCTTCTTCGCGCAGTCATATACGAACTCATATCCTATGAGCGGCTCATTATATGTGTATGCAACGCCGATATTGCCATCAGATACGGTCTGAACGGCAAGCCGTGCGACATCCTCCGAAGAGATATGCCGAGCATAACTGCGAAAATCGCCATATTCTGTCGATATTTCGTAGTTTTGGCAAAAGGGGCAACGCAGATTGCATCCAAAACCTCCGATTGACAGTATCATCGTTCCGGGGTGGAACATATTCAGCGGTTTCTTTTCTATTGGGTCAAGCGCGATGGAAGAGACAAGGCCATATCCTGATGCCACAAGCCTTCCGTCTTGGTTTTCACGCATACGGCAGCGGCCGGCTGCTCCGGAAGGAATGATGCAGCGGTGCGGGCATAACCCGCACCGCACTGTTTTGCTGTCAATTGGATCCCAATAAGCAGCGGTCATCGAAGCATCTTGCGCATTATTCATGCCGCACGACCTCAAAGCGCTCCAGCTTAATGGGAGTCCCCTCGGAAATCCCGGCTTTTTGCCTGGCGATGGATATCTGCTCTTCGACGGTGTCCACGCCATCGAGGTTCGGGAGCAGCAGCCCCCGCCGATATCCGCTCGAGACGATTACCCCATACCGCCTGACATCAAGCGCTTCCGGGCCGTCAATCGGCTCCGCTTCTGACAAAACATCCACCTTATAAACTAGGTGCGGCAGCTCGTCCGCAGTCACGGGGTCGAAACGGGTGTCCTTCAACCCCGCAGATATCGCATTTTGGATTATCTCGTGCGCGACGCTCTTTGTCGTGGGCGCAATCGTCCCGATGCACCCGCGCAATCTGCCGTTTTTATACAACGACACAAATACGCCCGCCCTATTCTTAAGCAGCTCCCCCGATAGCCCCTTTGGCACCGCCAGCTCCCCGCCATTCATTATGGTATGCTCCAGTGAGCTTCGCGCCAGCGCGCGGTATTCGTCCTCTCCATCGCGGCTTTTCGCAGTTTCTTCTCGTGAATATCGTTCAAATTGGTCCAAAAAATCCCTGCTCTCGTCATGCTCGCCCGGTTTGAAAGATGCGATGGCATATCCGACCCCATATGGGCCTTCGTATGACAAAAGCCTCGACGAGACCTTTCGCTTGTCGAAGCATCCCGCAAGCACCATCAGCGAATTATATCCGCATTCGGCAGCCCGCTCGCGCAGCGATGCGGGTATCTTCATCAGCTCGAGAAAGTCGCCGTCGTCCAGGCACTTCGCGAATTTTTCATCAAATTCCGGCCCTTCCGGCACGTATCCGTAAGGACCATCGCTTTTCAATTTATGCGACATATCGGACGAAGCTATCAGAATGGTTCTTCGCCCGGTGTTCTCGGCGGCTTCAACGAGTATCTGCCCGATTTTGTAATGGTCGGTCGGCGCCATTCCGGATTGTGATACGCGCACGCTGCGCGGATTCAAAGGGCTCTCCGCATTGCCACCGGGTTTCGCAGCTTCGCCGGCGCCAACGGCCTCGCGCCCAATATAGCCGCCGCCCCCGCCGCCGCCGCCACCAGCAAACGCCCTGTCGATAAACCACATCGGCACCATGACCCCATGGTCCAGCTTCTTGTCCCTCTCGCCGAGCCCGCCCGCAGGAATCCCGCTCGCTTCCGCCAGCTGCTCGATCTCCAACGCCAGCTCGACGTCATATTCGGTCGCCAATTGCGTTTTGCCGTCGCGAAACTGTGAAAAATCCCCACGCGCCGATGTCCCCGGCGAAATGTGGAAATAATCTGCATAAATCACATTATGGGGCGTTATATATACTATCGTTTCGGGCGCACAAGACGCAATCTCCCTCGCGGCTTCGTCAAAAGCAGCAAGAGTATTCGCAATCTCTTTTTCCTGCCCGCGCCCCACCCCCGGTATTGCCAGGGGTGGGTGCGGCATGGCATATGCAGCAATAATCGCCATATTCTTTTAAATGTCCAGCGTGAACCAGAAGGCGTCGCCGATCGCGTCGCCGATCATTCCCGTCTTCACGGCATCGCCGATCGTCTTCGTCTCCGGCACTATCTCGCACAGCGCGTCCACCATCGCCTTGTTCGGCTCCACGCCAAATGCAGCGACGGCAGTATCGCACGGTATTTTCACCATTTCGCCGGCGGCATTCTTCACGATGACGGCATCGGCGGTAAACTCCTCAACGTTGCACTCCGCCATAATCTTCACGTTGTTTTCGTTCAGCATTCTGGCGATCGAAGGCTTGCTGAAGAACGAAACGTCGTCATAGAATTTGTCTTCCGGCAATAAATCGACCAGCGTGACGTCCTTGCCTTCCATGCCGAGCTGCAGCGCGCATTCAGTCCCGGAAAGCCCTCCTCCGCAGACGACGACCTTTGAGCCGGTCTCGACATCGCCACGGTCCACTGCGGAAACATCCTTGACATTCGGACCGTCGATGCCTTTAATATTCGGCCTGATAGGATTCCCGCCGACGGCAATGATCAGCGCGTCGGGGGCTTCCGCCTTGACGACTTCGGCAGTCACTTCCTTGCCCAGCACGACTTTCGAAGCAACCTCGTTTGTCTTGCGCACGGTATATTCAAAATATCTGCGGAATCCGTCTTTCAGGCTCAGAGACGACGCCTCAAACATGCGCCCGCCGAGCTTGTCGGCCTTTTCATATAGGACGACGTCATGCCCGCGCTCCGCAAGGTACTGCGTCGCAGCCATGCCGCCCGGTCCGCCGCCGACGACCATGACCTTCTTTTTCTTGAGGGCGGGCGTCTGCCCCAGCTTCCGATATTCCCAGCCGAGCGGCGGGTTGATGGCGCATCCCGCCAGATGGTTGCCATTGTTGACGCCCTTCAGGCAATACAAGCAGCGCATGCACGGCTTGATCTCCTTTTCCAGCCCGCGCGCGCCTTTGTTCACGTAATCGTAGTCGGCCATCAAAGCCTTCGCCATCGCGATGATGTCGGCCTTGCCAGTTTTGATGATATATTCGGCGTGTTCAAGCGTCGCGACTCCGCCGCAAACCGAAACAGCCAGGTTCGGGCATGCTTCCTTGAACGCCGCCGCATATTCGACGTTCACTCCCTCCGGAATATAATAGCCCGGCATGTTATAGCTGAACGCCTCGCCATACATCAGGTTCCCCGCTGAGACGACGATCATGTCGATATATTTTTCCGCCTCTTTCAGGAAACGAATGCGCTCGTCGAGCGGCGTGCCTGTGCCCATGTGCTCGTTGCCCACGATGCGCATCTCCAAAGGCATCGTGCCCTTGACAGTATCATATGCCGCTTCGAGGAGCTCAAGCGGGAAACGCCAGCGGTTTTTCTCCGACCCGCCATATTGGTCGCCGCGCCTGTTCCAGAACGTCGACAGGAACGCGGACATCAGGTTGCCGTGCGCATAATGGATCATCGCCATATCAAAAAAGGATTTCATGCATCGTTTGAGCGCGGCGACAAAATCATCGATGACCGTGAGCATCTCCGCACGTGTGATTTCGCGGAGCCTTTTCGGGTCGTGGTATTCCTCAACGACAGAAGGCACCCATCCCATGCGGCCTTCCGGCAAGGTCAGAGCGCCCCATTGCCCTCCGTGGATGAGCTCCGCAGACAGCTTGCAGTCATATCTGTGCAGTTCTTCCGCAAGCTGCGTCAATCCGGGAACGTCGTCGTCCTTCGTCGCGGACAAGCATCCGAAGAAGTCGCGCGCTTCTTCAAAGTTGACGGGCGTCGAACCGATGGTCACGATGCCGACTCCGGTCTTGGCCTGTCCGCTCACGAATTCCAATAGTTGGTGAGTCACTTCGCCGGATCTGTACCCGGCATGGTTTGTCACGATGGGCGAATACTGAATACGGTTTTTCAGTCTCATGTTGCCCACCTGGAGCGGTTGGTATACGTGCGGGAAGTTAGTCAGCGGCATGATTATTCCTCCTATGTCATATAATCCGTAATTGTTCCTATTCTACATTGTTGCACGCGCCAAATCAATAGCAAAATATAATAAGAGGACAAAGCAAAAAAGGCAAAAATCAAACGCCGCCCCAACTGCAAGGGATAAGCGGCGTTTGATCTGGGTGTAATGCCTGGAACAAAATGACGCGATACCCGCCGCTTTTATGCGGCTGACGCATCAGGGAGAGTGTTAGCCGCACTCTCTCTTTTATGTCTCTACTATACGGCACATCTGCGATTTTGTCAACAGGAAAATGAATTGCATGAAATTGAATGGAAAATGAAAATTGCAAATAAAAATTGACATTAAGAGAGAAATATTGTAGTCTTTGTAAGGAATCCCGCGCATTCCATGAAAGAAAGGACGTGGTCCCTCTGGAACTGGCAAAAGTGACAAGCAAAGGACAAATAACCATTCCGGTGTCGATCCGCAGAAGGCTCAGCATAAACACCGGCGACAGCCTTCTGTTCATCGACAAGCCGGAAGGCGTTCTCATGATGAACCCGGATCTGGTCAATCAGGAGCTCTCAGCCAAAGACATAGTGGCCGCGCTTGCATCAGCCGGCGAGCAGGAGTCGCCGATAATATCCATGGACGATGACATTGACGCGTCCACCGCGGATATCTCATCAGAATCTGACGGCGACGGATCAGACAGCAGCAGTGCATCCAATAATGCCGCCGCGCGCGAAAACGCAGGCCGCGTGGTCCCGGCGTCCGCTCCCTCACCCGCCGGTAATTCGACATATGACGTTGCCGGCCTGCTCAACGACATCCGCTCCATCGGCTCCAAAATCTGAAACATGGGGGCGGTCCCCATATGAAACACGGGGACGGGTCTGATGTTCCAAAGCACCCGTAGGGGGTGGGCTTGCCCATCCCGCAATCCACCGCCAAAAATCGGGAGCTGCAAGATAACCTTGCAGCTCCCGCGCTTTATATTCACCTAATCAGGTCGTCTCTATAAGACCATAATCGCCCTGCTTCCGTTTATAAACGATTGAGAACGCATCATCATGGTCCTGGTTTTTAAACACAAAAAACTCATGTTCAAGCAGATTCATTTGTAATACCGCCTCTTCAGGCGTCATCGGTTTCACGGGGAACATCTTCGTGCGCACGATTTTGAAATCCTGTTCATCGTCCTCCGGGACGTCCTGCGTAACCGACGGCGCGCTCTCGCGCTCGAAAACTCCGTCACGCAGCCGCTTTTCCAGCCTGGTCTTGTGCTTGCGGATCTGGCGCTCCACGGCGGCGACGGCCGAATCTATCGATGCCTGCATGTCGCTGGTCGCCTCGGACACTCTGTGGAACATCCCATTGTTCTTGAGCGTCAGCTCCGCGATATACCGCCCGCGCTCGGATGTGAACGTGATGAAGGCTTCGGATTCGGTTCTGAAGAATCGGTCAAGCTTGCCGATCTTCTTCTCTGCGTATTCGCGCAGCTCCTCAGTGATGTGTACTTTCTTTTCGGTGATCGTAAATTTCATTCGTTTCAACTCCTTGTTGCAGCATTGTATCAAACATCAACGATGAATACAAGCACATTCTGCGCCAGCTCGGTTATGAACCACACGTGATGTTGTCTCATTAAACCGCATTATAATGAGTGTCTTTCTGAGGGAGCTTGCGACCGAAGAATCTTATTCTGCCCTCATCATTGCGTTCAAGCGCCGGTATCGTACGCTGCAGGCGCGTTTTCCTCAATGGGGCCGCCGTCGAACGCCGTTTTGAGCATCTCCAGCCGCGATCCTGCTTGCGCCAGCGCTTCAGGCATCTTCGCCGCGGCGTTGCCCATGTTCTCCAGCTCCCCGCGCAGCGCAACGGCCGCCTCCTCGATTTCGCCCCGCAGCCTTCTAAACACAGTTTCAAACTCCATAAACGTGTCGCCCGCAGTTTCAAAGACAGCGGCTTTAAATACGCGGTCTTTCTCCGCCTGCTGCCTGATATCTTCAATTTCGGCATTCAGCTTCGCGATGCTCGCCGCTAGCGCACGCGCATCTTGCGCAGCCTTGTCTCGGGCTGCTTCCATGTCGTTGCGTTCCTTGGCTAGCTTTGACAAACAGTCTATGACGTCCTTCCTGTTGAAGCCGCCAAAGAATCGCTTTCTGAAATAGTTGATATCTCCCGTCATAATGATCACAACCTCTACATAATTATATCGTATGAACAGCCACATGAACCGGCCAAATATCAGCCATCTCCGACACCGTCGCCGCCGCTCCCGCTGTTCGCACCGCCACTGACCTCACTGCCGCCGCCATTACCGGCGCCATCGCCGACACTGTCGCCGCCTGTACCCGCGCCTGCCCCGCTGCCATTGCCGGCATCCCCGGCGCCCCCGAGGCCTCCGGCGCCCCCGAGGCCTCCGGCATCCCCGGACCCCCCAAGGCTCCCGTCATCATCGCCGCCGCCAACGTCGGAGCCATCGACGCCATCAGAGCCACCGCTGCCGTCCAGGCCATCGGCAGCATCAATATCCTCGCCGCCGTCGCCGTCCTCTCCATCAGGATTCTCCTCATCTTCGGAATCCACATCGACCGGCACCTCTTCGATGCCTGCAACATCCTCATATGTCAGCGGTCCGTTGCATCTGACGCTATTGGGATAATCCCATAAATACCGGCTCGCAATGTCCAGGTCCGTTTTCAGAAACGCGGTCTCCACGCCGTTCATCGCGCACATCGCGGCATCAATGTGATAATAATAGCCATCGAGGTAAACTATATTCCATGCGTGCAGCATCCCGCCATATGATCCCAGCACGATTCTGCAATCGAACTCCAGCTCGTCGCAAAGCGCCTTAAACGCCATCGCGAAACCTTCTCCGACGGCACGTCCGCGCACGAGAGCCCCATACGCCGTCGCCGCAATGTTTTGGGCTCCATATTCGTTGATCGTGCGCGCCGTCCCCGCGTCATATACGCACGCCCCAATCAAATTTTCGACAAGCGACAATAATATTTCCGCGTCATTCTCGCCGCCAGCCGCCAAAGCGCTCCGCCTCACATAGCCCATGAGGCTGGCTCCGAACTGCCGCAGCACGCTCGCCTGTTCCATATATACGAAATGCAGCGTAATGAACCTGTCGTTGCCGCTCACCGGCAGCGTATCGGCCACCATCACGGGCATCATCACGATATGCCTTGGGTCCTGATAATATATGTCCCTGACATATCCCGCGATATCCGATTCCGTGACCGTCAGCGACGTGCGCAAAACTGCTTCTTCACGATAATCGCTGATTACATTTTGCAGTTCCGTCCTGAGATACCGCGTCGTCGTGACGTTGACGATAGATTCGACCTGCTCGCGCGTCTGTTTATATTCGATGTTGATCTCGACTTCATAATATGTCACCAATCTTGTGGCGGTTCCGACAATATTCGCGACTGCGAACACACCTATCGGGTGTTCGGCCATAACCTCCGCTCCCGCGCGGTCCACATCCTCCTGCACATCGCCGGCATAGCTGTTGATGACGCACGTTCCCCGCGCTTCATGGTCCATGATGAGGGAGACTATCGCAGCCTTTAATTCGTCGTAATTCGATACTTCGATTTGCTCCTCCGGCGGCCTCTCGTTTTGGGATGCCACGTGGGGGCTTTCTTTGCGCTTTTCGTCCTCGAGGATGGAGTTGCATGCTGCGCCGGCAATGAGCAAGGCCAGCGCAACCGCGATGCTTATCCACTTTTTCACACCGCGCACCGCCTCTCCGTCAATCCGCCGCCCTACCGTCACAGGATTCCGCCGCCCCACTATCACAGGACCTCCGCTGCCCTACCGCCACAGGACCTCCGCCGCCCTACTGTCACAGGACTTCCGCTGCCCCATCGTCATAAGAACCCCGCCGCTCCACAGCCCCAGGCCCTTCGCCTCTACAGCAGCGACAATTGCTCTTCGCCCCTGTCTTCCGGCTTCAGCAACGCTCCCGCCGCAGGCACCGACCTCACCCTATACCGCGCAGGATTGGCAATCGCTGTCCGCTCCAGCGGTTCTACAGATTCAACCGCAAACCTGCGCTTGAGCGACATGACCTGCACCCCCTGCGTCGACCTCGTCGACTTTGGCGCCAACAGCGACGAATTAAACACAATAACGCGCCCCTCGGTCGAATACGCCGCGATCTCAATATCGTCAACAATCGGGATGATGGCCTTGACCTTGCTTTTGTCCGAATATGCCCCCGTGAGCTTTTTCCTGTTTGTCTTCGTGGCGTATGCTGCCAGTTCGACCCTTGCGGCTTTGCCGTTTTCAAAGAAGAAAATGACATGCCCAGAATAGTTCCCCGGGTCCAGCAGATAGATGGCATTCTCACCGTCGTCCATCTCCAGCGCAGTCGGCAGGTATGTCCCGAGGCTCGATGCCTTCGTGTCCTCAAAATCGCGCAGCCGCGCCTTATAAACCTGCTGCCTGTCGGTGAAAATGAGCAGCTCTCCTTTGTTTTGCGCTTCAAAACTCAGGAACGGCCCGTCGGCCTCCTTATATTTATGCTCGCCCCCCATTCGGAGCGAAAGCGGCGTTATCTTCTTAAAATACCCCTCGCGCGACATGAACACGTTGACGGCATAATCCTCCACATGCTCTTCTTCGTCAAATTCTTCGATCTCGTCCTCAAATACTATCTTCGTCCGCCGCTCCGCGCCGTATTTCTTAATTACTTCCTTCAGCTCGCGGACGATGATCGCATTGATGCGCTTGCTCGATCGCAATGTGTCTTCCAGGTCTTCGATTTCGCGCTCCAGCTCCTCGATTTCTTCCGTGCGCTTTATGATATATTCGCGGTTGATATTTCGCAGCTTGATCTCCGCGACATATTCCGCCTGGACCTCGTCGATGCCGAACCCGATCATCAAATTCGGGACGACCTCGGTCTCTTCCTCGGTTGCCCTGATGAT
>WRNV01000010.1 GCA_009776445.1 Oscillospiraceae bacterium | reverse complement strand
TGGTGCTGCCGTTGCCACCAAGCCACTGGCCGCTGGTGTTCCTGTTCATCAGCCAACCCGGGCTGCTGACGCTGCCTGCATTGGTTGGGTTAAATAGGTTCCTATAGTACTTGGCGCGGTTCTCGAAGTAGAGATATTCGTCGTTGTATGACCGCGCGAGCTCTGTGTTACCTGCCGCGATAGCCTCGTCCCTCAAGCCTTTGGCCATCTTAGCCGTGCCGGCGTCATTGACAAAGCCTTCGATCGCCCATGAAGCGTCGAGCTGACCGCCACCGCCGGCTGCCGGAGCCGCGCCCCAAGGCGTGTATCCATAGAATATGGATGTCTGAATGCCGAAGCGCCCGCCCTGTGTGCCACTCGTCGGCCCGTATGCCGTGGATGACTTGAGCGAAGCGTCGTATCCGACCTTGTAATTATAATTCACGTTGCGCGCGTAAAGCTCGGTGGCAATTACGTCAGAGCTGGTCATGACCATCAGGTTCTGGCCTGCTGGCTTAATCCAGCGCGGTATACCGAAGCTGCCCCTGCTGTCCTGATCGGTGAAGTGGCTGACTATGCCGTCGAAGAGCTTACCGACGTCGGAGGGTCTGAAGAATATCAGAGCCGTCCATTTTGAACGGAACGTATCCCAAAAGCCTTCGTTATACGCCAGATAGCCGTCCCTTATAACGAGGTTCGAGGTTGATCCCCTGTATGGGCTGACATACTGCCATCTGGGGTTGGCGCGCGCTTCCGCGATCGTGCCTGTCTGCGTATTTTCGTGCAGGATCGTTGGGTACATGCAGGTGCGAGCGTATTTCGAGTAAAAGTCCACAAGATCCCAATAGTTTGCGGTGGGGTCGTTTATCGCGGTGGACGCGAACACTTTGTTCCAAATGGTTTTGGATTTCGCCATTACCGCGTCAAACCATTCGTTATCGTCGATTTCCAGTTGCAGGTTTTTCTGAGCCTGGGACGTACTCATAAACGAAGTAGCAACTTTCAGCTCGATTATCGTCTCGCCGTTCGGTCCGGTTGGGTTAGCCGCAAAGTTTGCCACCAAGCCTGAAGTGCTGGTCGTGGCGCTCGACGGCGTAGCGTTGAAGATTCCGTAAATTTGCATATTTTTCAGACCGTAGCTGTTTGTGCCGTCTCTGCCTGTAAATGTGTTTCCAGTCCGTGTTGGCGTAGTGCCGAATCCGCCGATCTGTACACTCCTGTTGGTTGAGCCAGCAGGGAACGTGAAGCGAAACACTGCCGAATGTTCCATAGGAGTAAGTTCAAATGTGACGCCCGGATTGACAGCGTCGTCGTCGTTGAACTTGACGCTGTAGTGGTATGGGTGGGCGATCTCATTGTCCTTGTGGAAACTGCTGGCGCTGGTTCTTTGCGTGGTGCTGGTCGCGTCCGGCCTGAATGTCATGGAGCCTGTCTCGCTGAACCAGCGGCTCGCAATATGGCTGCTCCTTATGTAGTTGATCGAGCGTCCCTGCGAGTTGTACGGGCTTGTTGTGCTTGAGCTAGTAGTACACGGAACCCAGTAGTTAAACGGGTTCGGAGTGCCGACCAGCGGAGAGCAGGCGCCGTTGCCAAAGTCGCCGACGCGTGTTCCGAAACGGACGTCAGCGAAGTCGGCCAGTTCGACGCTGGGTATGAGCGTTGTGTCGTCGCGCCTGAAAATCTTAAGGTCGTCATACGCAGCTCTGACCACGATGTTTCTGGGAGAATCCGGCTTTTCGAAGCCAATGATGATTTCTTCGATCACCTTGCCGGCAGCTACCGCGCCAATATTGCTCTCCACATAGTTCCAACTGTTTACATGGTAGACTCTTGCTCCGCCCTGGCCGATAGGCGTCATGTCGAAACCGAAATAATCCTTGGCGCCAAGGTCCTTAAGGCGTGTGCCATCGGTGAATTTCAAGTCGATCGCCTGGTGGCAAGAGGTGAGCTTAAAGTCATAGCTTGAACTTGAGTTTCCGTCTTGCGGGTTTATAACATAAGAAAGCCTGGTGTCTGGGTAAACTTGGATATTAAGGTCTTTGCGGACTGTTGTGTAGCTTTTCGCGCTGACAGTGCCTGTACCTGTACCGGTCGTAGTGCCGTTGACGGTGAGCACGTGTGGGCCGTTCCAAGGGGCTGCCGTACCGTCACGCATCGCGCCCGGATTTTCAGTGATCGACGGGTACAGATAATTTACTGTTCCCGCAAAGCCCGTTACGTCATAGCTGGACACAAGGCCAATGTAGGAAAACTGCATAGTCGTGCCGCTTGTACTCAGAGCAGTACCGGCAGCGCTATTGCCCCTGCGGGTTATTGCGAGTCTATAGTACCTGAAACCCGATTCGGGATAAACCGCTGTATCGGTTGTAAAGTCGAAGATCCTCAGTTGGTAGTTGGAACTCCAGCCGGATCCTTGCGCGCCGGGCGAGCTTATGACAGTCCACGGACCGGAGGCGCTGTTGCTGCCCTCGATTGTCCAGGTGTGCAGCACCCGCGCGGTTATATAGGTCACGTCGTCGTTCGCGCCCCGGATGGCGTAGGCCTTCGTATGGATTTGGGAGCCCGCGTCAAGAATGAACCATGCGTTGCTTAGCGTTGTGCTTGTGTTGCACCACTTTGAGCTCTGGTTGTCAGTGACGATTTGGTTTGCGCCTTCGGTTCCGGTAAGCGTCGTGCCGGCTGAATTAAGAGAGCTGAAAGCTCTGTGCGTGACGTTGGTATAGGACTGCTGGCCGGTACCGGTCGTGTTTTGCGTATCTGCGGCGATGTTGTCGGTAAACGAATACCCAACCGGCAGGTCGGAGAAGTTCCAGAAGTACTCGTCCACAGGGTCTGCGGCGGCAACGGGCAGTATAAGCCCGCTTGCGAGCGCAAACGAGAGGATCATAGATAGTGCGAGCAAAAAGGTTAATTTGCGTTTCATTGATTTCCCTCCATTAAATATTGTATTGATTTTCTGTTGTTTTGACAAACAACAACCGGATCGGTACTAGAACCCGATCAAATAGATTTTCAGCTTACTAATTTTATATTCGCGAGAACACGTCCCCCCGGAAACAGTTGCTGGAAGCGACTGTTATCACATGTACTCGAAAACAACGTACCACAAACTGCGTCCGCAATAAAAAGTTTTGCGAAAGGACTCAGGAGTCAGAATACTTTAATTTCTTTATTCGTTGCTTTACTTTGCCATATTATAATCTACTCCCACAATGAAAGTCAATATGCCACAAAGGATTTGCTGTTAAGACTTGTGGTTGACATAAAGACGTAAAATGTTTAAAATAACGTATATAGAAAAGGGGTGTAAATATTATGGTTTATATGTTACTTGGTGAAGGTTTCGAGGAAATTGAGGCCGTCGCGCCGCTTGATATATTGCGTCGTGCAGACATCGAAGCGGCTACCGTATCCATTACGGCTGACGCCATGGTTTGTGGCGGGCACGGGCTTACTGTCAAGGCGGATATGACGCTCGAACAGGTCGATTTTGAATCTCTGGAAATGTTGGTACTCCCAGGCGGCGGGGGAGGAGTCGCTTCAATTGCCGGTTCCACGGGCGCAATGGAACTGATACGCCGAGTATTGGACTCCGGCAAAATGATTGGGGCTATATGCGCGGCGCCTTCACTGCTGGCTAAGCTGGGCATTATCGACGGCAGGAAGGTTACATGTTACCCTACAGTGTCCGATAAGGTCGAGGCTGCCGGCGGGATTGTCCAACGGGGAGTTCCGGTCGTTGCGGACGGAAATTTTATCACTGGGCAAGCTGCTGGATCCGCTATTGAATTCGGTCTTGCGCTTGTCACAAAGCTGCGCTGCAGAGACGCGTCAGAAGAAGTGCGCCAAGAGATCATATGTTGAGGATATGAAGCGTTGATGTTCAGTGGGTATCTAAAAACACAGGTTGGTTACAGACAACGCACTGGTACTGCGGTGAAAACTTGTAAAATTGTACAAACTTGTGTGCGGAGCCTGTAACCATTGCGAGTTTTTGGATACCCACTGAACAGTTACTATGAAGCGGTTACTAAGCTAGCGGAGACTTGTTTTTTCTTGCGTAGCGCGCGTACATGTAGTATAATCGTCGCAATTAGCTAATATCGGCTTGGGAGATGGAGTGGGAGAGGGAGATGCAGTATGCCATAACGTTTCTTGAAGGCATTATAGCCTTCGTGTCTCCGTGTTTTTTACCTATGCTGCCGGTATACCTGTCCTATTTTGCGGGCGGGGTAGGGCAAGACGCAAAAATCGCGGTGCGGCGGGCATTGGGCTTTATTTTAGGGTTTACAGCGGTTTTTGTGGCTCTTGGAGCGATTTCTGGTTTAGTGGGCGGCCTGTTGCGTCGGTATAGCTTGATTGTGAATATAGTCACAGGCGCGATTGTTGTGCTATTTGGACTCAACTACATTGGCGTATTCGACATCCGTTTTCTCAACAAAACCGGTACCGGTGAAGCCGGAAAGGTCACAGGCTTTTTTTCCGCCATGCTTTTTGGATTGGTGTTTTCGATAAGTTGGACTCCGTGCGTAGGCATGTTTCTCGGCTCGGCACTAATGCTAGCGTCACAGCAGGGAACTGCGATCAAGGGAATTTTACTCTTACTATGCTTTTCGATCGGCTTAGGCCTGCCTTTCATGCTAAGCGCTATGCTTATCGAACGATTGAAGTCGGCGCTTGATTGGATAAAAAAGCGGTATAAAACAATCAATCTCATTTCCGGTTTGTTCTTGGTTGCCATGGGGATATTGATGATGACCGGGATGCTATATAGGTTTTTTGATTTTATGACAAGTCAGGTGAACTAATGAAAATAAAAATTATTATATTTGCGATTTTACTTATTGCAGTCGTTGTGGGCGCTACTGTATTATATAATGTATTGAGGGATAGAGCTGAGCTTGATCAATCGCAGTTGTTGCAGTCCATGGGGCAGCAAGTCGCGATTACAGGCGATCCGCTGTCGAAAGAACAGCAGGTTGGCGGGACGCAAACACAAACAGACGTCAAGGGCGACAACACGGCAACATCGCTGCCGGATGGAGGGGCAATTGAGGATGAAAGCCAAGCGACGAGCGACGAGACTGATGGCGCGAACACGCAGAAAGATGAGCATGATGATAATGTTCTGATAGCCCCTGACTTTACAGTACAAGACACAGAAGGAAATGACGTAAAATTATCAGATATGCGCGGCAAACCCGTGGTTTTGAATTTTTGGGCAAGCTGGTGCCCGCCATGCAAAGCCGAACTGCCGGACTTCGACAAGGTTTTCGGCGAACTGGGCGAAGACGTGCAGTTTATGATGGTGTGTATCGCTGATGGAAACCGCGAAACAGTCGCGACAGGCACGAATTATATCGAAGAGGGCGGATTTACGTTCCCCGTATTTTTCGATACATCAATGGAAGCATCGACAATATACGATATCAGATCGATACCGACGACATATTTTGTCGACGCGGATGGGGTCCTGATAACACGCGCGCAAGGCGCTATTAATGAAGAAATCCTGCGCGTGGGCATAGAAATGATCGGATGACGTTATTACATAGTCAGATATCAACAATATAAGATCAATTGATAAATTAATTTAGAAAGGATGAAGACATATATGACACAACGCAGAATCGTTATCATTGGGGCAGCCGGGAGGGACTTCCACAACTTCAACGTTTTTTTCAGGAACGATCCCGCCTACAAAGTCGTAGCTTTCACAGCAGCGCAAATCCCAGATATCGCTGGGCGCAAATACCCGGCCTCGCTCGCGGGGGACCTGTACCCTGAAGGCATACCTATCAACGCTCAGGATGAGCTGGAGCGCCTGATCAAAGAACTCGACGTCGACGCCTGTGTGTTTTCGTACAGCGACGTCCCGTATCCGTTTGTCATGGGCCTTGGCGCAAAGGTACACGCCGCCGGCGCGGACTTTAATATGTTGGGGCCTAAAAATACGATGCTAAAAAGCACGAAACCCGTCGTAGCTGTAGGGGCTGTGCGTACAGGCTGCGGAAAGAGCCAGACTTCGCGCCGCGTTGCCGAAATCCTGATGGCTCACGGCTTGAAAGTCATAGCGGTTCGGCACCCCATGCCGTACGGAGACCTTGAAGCGCAGAAGGTACAACGCTTCGCAACGATCGAAGACCTCTCGAAACATAATTGCACGATCGAAGAGATGGAGGAATACGAGCCGCACATCGCGCGTGGGAACGTGATCTACGCCGGCGTGGACTATGAAGCCATATTGAGGGCGGCGGAGAATGACCCTTCTGGCTGCGACGTGATACTGTGGGACGGTGGAAACAACGATTTTCCATTCTACCAGCCTGACCTGATGATAACCGTCGTCGATCCGCACAGGCCCGGGAACGAGCTTTCATACTACCCGGGAGAAGTTACGCTGCGTTTAGCTGACGTAGTTGTGATCAACAAAATCGACAGCGCCGATTTTGAAAATATTCAGACAGTCAGAAAGAACATTGGGCTTGTTAACCCGCAAGCAGTAATTATTGACGCCGCGTCTACAATTAGCGTTGAAAAACCCGAACTTATCAAGGGGAAACGCGTTTTGGCCATCGAGGATGGACCGACACTGACGCACGGTAATATGAAAATCGGGGCTGGGATCGTTGCGGCAAAACGCTTTGGCGCGGCTGAAATAGTCGATCCGCGCTCCTACGCTGTAGGCAAACTGGCGAATACCTACCGTATATACCCTGACATAGGCGCATTGCTACCCGCTATGGGTTATGGCGACGAGCAACTGCGAGATTTATCAGCGACGATCGACGCGACGGATTGCGACAGCGTGGTCATAGCGACACCGATCGATTTGGGGCGTGTGATCAAGATCACAAAGCCGAACACCCGCGTTGAGTACGACCTCCAGGAGATCGGAAAGCCCGACCTGGAAGACGTGTTGAAAGGGTTTATAGAGAAATTAACCTGAGAGGAAGCATTCCCATGCCCGAAATGAAACTCATACTTCCCGGATCGGAGACAGTCACGCTTTCTGGGCAGACGATTGATAAACTCATTCGAGCTGGAGACGGGGACGCTACGCTTCTGTATCTTTATCTACTCAAATCGCGCGGACAGTGTACAACGGCGCAATCCGCCGCAGCGCTAAGGAAAACCTCCGGCGAGATAGCAACAGCGATGGCGGCGCTATCTCGCATGGGCTTGGTCATATTTGAGGATGGCTTTGAGTCGCCCGGACAGGGGCAATCTGTGGAAGTCACGCCGGAAGTCGGGGCGGAAGTCGCGATGAGACCGCCGATGGGCGAGCCGCGCCAATATACGATTTTGGAAATCGAACGCGAAATTGAAAATGGCTCGGAATTTCATGCTCTTGTCCAGGAAGCGCAAAACAGCCTTGGCAAGATACTATCCCCGGACGAATTGCTTAGGCTTTTTGGAATGTATGACTCCCTTAGGTTGCCTCCGGAGGTAATATTGCAATTGATAACGCATTGCATAAACGAAAGCCGCGGACGCGGGGGCGGGCGTATGCCATCTATGCGGTATATAGAAAAAGCAGCTTATACATGGGAACGCGAAGGAATTTTCTCGCTCGACAGGGCGGAGGAGTACCTAAAGAACCTCGCGGCGAGGAAAAGCGCTCGCGGGGAAATAAAAGAGGTTTTGCAGATAAGTGGCCGCGAGTTTTCAGAGTCCGAAAAACGTTATGTGGACGAATGGATAGATATGGGCTTCGACCCTGGTGCTATCTATATAGCTTACGATAGAACGGTACTCAATACTGGGAAGCTGGTATGGGGCTATATGGATTCGATCATAAAAAGTTGGCATGGCAAAAAATTGCACACACATAAAGAAATAGTGGAGAAAGAGAAAATAGGAGGCAGAAACGGCGCTCCTAAAGATTCGAAATCACGGGAACAAAGATTTGGCCCGCCAAACCGGGAAGAAATCGAGCGAATGGAGCGTCTGCTAAAGAGAATAAAAGAAGCCTAGTCCCAGCGCTGGCGAGGAGGGGGAGAGCATGGCTACGGACGGAAGGATACTAGCCAAGGCAAAGGACACGCTTGAAGAAAAGCGAAGGCGCAATAGCGAACGCTTTGAGTATCGGTTGCAACAGGCATACGCGAGGGTGCCGCGAATCCGCGCTATTGATGCGGAGATCAGGGAAACGATGACTGATCTTGTCGCCGTCGCCCTGGGCGCGGCGCATGTCCAGCATGTCGAGGACATTCGATTGAAAAACCTGGATTTGCAGGAGCAGCGGCGAAGCGAACTCGTTCGAGCCGGCTTTCCCGGCGATTACCTCGACGATGAATATATGTGCCAATACTGCAATGACACTGGATTTATTAAAACTGAGATGTGCGTGTGCCTAATAGAGCTATATAAAAAAGAGCAACGGGAATCGCTAAGTAGCCTGTTTAAACTGGGATGCGAGACATTTGACAGCTTTAAACTGTCATACTATGGCGACGCCCCAGCACCGGACACAGGCATATCCCCACGCCGGAGTATGGAAAAAATATTTGAAATCTGTGTGGAATACGCTCGCAATTTCGGGGAGAAATCAACGAACCTGTTTTTTGTTGGCCCGACCGGGCTTGGGAAAACTTTCCTATCGGCGTGCATCGCCCGGGTCGTCGCGGACAGCGGACATTCTGTCGTTTATGACGTGGCATCGTCAATATTCTCAAAATTTGAGGACGCCAAGTTCTTGCGGACATCAAACCCCGAAGAAGCGCGAGCCGATGTGAGACGCTGCCTCGAATGCGACTTTCTTATACTCGACGACCTTGGCACGGAAATGACGACCTCGTTCACGGTCAGCGCGCTCTTTGAGCTTATTAATACACGGCTAGTTACAGGGAAAAAAATGATCGTCAACTCGAATTTGACGACAGATGAACTGCGTAGACGTTATTCCGAACAGATAATGTCGCGCCTTGAAGGGGAATACCAAGTGCTGACATTCCGCGGCGACGATATCCGTAAAAAGCGTAATATTTGAGCGAAGCAAGTTTGATAGTGTTTGATAGCTTTAAGTGGCTTTGCCAGAGATCGTGATTCCGTCGAAACAGCACCAGGGGAGCGACGTAACTCCGTTTTCGCGGCGCTCGACAGAAATCGCTGGGATATTCATAAGGATATCTACAATATTGAAGGAAATCATCGTTTCCGATAACGCGTCGACAATGGCACCGTTTTCAATCAGAAAGCTGTTCTTCGCTACGCCGGACACGTCACCGCTGGAACCGGGAGAACCGCCAGAGAAGCGGTTGAGCAGTACGCCGCGCTCGACGCTTTTTATCATGTCTTCAAGCGGCGTATCACCGGACACAACTTCAATATTCGAGAAAGCCGTATTGTTCGCGCGAGGTTTGCCCGTCTTGAGCGAGCCGTATAGCGACAAAGCGAAAGACGTGAGTTCGCCTTGTCGGATTATATCCGCGTCCCGGCTCTCATATCCATCGGCGGTGACCCGCTCGCCGGCAACAACGCTCGCGTGAAGCGGCGACAAACGCATAGTCAACTTAGAATCGGCGATTTTTTTCCCCAGCGAATCCTTCCAACGGCTTGTACCCTGAACCAGCGCCAAATCAGACAGAAAACAGTCGAGGATAGTGTGCCAGATCATGTCCTCGCAAGCTGGCGTAACGATAACCTTGCCGATGAACTTACCGTCAACCATACGAGTGCTTGAGGATTTGACGGATTCGTCGAGTAGCGTCTTTTGCATTCCAATATCGATAAATGGAACGTCGAGAGAAACAAGATTTGCGCCATAACCGTTAAAAGACGATGATTTTTCCCCATCCTTGGCGGAAAACATCGTGCTAAAAGAATAATACTCCCGATTCTCATCGAAAGTAACGCCATTGCTGTTCATGTATGTTGAATGTGCGGCGTTAAAATCCGACGTCATTCCTTCAAGCACTATATGAGGGTATTCGTCCCGGAGCTGTCTAAGGAACTCATTTGTCCGCGAATACATCGCATCCATATCGGAGCAGCCTAGACTTAGGTCGAAACATTTGTTTTCGATTTTTTCGGCAATGTTCTCGGCGTCGTCCGGCACAGATGAATCAGATAAAGCGATACAGTCGGACACAGCTTGGTCGATGGAATCCTTGTCTAATTTGTTTATAGCAATAACACCCTTCTTGCCCCCGCAAATTGCCTTGAGGGATAGAGAGTCGGTAAAAAGGGTGCGCATCAGCGTAAACTTGTTGGCTTCCACGTTGAGTTCTTCCTTGCGCCCGCAAGCGACTCTACAAGCGGCTTTGTCGGCTCCAGCCTTTTTGAGTTCCTCAAGCGCGTACGCAGCGACGTCTTGCCTTACCATAACACCCATAACGCTAACCAGACCTCCCTGTTTTTTTGAATGACTTTGAACAGTAACGTTGTTTGCGCTCGCCTTACCGTCCCCCAATATTGACTTCGCAACGTATCGCGGGTCCGCCCATTCCGACGGTCATAGGTTGTTTCTTACCGCAAAATCCGCTGCATTCCCAGTGCATATCATCGGAAATCATGTCGACTGTCTTTAGCATCTCGAACGCGACGCCGGAAATCGTAGTCTCGCGGATCGCGTTTCCAAGTTTACCGTTTTTTATCTCATATCCCAAGCCGACTGAGAACATGAACTCACCTGTTGTATCAGCTTCACCGTTACCAGTCTTGACAAGATAATACCCGTCGTCTATGCTTGCGATCATGTCCTCTAGTTTGCTTTTCCCAGGAAGTATCGCCGTATTGCGCATACGTATGAGCGGCTCGTCAGAAAACAGGAACCCCCGCGCGTTTCCTTGTGGTTTAGTGCCAAAATGCCTCGCGGTTTCGCGGGAGTGCATGAAGTTTTTAAGGATGCCGTTTTCGATCAGCGTCACATCTTCCGCGATCACACCCTCGTCGTCGACATAGACGGGCAGGGGACATAGTTTTCCGAGCGCAGTATGCGCGAAGTCGATCATTGTCACCATTTCGCTGGCCACTTGCTTGCCCACATTGTGCATCGCCACCGAGCCGCCAAGCACAATGTCGGCTTCGACCGTGTGGCCCACCGCCTCGTGCGCGAGGATGCCGGCCAGCTCTGGGTGCATCACGCATTTGTGAAGCCCGGCGACGGCGTGTACGCCCTCGCGCTTGCGCATAAGCGATTCATAGAGTTCGTCGAGCTTATCTGTGAGCATCGTCGGGTCGGAAAACAGATCGCTGAAATGACCTAAACCGCCAAATGGCTGGAAAAGCTCAACGGGTATTCCGTCGTCCGTTTCCGCCGTCATGAATATATATACCAGACTACGCGGCTGGTAGAAATGGCTGTCCGCTCCGTCGCTGACGACAAGCAGTTTTTCGATGTCAAGGCAGTTGGCGACAACAATACGGCTGGATAGGTTTTTATACTTCCTAACGATAATGCTGTCAAGGCCGCTTACAAAGTCGATCAGCATGCTCTGGGGGACGTCCGCGTCAGGTTTTATTCTGACTTCGTAGTTTCCAGGATGAGCACCGGGCAAATCAGGCATGCCCTTTTTTGCACGAGAGTTCATGAAAGCAGCGTTGTCGGTTGCTGCGTCAAGCACTTTTCCAACGCCTTCGTCAGAATAATCTGCGCACGAGGCGAACCCGAAAGTGCCGCCATTGTAGACGCGAGCTGATACGCCGCTCACCGAGCTCTGAGCGTTGGTCACCATGTTACCCGCCATTAGTGAGACTTGTTTCGTGGAGTTGACTTGAGCGCGCAGTTCGGTATAGTTTTTAAAGCGATTTTTGTATCCGCTGATAATGTCAGAAAGCATAAAATCTTGTTCCTTTGGGAGATTATTCCATATAATAACACAACATGTAGATAAAATCAACATGTTTGTTTAAATGAAATGTGAATGAACGTAGAGCTGGTTCTTTTGTTGAAATTTTTCTCTTGAAACTATGCCTAGCTTGTTGTATAATCTGATGCCTAGTGGGAAATAGCGCGTCGGCAATCTGATGATACAGTGAGACTGGGTTATGTTTCTGAGAATCTTTTTCGATGTCGCCATAAGTCGCCACTAGACGCCGGGGTGTAGCGCAGTTGGTAGCGCGCCAGCTTTGGGAGCTGGATGCCGGGAGTTCGAGTCTCCCCACTCCGACCATAACAAATCTTAGTATTGAAAAATTGCTATGACAAGCGAAAAAGTCCAGCAATGCTGGGCTTTTTCGTTGTCTGTGAAATTTTTGGACAATCTATTTATCCATTTTAGTTTCTCTGGTCCAGCACGTTAATGTGGCACATTTTCATTACAACCAAGCTGGCTTTGTAATCCTCATCGGTCACGCCCGCTGTACATGACGCATCTACCGTGATTTTTATTTCCGGCAAATATGCTTTTATTATCAGCGCGTTTGATATTACGCATATCGAACTGACCAAACCGACAAGCTCGATCTCATCATAATCGGTGTTTTTTAGATACTCCGCGAGTTCTATGCTTCCAAAGGATGGTTTGTCGATGATTTTGCATCCCTCAACATTTAGCCCCGATGCTATTTGCCAGCCGGGAGTGCCTTCTAAACAGTGTACCACCGGAAGATTTTTGCCCTCCTGCGTTTCGAGATAATTTCTCTCATGGGTATCTCTGGTGAAGATAATATCATTGCCGGATTTTTTATACTCGTCTATTTTCTGCGCGACATTCGGTATGATTGCTTGTGCCGCCGGAGAGCCAATCGCTCCATTGATAAAATCGTTTTGCATGTCGATAACTACTAATACTTTTTTCATAATACAAAGCCTTCTTTCTTTCTTGGTTGCCATTAGCGAGAAGTAAACAAATTTTTAGCGGCCGCGCGTTGCTGCGTATCGGTCATAATCGCAGACACCTCATCTTATCAATTATAATTGCACTTCTCCGTCAATCCCCGCGACAATATTCGCTATCTCATCAGGCGACGGTAGCAGACCGCGCATATCATCCGGCAGGTTGTCGTGATATGAATATGTCGCCACGCCAATGGGCGCGTTTGATTTTCTCAAAGTGTATTCAACCCTTGTGCGCTTCTTGCTTTTGCAGATTATAATTCCGATTGACGGATTTTCGTCTGGCAACTTCACTGTCTCATCAAGTGCGGATAAGTAATATTGTATTTTGCCCGCATACTCCGGCTTGAAGTCGCCAATTTTAAGTTCAATCGCTATAAGACAGCGCAATCGTCTGTGATATAGAAGCAAATCAATATAGCTATCATCGTCATCTACATCAAGGTGATATTGGTCGCGAACAAGAGTAAAATAACCTCCCATTTCATCTAAAAACGCACGGATATTTTTCATTATACCCGCCCCTAGCTCCGCTTCGCTATGTTCAACACCCATTTCGATGAAATCAAAATTGTATTCGTCCTTTACAGCGAGCTTCGCTTGACGCCTATATTTTTCGGGTACGGTTTCGTCAAAGTTGGTTTGATTAGTAAGATATTTTTCATACGCCCGGTTTTCAATGTTGTTAATCAGTACGTCTTTTGTCCAACCGAACCGCTTTGTCATTTTGATATAGAACTCGCGCTCAACAGGGTCTTTGCATTTTTCGATTATTGCGTAATTATGTGACCAACCTATTTCTCCCACTAATGGTGGGAGATTTGATTTTTGCATTTCTCCCACTGACGGTGGGAGATTTGAAGTTTTCGAATAATCAAGATAAAAATTTCTCATTCTCCAAAGATTTGTAGTTGAAAAACCCCTTATACCAGGAAACTCCTTTTGAAGTTCTTTTGATAAGATTTCTACAACGGATTTACCCCATCCCTGTTCGCACTGCTTGCGATTTATTTCTTCTCCAATTTCCCAATATAGTAGCATCAATTCTGAGTTGACCTTTTTCATCGCTACGTACTGACGGCGATAAATAAGGTCTTTTATTTCTCTTATGAATGAGCTATATACAGCTAATCCGTTATCCATTATTTTGTTTCCTTATTTTTAGTTTTAGTTGGCATTGGATGCGTCAACAGCTTCTTTAATTTTGCTTACTTCTTCCCTGTATACACCGTACAGCAATTCGTACCACTCCATGTATATATCACGTTCTTCCCAACTTGGAATAAAGGAATCGCTATTATCTATAAACGAGTTGCCTAACTTTGACAAACCTTCTTCGATTGTTTCAGTGAGGATCTCTATTTTATTACCCATGATCTTGCCACGTTCCTCCATTTCGGAATAATTCTTTGTTTCCTTGAAATACTCCTTGATCAAACACGGTTATACCTTCTTGAATTTAGAATGATAGTATCTTCTGTCAGTTTTGTGTAGGCACTCTCTAACGCTGATATTTTTTCCGCATCCTGTTGTGCTTGTTCTAGCTTTTCCGCATTGCGTTTTCCGCATGAGGAAAAGATTAGCACAGACGTCATGCATATGGTAATTATAATTATTGCTTTTTTCATATCGATCATCTCCTAACTTAGATCATTGGAATATTAAGCTCATGTAACAGATTTTCGCTCGCTCCAGCTTTTCTGTTGCATAAAGTTCGTAATAATTATATCCTGACACAAAGCCTCTAAGCAATACTCGTTCGCTTATACGCATTAAAGCGGTATTGGCGACAACGCTGCTCACTACCAACCGGAAATAGAGGAATTGTCTAAGCTAATGCGCGATTGCTATGGTGAAAACTGGTATTATTTGCCAAAACTCACGCGCCGTCTCCGACGAGACCGTATCCTCCTGATGCTGTGAACAATGTATCCTGGCAACAGTTATAAAGATAACATGAAACAAGCTTTTACAAACAGCTGCCATTACACCTATTACTGTTTTGCTATGAAATCCCAGCCAGGTAGCCATTCCAGCCATGTTTGGTAACCACTACTTATCGGAAACGCTCCGCTGATCACGGGGTAGAACACAACAAAAAGGATAAAGGCGAGCGCGCAAAAACTCACTGCGTACCAAATTTGACGCCGCTCCTGCTGCGTCTTGATGAAATAGGCGACCATTAACGACAAAAACGGCACGCATGGATAATAATGGTAAATATAGCTTGAACGGGAAATAAACGCCCATGGGAATATCTGGACTATCCAGGCGACGAATAAAAACCGCGCCGTTTTATCGTTGTCGGAAATCCAGCGTTTGGCGACCCAAATGAGCGCCAAAAACCCGCTCCACCAAAGTACCGGGTTGCCAAAAGTGTTGATACCACGATATAATCCGCCCTGCTCGTCCAAGCGACTGTAGATGACAAGCGACTCCAAATCCAGCGGCCATGTCCACCAACTGGACATGAAAGCCGTATCTTCCGCAATATATCTGTGGTAGTTGAACATGTCCACTTGCTCTTGGATAATGCCGCCGGGCCAGCGAAGGCCTTGGGCGCGCGCGAAGGGGATATAGCTTATGCAGTAAATAGCCATAGGTACGACAATGAAAAACAAAACGCACCATTTTAGCGTTTTTGAGAAATCCTTTGTGAAGGATTCTTTGTTCTTGGGTTTCGCGTAAAACTCCCGGGAGTCAACCCACGCCATCGCAAATAAAACGCCCAGACCAAGCCCGGCGAATAAGGCGGACCACTTGACAGATATCCCAAGGCCCATAAATACTCCTGATAGAGCCAGATACGTCAGCGATTTCGGCGATAGCCTGTTTTCGGGTTTTGCCCTCATGTATTCGTTCATAAATAAGAACATGCAGACGATAAACGTTACCAGGAACGTGTCTATGTTCGCTACTCGAGACTGGGCTAAATGCATGAAGTCGAAAGTGAAGCCGAACGCGGCAACGAAACCGAGCAGCGGCGATCCGAACATGCGCTTACCAAGCGCATAGATCGGGATGATCATAAGGATGCTCAACAGCGCGCATATGAACCGCCAACCGAGGGGCGTCATCCCAAGTGCGTTTATTCCTAGTGCTATAAGGTTTTTGCCCAAGGGCGGATGCGTCCATTCGATCGGCGTGATGCCATGAATAAACTCATAAGCTGTTACGGCGTATAGCTCTTCATCAAATATAATACTGTTGAAATTGGACGGGTCTTCTTTTGGAACGAGGTGTGGTTCGTCGAATAAAAGCTCTGCGCCGTTTGAGTAGGCGACAGGCTCAATGAATCCCTTATCGCTGAAAAATCCCATTTCAAGTATGGAGACGTTTGTCTCGGTAGGCTCCAGCACAATATACCTTGTTTCGACCCTGAACCAGAATGCCAGCCAAACAAACCTACTCATGTTCATCTCTTCGAGGCTTAATGAGGCAGGTCCCTCGCCGCCCCAAGCGGAAATCCTAAATCCAGTTTCTGGGTTTCCGCCGTTGATGTACGCTACATACTGCAATTGTACAGGACGCCCGAAGTCGATCAAAACTTGCTCGCCGTCCGCGATATACGCTGTGCGCGGGTAGTCCGTGTCGCCTAATTTCAGGAACGCGGCAACGGCGAAAACTGCTACTAATACTCCACACAGTAGTATGTCCTGGGCGCGCGCTTTGATGAATGTCCATACTTGAATTATAATATTCTTCATTATAGTTACCACCCTCTGAACAGTTTCTTTTTTATAGAGAAATTATCAAAAATAATTAACAATTCATTGACATTATAACACAGTTGTGCTTTACTGATAACAATTCTATAAGGAGATAGCGGCTTATGTTTGGAAGCGATCTTATGGCATGGATTCTAATAGCGGCGGTATCCTTATCGCTGGTTCTTTCAGTAATCACGCTGATACTACAGATACTAAGAGGCCGCGCGTCAAAAAACAAGCCCGATAAAAAAGAAAAATCCGGGTTGTATGACAAACCGCCTGTTCCCCCCGTGTGGGAAGCGGGTGGCTATCCTTACCAGGCCCAGGCACCCCAAGCCTGGGTACCTCCCGTCGTCCCAGTTCAGCAGGGAGGGCATACTGAACCGCTGTTCTCAGCTTCGCCACAATCCTTTGCGGCGCCTGGAGACGGCGGTTCAGCGCAAAATAACGGATATCGCGTATACATAAGAGAAATGTCGCCAAACGGCGAACGGAGTTATGAGATCATTGTCAATGGGGAATTCCCTGTCGGCAGGTCTCCATCCAGAGGATTGCAAATCGACAACGCCACGGTATCCGGGTTGCATTGCGTCTTAATCGCCGGACCAGACAACGTATTCGTAAGCAATAGATCAAATTCGAACATCACAATGCTAAACGGCGTGAGGCTGGAAGATACGCGCCCTCTCAAACCGGGGGATTCACTAAGCCTCGGAAAAGTGCAGCTTGTGCTGATCGATATTAGAAAAAATGCCGCGTATTGAAGCAGCGGTTCGATCGCACCCCGGATATATCAGGGAAAACAATGAGGATAACTTCTACATGCGCGGCGTGTACATGCGTGCCGAGGAGCGTAATGTAGGCGGGTTATTCAAGGGTGTATATGAGGACAAACGCCAAATGTACGCGGTTTGCGACGGGATGGGAGGACTCGACCAGGGAGAACTGGCATCGTTACTGGCGGTTTCCAATATGGATAGGCTGTTAGATACCGGATTTCGAGCCATACCTAATGCCCTCAGAAAATACATAGATGAAATAAGTTCAGATCTTCAATATCAATGTAGTGGGGCGCACTCCTCCGGTTGTACGTTAGCGGCTGTGTATCTAGACGGCGCGCTAGCTGTAACAGCCAATTTAGGGGATAGCCGGGTATATTTTAAACGCGGAGCGATACCGCTTGTTCAAGTAACAGAAGACCATTCGCAAGCGGTGTGGTATCTCAAGCAAGGTATTCTTACTCCTCAGGAGGCTGAGACGCACAGATCCCGGAACACGCTTCGCCGTTACGTTGGAGCGCACAGTCAGGAGGGAAGGACGCCGGACATCTCGAAGGCTACGCGTATAAAGCGAGGCGATGTTTTTCTCATATGCAGCGACGGATTATCTAACATGATGAGCGCGTCCGAAATGGACGGGGAAATTTCAAAAGGGCAGGGCTGCGCCGATATCTGCCGAGCGTTGACGGCGCTGGCGCTAAAGCGTGGCGCGGACGACAATATTACGGTTATGACGCTCCGAATATGTTGACTATATTACCCAAATTTAAGGAGGCATCCACCTATGAGTTACGTCCTGACTATCTACCTGAAATCCGGAATGCAGGAGATTTTTCTCCCCAGTGTGCAAAATCGCGCCGTGTCGCTTGGTATCAACAAAGAGATTACCCAACATAATATCGAAGCTGCCCTGTCTTTGGACATCTTCGACGATACATGGAGCATTCGACCAAACGCGGATGTGCTCTTTGACATCCCATATAAGTTGACTGACGGGCTGCGTATCGACGCTAAAATGAAAAAGACCGGAGAGGAAATCGTCATATTCGTAGAAGCGTTGGATCTTGGACGAACGAGGTTCCAGCGATTCCGGGTGGCACCCGGCGTGCCGATAACGCTGGGATCCGACAGGAACAACATGATCCGCTATAACACGCGCAATCTTGTGTCGTCCCGCCACCTGACTATCGAACCGTCGCCTGCGGGGGCGACGCTTGTCGATCACAGCAGCAATGGATCTTTCATCAACGACCGCAGGGTAAATGGCCGCCAGAACCTGAGATTCGGCGACACGATATCAGTGTTTGACCTGAAGGTTATCTGGCTGGACGACTTGTTGGCAGTCAATTTTCCTAAGGACAACCGGGAGGTTGCAGGGCTGGTGGAGTTTACCGCTGCCGACGCGCCTTTCGGAGATGCTGAGCCGCCGTCTGCTGACGAATACTATTCCCGGAGTCCGCGTAGGCGCCCAAGGGTGGACGACGAGCCGGTGGAGATAGACGCGCCGCCGAACGCCGCCAGTGAGCGTCATACCCCCCTGTGGATGGCAATCGGCCCTTCGCTTACAATGATACTGCCAATGGGCATTGGCGTCTTGTTTACCACACTGGCTTCCCAGAATGCCAGTTCCATGTCCGGGCCGTTTATGTATATGGGTATCATCACCTCGGCGGCGGCATCGATCATAGGCGTGTTTTGGGCGCTTGTTAACGCCCGCCAACAGAGAGGACGGGAGCGCGAGCAGGAGGAGCGGCGCCAAAAACGTTTTGGCGAGTATTTGGATCGTATAGAGCGGACGATCTCAGAAAAGCACGCCGTGAATCGCGCGGCTCTGTCGGAGGGTTACCCAAACATAACTGAATGCATGCGTTGGGTGGTTACGCAAGATCGACACTTGTGGGAACGCAATGTAAACCATCCGGATTTCCTTACCGCGCGCCTGGGGGTAGGGACGATTCCCGCGCTCAACCCGATTGAAGTTCCTAAAACACGTTTTTCCCTTGTGGACGACGAGTTGGCTGAACGCCCATACGCTATCCAGAAAAAGTACGAGATGCTTGCCGACGTCCCTATATGCCTTTCCCTTTTAGAACATAAACTCATTGGCGTAATTGGGGAAGACCGGGGCGTCGTTTTAGAAACTGCCCGCATAATTGCTACACAAATTGCCCTGAGTCACTCATACTCCGACGTTAAGATGGTATTCATCGTGCCGCCGGAAGAGGACTGGGAATACGCCAAGTGGCTTCCGCACGTCTGGTCGGACGATAACTCCATCAGGTTCGTAGCCAACGGACCGACGAGCGTCGGCGAAGTGTTATACTATCTGTCGGGCGTCATCCGTGAACGAACTGAAGAGGGTAGGCAAAAAGAGATGAACCTGCCCCATTACGTCGTATTCATCGCCGACCCGGAGCTTGTGGAAAACGAAGCGGCTGTCAAACGCATCATGGCGGCGTCCGAAACCGGAACAGGAACCGGTTCTGAAGCAGGGGCTGGGTCCGGATCAGGATCAGGACCAGAATCCAGGTCCTTGGGATTTACCACACTTTTGTTCTATAACCGCCTAGACCGGTTACCAAACAACTGCACGGTAGTCTTACAGCGCGATAAAGAATACAGTGGATATTACAGCCTTGAAAACGCGTTCCCCGCAATCGACAAAGTGCGTTTTGACGCCGTTCCCGCATTCCAATTGGCTGAAGTAGCCCGCTTGATGTCGGACATCAAAATACGGGAGGCTGAAGGTTCTGGCGCGATCCCGCAGTCGTTAACCTTTTTGGATATGTACAAGACGTCTGACACGCGGGGCATCGATATTTACCGAAACTGGCTGGAAAACCGCACATACGAGAGTATGAAAGCGCTTATTGGAGCGCGCGGCGGCGGTACTCCTGTCTACTTGGACATCCACGAAAAATACCACGGCCCGCACGGGCTGGTAGCCGGTACTACCGGTTCTGGGAAAAGCGAGACGCTGCAGACATATATCCTGTCATTGGCGGTCACATACCACCCCTATGAGGTGTCGTTTATCCTAATCGACTACAAGGGCGGCGGCATGGCTGAAAGCTTCAACGGTTTGACGCATGTAGCAGGCATCATCACGAACCTGGGCGGAAATCAGACAAACCGCGCCCTGGCTTCAATAAGGAGCGAGATCAAGCGCCGCCAGGCGGTATTCAACGAGTATAAAATCAAACACATAGACAGCTACATCGAATTGTTCCGAGCGGACAAGGCAAGCGAACCCATGCCACACCTACTCATAATAGCCGACGAGTTCGCGGAACTGAAAAAGGAACAGCCCGACTTCGTCCGGGAACTGGTCAGCGCATCTCGCGTGGGGCGCAGTCTGGGCGTACACCTGATACTGGCTACGCAAAAGCCTGACGGTGTTGTCGACGAGCAGATATGGTCCAATACAAAATTCCGTATTTGCCTGAGAGTGGCGGAAAAATCCGACAGCATGGGCATGCTCAGACACCCCGAAGCAGCTTATATTACCCAAGCTGGGAGAGGGTTTTTCCAAGTGGGGAACGACGAAATCTACGAGGAATTCCAGTCCGGATGGTCGGGCGCGCGATACGAGCCGGACGTACTGTATTCCGACGAGAAGAGCGGCGAGGTGACAATGATCAACCTCATAGGCCACCCAAGCGTTCTAAGCGTCAAAGCCAAGAAAAAGAGTACAGATTCGGAAGAGAAAGTCATCCAGTTAGATGCTGTAGTGAAATATATACACCAAGTCGCGGAGCAGCGAGGGATAAAACCCATTTCCAACGTGTGGCTCCCGCCGCTGCCAAAGGTGATTTATCTGGAGGATCTTCCATATGCCGAACAGGAAGCAAACGACCTTTCCGTGCCTATCGGTTTGCTTGACGATCCTGTGAGCCAGGAACAGCGGACTGTTTCGCTCAGTTTCACAAAAAGCAACCACGTGCTGGTCGCTTCATCCATTTCCGGCGGCAAAACAACATTTCTCCAAACTGTGCTCTACGGTTTGGTAACTGGGAAAACACCTGACCAAGTGAATATTTACATAGCCGACTACGGTTCGAGGACGCTCGGCGTGTTTTCCGCGTTACCGCATGTGGGAGGCGTGGTGTTCGACGACGATCAGGATCGGTCGGACAAACTTGTAGCCCTCATCATGAAGGAACTGGTTAGACGAAAATTGTACCTCTCCTCGAAGGGCATTGGTACTTTCAGGGAATACGCTAAGCTGTATAACGACCTGCCCGCGATCATAGTCGCGATTGATAATTTGCCCGCCTTTATGGAAAATAACCAGAAACAGGAAGATAACATTCTTCAGCTCGCGCGCGAGGCGGCAAGCTATGGTATATACTTGTTCGTAACATGTACGAATTTTTCGGATGTACGCAGCAGACTACGTCAGAACATACGCTTTGGCATAGGCATACAGTTGCCTGACAAATTCGACTACGACGAAGTGGTGGGCGTACGCGGAGAAATCACGGCCGAGGATGGCTGCCCCGGGCGTGGCCTTATAAAAATGGAAAGCGAAAACCAGAAAGACCCGAGGTCGTTGGAATTCCAGACCGCGCTTTGCTTGAAGGCGGAAGATACCGCGCTGATAAACGCCGCTCTCGCTGAACGGTTCAAACAGATTGCGTCCGAGTGGGAAGGCGAATTGGCGCCGCGTATCCCGCAGGTCCCGGAGGACTTGTCGTACGAATCCTACATTGGATATCCGGAAACGCGGCAAGCGTTGCGCTCCGGACTGCTTCCGCTTGGCTATGATGTGAAAGAGGCGCAGCTGGTCGCGATCCGCCCCGAAGATATGTTCTGCTACATAGTGTCCGGCGGCGCACGTTCCGGCAAGACCAACGCTATGCAGCTTCTTGCGCTGGAATCGGCGATATGTGGCTACGACGTTTGCGTAATAGACACGGGAGGGCAGTTATCTTCCTGGTCCTCGTCGAATGGATTTACCTGCCTTATCACCGCCGACCAAATATACGATTGGTTCTCCGAGACGCTTGTGCCCGAGTTCAAGCGGCGTAACCAGAAAATCCAGGCGGCGGGCGGGCGCAAGTTTAGCGCGCAGGCCCTTTCGGAAGACAAGCAAATGATTATCCTTATCCACGATTTCGGCGGTTTTCTGTCCACAGTATATTCCGACACACGGGATATGTACTCTTTTATGGAGAGCGTGGTAAAAATGGGTAATAACCACAAAATCACTCTGATCGCCGCCATTACGCGAGACGACACAACATCCCATGGGATGAGGCCTGTCTACACGGGTTTCGCGTCATGGAAGGAAGGCGTACATCTCGGCGGGCAGGTGGACAGCCAGCGTATATTCGACTTTGAAATGTCCGCGTCTGAACGGATGAAAAAACACCCCGCAGGGCATGGGCATACCATTATGGGAGGGAAAACCATTGCGGTTGCGATGCCGCTGGTTTGATTCGCAAGAGTATTATACTAGCTATGAGGTACTATCCGAGTTGAGGATGCTATCATGAGAAGTGTTTGTATTATAGCCGCGATAATTATAGTTGCGTTAGTATTCGCGTTTTCCACAGGATGCGTCGCGCAGCGGGCAATGCCGCTTGAGGAGTTGTTGGCTCTTGGAGACCGGTATCTACTCGATCTGGACTATGAGGGGGCGACGGTGTATTTTTCAAGCGTTATCGAAATCGACCCAATGAACCCCCGCGGATATATCGGTTTGGCGCTGGCGTACATCGGGCTAGATAAGCCCGACGACGCGATAGCCGCGCTACGGCAAGGTTTCGGGTTGCTCTCTGACGATAGCGACTTCCTTAACTTGGCAGTTGACGTGTATAAGGAAATTATAATCAAATACCCGGATAACCCCGACGCCTATATTGGGCTGTATGACACGTATATCGCGCTAGGCGACGAGAAATCGGCACAGGATACGATAATCCAAGGGCATACGCGGTTGCCGAATCACGCACAGATGAGGGATATCTTCGATAGATTTGACATTTCTGACAGGTTATTGCGAGATCCGTCGCTGATGCTGGCGCCGACGCCTACGCCTAGCCCAATTCAATCTCCAAGAATATCGCTAATGCCGATAATATCGCCGATCCTGATAATATCGCCGATCCCAACCGTGACGCCAACCCCGGCATTGAGCCCGTCACCGGCGCCGACTCCATCTCCAACTCCCAGACCTTCTCCAACCCCTTCGCCAATGCCTAAACCGTCGCCTACGGAGCCAGAGGTAACGCGAGTGCCTACACCAACACCTACAATCACACTGCCTCCGACTCCAACCCCCACACCTACGCCAACGCCAACGCCTACGCCCACACCAACGCCTACGCCAACACCAATACCAACACCGACGCCCACGCCCACGCCGATTCCGGAGCCGCCAGGTTTCGTCAGGGAACGGCACGGGTACGCGTTTGAAATGACAGAAGGCGATTCGGATTATAGCGTACAGATTCGGGCTGGGGGCGCTGCGCCATTACGTTGGGAACTACAGGCCACAGGAAGATATCCGTTGAGCGCTTTTGTATCCATAGGCAGTTCGACAGGCATCCTGAGTTTCAGCGCCAGAGCACTAGAAGGGAGATACTATTTCACAATATATATAGAAAACGTTTACGGCTCCGCTACGCAGGAATGCGTTTTGACGGTAAAAGAGCGAAAGACGGCGCCCTCGTTTGCTGGTTCCAGTAACAGCTTTACGTTTAGTGTTGGATACGGCGTCAGTTACAGTACTACCATCAGCGTTCCCGGCAGCGCGCCAATTACGTATTCTCTGGAGTCCACATCCAGCCGCATACAACGTTACCCAATGCCGAGCGACATTTCTATCAACGCTAGCTCAGGCGTTCTGACAATAGGGCCAAACAATCCAGCAGGCACTTATCAATTCATTATCAAGGCAACAAACGACGTCGGAAGCGACACAAAGTTGTGTTCTCTGACAGTCGCGCCGCCTTACATACATTAGTTATGATTGAAGATATCACTCTTGCTGTCTGGGACCCCGACTTGCACCGGGGATGCTTGCTGAAAGAACGCCTGGACATGTTTGCCAAGCGAGAAGCAGCGCTTTTTTCTGGAGACTGGGAAGGTACGCCTTGCAACGACGCTTGTTTTCTCTCTTTTGACGTTTGCGGCGAACTGGAAACACGCGTTGCGCGGTCAGCGCGCCAAGCCGGGGAGACGGTCTTCATCTTGTTGGTAGCTGATAGAAACTGCAACCTGACTGCCATGTTCCGTCCCAAGATCCGGCCAAGCGGAGTGTTGTTCCGCCCAGTACAGAGCGTCCATCTGCGTGATATGCTTGGCGAGATTGCAGAGGAAATGGACCGCCTTGCGCGAACCGAGACGGACGACGCGTTTATCTTTAAGTCAGATGGGGCGTCCCGCCGGATACCTTTCCGGGATATTTTATTTTTCGAGGCATGCAACAAAAAAGTTGTGCTCCATACCACCGGACAGGAGATAGGATATTACGACTCCATAGACAATCTGGCTTCCGTACTGCCGCCGAACTTTGTCCGCTGCCACAGGAGCTTTTTGGTAAACGTGCGCAAAATCGAGGAATTGCGCGGGGCCGATATGGTACTCAAGCTGGTCGGTGGCGTTTGCATACCATTCTCGCGCTCCCAGCGGAGCGCGGTAGAGAAACAATTGACAATTAACAGTTAACAATTAACAATTTATGGTTGATGGTTTGGGGAGTAAGCCGCTTGCTATGGAAATTTCATTCATTTTGTCTGCTGATGAGATTTTTACTTTGATGTCGTTATTTCCTGACCATTCCGAGGGAGGTAGGCGGTTCGCGGCGGAAGCGTTGCAGGGTGCAAGCCCCTGCGATTTGAGCGAGTTGCCTGTGAAAAAGCTGGCAAAGCTCGTGGGCGGCGAGCTGGAAATCGAACCTGCCGTCCGCATGGCGATCGACGCAATAGCGCGGGCGGACAGCGCGTCAATGAGCGAGGATGTATGGGATATACGTTCGCCTTGGGTTTTTCTGAGATGCGAGAAGTATCTATATAAAGAGGGGTATTGGAAAATCACGCCGGTTGAAGAAGAAGAAGAATAGGAGGAATTCCCAATGAGAATAATTATCGAAGTTATAACCCCCGGCAACGGGAAAACTTACGAGCTTACGCTGGACGATAAGCTTACCGTCGGCGCGGCTAAGGAAAAGATCACCGAGGAGATAAGGTCCTTCGAAAATGGCTGCATTGGATTTGACGAAGGGGCGGCTCTATTCGCCCCGGTTTCCCGGTCCAGGTTGCCCGACAACCGCAACTTGCGAAAGGCGGGCGTCAGAAGCGGCCATAAACTCTTTTTGCTTTAGCGCGTCATTACCTGGGATATGTATCGATTGCGCACTGGAATCATGTTTTGGCACCCAGTCGCGTTAAAGGGACATACTGCGCGCACGGTTATGGTTTTTGTGTCATTCACGCCAAAAAACCTGCTGTTCGTCAGGGAGGCACCCACAGAGCGTATCGTTGCGGTATTCTAGGCACACCTAAGGAGGATATTCAAATGGCTCGGTATATGATGGATTACAACTTAGCGCGGGAAACAGCGGAACAGTTTTTGAACATGCGCAATTCGCTGGAGGATTGTTCGGACAGGCTTTCACGGATATCGAAAGATGCTCAGCAGGGCCTGGAGAAAGATTTGGCGGCGATGGCGGTGTGGTCGAAGACCGTGCTGGAGCGCGCGGAGGACGTTAGTCGGGCATCCGCTCAATTGAACAAAGCCATCGACGCCTACTATAACGCGGAACGTTTATCATATGAACGCCTGACGGAACTCGACGCGCCTACTATAGGCGGAGTGTCACTGCGCGCTATGTCGCCAAAACTGCTGAAGATACTTGGGATATACCGCCTATATCGCCTGTGGAGCAACATTTTGAGGATCAGGCCTAACTGGGGAAAATGGCCGGCGCTGATACACTGGCGCAGAATCTGGATACTATATCCTATATTAATAATAGACAGGAGATTTATACCCATCGGCAAATGGAGGTTAGGGTTCATACTGGGTAGGCTTGGTAAAAGATATGGCGGTAAAAAAGGGTCGGAGGGCGAGCTGGGTCAGATAGGCGCTGGTGGTGGAGCCGACAGCGTGGAGGGTTCTGAGGACGTCGTTGAAGGATCTGGCGTCATAGCCCTTGCTGAAGAAGATTTCGTCAGCGCAGAAGACGAAGTGGAAGCGGAAACAGGGCGGGCTGAAGCGGCAGTCGAAGGGTTGGACGAGAGTTTGGACGCAGATGCCGAGGTGCTCGACGATACAGAAGTACCCAGCGATTTTGAAGAAACTTTAAACGATGATTCCAGCGGAGATACCGATTCTTCAGACAGCGATATAGGATCTTCTGATAGTTTCAGTAGGTCTTCTGGTGGAGGCGGTTCTTCAGGTAGACGCGCAAGTGGCGAGTCTGGATCTGCTGCGCCGGATATGGGGGTTCCACCCGAGGTCGTCGAGTTTGACGAATCCCTGCCTGACGCCGTGTATGAGGCGGAGCCGGCGGCGGAATCTCCCGCTACTGATACTCCGGTCGCGTTCCAGGACAAAACCTATGAAATTAAAGCAGCCGTCCCAGACACCTCCGCCGTCGCTTCCGCCGCGCCGGCATTGAAAACAGGTTCCGGGCTGTCAGCTCCGGTCATCGGTGTCGCGGCGGTGTCTTCTATGGCGGCTTCCGGGTTGGGGCTTAGCAATAAGCTTGGCGGCAAGGGAAAAACCGGCGGCGATCCCACCGAGCAAAAAGAAGAGCCGGTTGTAACCGCAAAGGAAACCGTCGGCAACTTCTCCGGCAATCTAAAGGGCGAATATGTCGTGCTGGCGTCAGCGTTGTCAATCATGTTCTCGGGCGCTTCGCTCAAAGCCGGCATGGGTAGTAATAAAAACCCGGGCAAACCGGACGACCGGTTCAGAATTGGATATGGCACATCCGCTATTTTGAGCGGCGGTGCCATTCAGGAAAGGAGTTGAGCGTATATGGACGCGCTGTTACCTATTGGCTCGGTAGTTTTGCTCAAGGAAAGCACGAAGCGGGTCATGATCTATGGTCGCTTGCAGAGGGAAACCCAAGGAGATCGGGTGTGGGATTACATCGCCTGCTTGTTCCCTGAAGGCAACATCAACCCGGATCACAGTTTCCTGTTCGATAACGAGCAAATCGAGAGCGTGTTTTTTGTGGGCTGCCAGGACGAGGAAGAAATGCGTTTCCAGCAGTATTTGCAAGATATGTCGCAACAGTTGGAAACATAAGGGGGTAAGGGACATGCCGAATTTCGTACATACAAAGGTAGACCCGGACCGGTTGGGCATAACGGCGCTCAACATAGACGATAGCTTGAGACTGGTGGATAACGCGCTAAGCGCCATCGACGACTCATTACGAAACACGTTATTACCAACATGGTCCGGTCCTGCCAGTTCCCAATTCTTCTCCCAGTATTCCGCTGACACTCAAAGCTTCGCGTTGCTGACGCGCGCGCTACGCGAATACAACGAAAAGCTTAAGCAAGCGGCGGGCATATATGACAACGCGGACGATCTGGCCAGAGAATTGGTCGACGATCTAAAAATCTAAGAAATTAGCAAAAAGCGAATGCGCGTATGGTGCGCAAGAACGGGGGTGACGGTATGCCTACCGGAGCGGAAATAAAAATAGATACCGCAAAAATGGCGGCAGTCGCGCAAGTTATCAGCAATCAAACGAGTATTATCAAAAATTGTTTTGACTCAATAAGGGAACAATCATCCAGGCTACAAGGGGAATGCTGGGAAGGCGAGAGCGCCGATGCATATTTCAGCAACATGAAAAAGCTATGTTCGCAACAAGCCCTTTCGGGAGCCATAACCACAGGATATGTCGTGAGCGCATTAGAGGAGTACACGCTCGACCTCAACAAAGCGGCAATGGAGTATAATTCAACAGAGCGTAATCTGGACTCCCTGCACAAAGCGCTGCCAACCGACGTATTTGGAATTTAGGCGGGTGATCGTATGTTAGAAATTGATTTTAGAAAAGCTTACCTCCAGGCAGCGGGCATGGCCCAGTGCGCCGAAGGCATAGTGGAACAGAAGAAAAAGCTCGAAGGCATTATCGACGGGGTTCGCGGTGCCTGGCAGGGGGAGACGGCTTCCGCCTATATAAAAAAACTGGAGGCGCTGGGCGAAAAACTGGAAGAGGAAGCAAAAAAGATCCGCGAGGACGCGGCGGCTTTCCGGGCAAAGATAGATTATATAAAGCGGGCTGAAGAAGCCGCCCAGAGCGCAATTGGCAATATCTTCCATTAGCAACCTTTCCCATCTTACTCGCTGAATGCGATTATGTAGCCTGTCTTGTCTCAGCTATATAATTGACATAAATCAAATTTAAGGAGGAATAACAAACCATGTCTATCACTATCGAAACCAGTACCCAGAAAATGCGCGGTGACGCGGAAGAAGTCGAGCAGTTGGCCGGGCAGTACAACACCCTGCAGCAGGAAATGTTCGCCGACGGTAGGGACCTTGACAGCACTTGGAGCGGCGACGCCAATCAATCGTTCAACTCACGGCTGAAGAATGACGAGCCTCGCTTCAACGATCTGTACAAAGTCATCAACGACTATGTTGGAGCAGTAAGAGAAAGCGCGGACGATTACGACCGAACCGAAGCTGCGGTGCAAGACGAAATGAAGTCGAACACCAAGCGGCAGAGCAGCTAGCAGCGGGCTGGCGAGTCAAAAAAAGTTAATAAAAACTAATTTATTGAAAAGGAGATAATTATTATGGCAATGACAGCAGTGTTAAAGGTAGACGTCGGTATCGTCGCCCGCAAATTAGATTCGTTTAAAAACAAGCGCCAAACCCTCATCAACCTCATGCAGAGGATCAGGGAAATTATGGTAGCGTTAGCCACAGTTAGTTGGATCAGCCCCAGTTCAGCAGCCTTGTTGCAGAAATTCCTTCAGTTTTACAGGCAGATTGAGGAAGCGCTGCGCATAGTAGAAGAGTATATCCACGATCTGGAAGTCGTCATCGAGCAATATACGAAAGTCGAAGATAGGCTAAAGGAAGTGGCCTCCGGGTTGCGGACTGACATATTCGGCGTTTGAACAAGTCATTGGTGAATAGGCGGGAATGCTGCGCTCTCCCGCCTTCTCCGTTTTATAGGTAAAAGTGTTATGGCTCGGTATGATATTACTTCAGGTCCCTTGGTTGAAGCAGGGGACGCGCTCAGGTTGATCGCAGACGGTTTAGATGAGGCTCGTGAGCAGCTTTGCGGAATCCTTTCCGATTTGCCAAAACCCCTGGGAGCTTTAAGGTCGCAAATTACTGCCGAATGTGAAGCTGTTGAGGGCCTGCGCCTATCCGCAATGAAATTTGAGCAAGTTTTGATCGAGGTTCTGGATGTTTACGCGCGGGCGGAACGGTCGACGCTGGGCGGCAGTGGGCAAACCCAGCGCCAACCGGACAGGAGGCTCACGCATCCCCCGCCAATCGCCCATAGGATGTATGGGGTGCTTTTCTCAAGCTGTTTGATTTTGCCGGATTGGTTCCAAGCGGCTGTCATTAAGTACGAACAGTCCGCCGCAGAGCAAGCAGGAGCGCAAAATTCATAAAAACGAGGTGACGGCATATGTCAGAGCAGGACCGCGCATTCCCGGCCCTATCAGACCCTACATACCAAATCCAGTCCGTCCTGGGTTCCGGCGGCGGCGGCGTTGTGTATAAGGCATGGCACTCCCGATTGCAAAAACCGGTCGTTCTGAAGCAAATTAAGGGTGAGGGTAAATTTGACCCACGAGTACAGCGGATCGAGGTCGATATATTAAAAAACCTGAGGCATAGCTATCTGCCGCAGATTTATGATTTCATTACGGAACATGATTACGATGGTAGTATAAGAGAAATCTACACAGTAATGGAGTTCATTCCCGGCCACAGTTTAGAAGATTTGCTAAAAGAAGGGCGGCGGTTTCCACAACAGCAGGTGATCCATTGGGCACGGCAGTTATGTTCGGCGCTTGTGTATCTGCATGGGCAGACGCCACCGGTACTGCATAGTGATATCAAGCCGGCAAATATCATGCTTACTGAAAATGGCGACATCTGCCTGATCGACTTTAATGTTTCGCTGGTTCTTCATGAGGGCGCGGCGCAAGCGTTGGGGCGAAGCCCTGGGTATGCCTCGCCAGAGCAATATGGCGGGCTTGCAGTGTCGGCGGTCGAACAGCATGTACCGCTGCAGCCGGCTGAACCGTACGCGCCACGGCCGACGGCGACCGAGCCATACTTGCCATTTCAACCACCGTCTACGCAAAATGGGACTGAACTTATTAACAGGGAGGCATACTCAAACGTACCGGCGACGTCAGCCCGGAATGGAACGGAACTAATAGACGCGGAAAGACGAGCGACCGCGTCGTCCGGTGGCGTGACAGAGATGTTATACGGCAATGAGGGTGAGGGCTATGGGCAAACCGAGCGGCTTAGCTATGATCCATCAGTGGTGCCGCTTCCCGTTGAATCATGGCGCGGTCCGGATATCCGGTTGGACGCACGCTCAGACATCTACAGCTTAGGAGCCACGCTATACCATTTACTCACGGGTGAGAAACCAGCCATATCTACCAGCAATATTAAGCCGCTAACGGGTTTTGGCGTCAAATTGAGCGAGGGCGTCGTCTATGTCGTTGAAAAATGCATGAGGCGCGACCCAGCGCAACGTTTTCAGACGGCGGCACAACTGTCGCAGGCGGTTGATGGTATACACACGAATGACCGCCGCTGGAAACGCCAGCGATTAACGCAAGCCTTGACCGTTACTTTTCTTGCCATTTTGATTGCAGCGTCCGGCGCTATCGCTGCGCTTGGTTTTTTGCGCATGGGCGACGAAAAGGCTTCTAAATATTCTGAGCTCGTATTTGACATAAGTCGCGTGGCTAGTCAGGAGGGGGCGGATGGCGGCGGCAGTGAACGCGCGTACAATGAAGCGGTCGCGCTGTTTCCAGAAAAGGTGGCGGCTTATCACGCATGGGCAAAAGTGCTTTTTGACGATGGGCGATATGAGGATTGCGCCGCCTTTATACGTGGTTTCATAGCATTGTGGGCGTCTTATGATGTGCTTGAGGAAGAAAGCGGCTTGCTAGGGGATATTTACTTTATACTAGCCGAGTGCTTTTTTGAGAAGGAGGACTTCGCGAACGCGGCTCAGTATTATAATATAGCCCTTGAGTACAGTAAATTTAATTTAGATTATACGCGGGGTTACGCTATCGCTCTGGCGAGGTTGGGGAGAGTAGAGGAGGCGGAGGATGTTTTGGACGAACTCCAGAATTTGCAAGCGGGCGACGATTCAATATACCTGCTGCGTGGCGAGATCGCTTATGCCAAGACCGACGACGCTGAGGCGGTGGAGTGGTTTCGGAAGGCGCTTGAGATAATCGATAACAGCCAAACGCGCCAGCGCGTATATCTGATGAGCGCCAACGCGTATAAGCGATTGCCAGACCGCATCGACGAAGAGATAGAGTTGCTTCTTGACGCGAGGCGCGAGTTTCCGGAGCAACTTATAATAGCCGAGCAGTTGGCCGACGCTTACACGCGAGCCGCGCGGGACGGCGGGCCAGAGGCCAGGGCTTATATGGAGCAAGCTGTCGCGCTATTTGAGGATGTCCGGGGAAAAGGGTTGGTTTCCATGCGGATATTGTTGAATATAGGCATTTTGTACCAGGAACTCGGAGATTTCCCCAGCGCACGGGCAGCTTATACCGAAATGCTTACAAACTATGAAGGCGAATACCGAGCCCCATTGCGACTTGCGTATCTGGCGCTTGAAGAACAAAGCGTTATTCCCAATGAAAAGCGCAACTATGCCGAGACATACAAGTGGTATCTCATGGCGCGGGAACTCTACGACGCCCGCCCCGGAAGCGCTGGGGACGACGTCGAGATGCTGATGCTGGGAAACCTGATTACCGAGTTGCGCGATAACGGTTGGCTGGAAAACAAAGAGGAGGGGTAATACATGGAATGGACTACGGGCAGCATGATGTTTTATGGTGGGATCGCTTGCGCTTGCGCCGCGATTCTGGCGCTGGTTATCGTGCTGTTTGTGTTTCGCGGCAGCAAGAAACGACTGCGGCGGAAACTTGACGAAGAATATGGGAAAAGCGACAAGTAGCAATACCCAGGTAATAGGTAGCTGTGAATGAAAAAGTTGCGCAATATTGCACAACTTTTTTGTTCACAGCTGCAAATGTATACTACGTGATTTTATAATTTCCACGAACCAGGATTCTGACTGTGCCTGCGGTCGCTCGCGCGCCGTTGCCTTCTATTGTCACAAGATACATGTGATTTGTCACTAGCGCCGTCCCCGACGACAGCGTCGCGCCGTCAGTATAGTCCACAAGAGCCGGCGCGCTACCAAAACCGGTAGCTGTACCGATTCGTAACATTATTTCGGTGCCGACGGAACATGTCAGCGACTGTCCATTGTTCAATGTGACGACGGAAAAAACATCCGTGCCGCCCGGAATCGGGGTGGGCGCGCTCGGTCTGGTTTCTAGCTCGGCCTCAAGTTCGGAGATACGCGATTCGAGCTTTTGAGCTAATTCCTGCTCGGCTTTTTTTGTGTCGTCCATTACCTGTTTTTTGAACACTTCAGTAAGATAGCTGAGCGTTATGAGTGGATCGTCCTGCGTCCCTAATTCAGCAAACGCGAGTATGCCCGTCCCTCCGACAAACGCGGCTACAGCAATAACAACTATTCCAATCGCTAGTTTTCTTTTCATCGCCACGTAAGCTCCTTTACATTCGGTTACTGTTCGCGGACGCGCCGCGAACAGTAACCGTGTTTTCATTTAGCTGTCAAATAATGCGGCTATTCCTTTTCAGGTTAAGCAAAAGCGTCTTACACGACCCTAAGTATAATAACTGTGGAAACGCCGTTTGGTGCTGTCACTGTGATAAACGTTGTGCCTGTTATGTTTTTAGCAATGACAACCCCGTCGTCATTTATCATGGCAAACATCTCGTTGGCAACCGACCACTTGATCCCGTCGGGGAGCGCGTCTGCTGGTGTTATTGTCAAGTCAAAGGTATACCTCCCGCCACGCGGGATCGTCACTTGCGCCGGAGCTTCAATGGTTAGTATTTCGATCGGAATTACCTCAAAATTGGCCGTTATAGCCGTTCCACTATCCGACACAATGTACGTGGTGGCTAGGCTGTCCGCGTCATCGAGATCGCCGACTGTGGACGTCCAACCTGTGAATCTGTACCCAAAGCTGGGGACAGCTTCGATTTCTAAAACAGCTCCCTTGTTGTAGATACCGCTTGCACCCTTTGCGATCGTTCCGCCTTTAGTTGCCGATACATCGATATATCTTGCTATTGGGAGCGACAGATATGTTTCCGGCCCGATGTCTACCGTGAACTCTGTCACCGCGTTCGCGTTTGGCGGGAGATATGTGTACTCAGGGTCTGAGCCGTAGATGATAACGCCAAGCTTGTGTCCTGCGCGGATTGTATACTCCATAACGTCAAGCTCCCAGGTGTATGAGTGGAATTGCTCGGGTTTTATCTCCACAGACTGGTAGAGATAGTTCGGATTCCAGTTGCCGCCGAAGGTGTTGGCAAATTCCATCCCAGGAACTTCGGGCCAAATCTTGCCGTCGGGGTTCGGGTTGCGTATATCGACCGAACCGCGTGAAACGATCGCGAATGGATTTGTGGTTGTAGTGTTGGTACTTAGCGTTTGGCTGCTTCCGTTAGCCAGCCTGATCGACCTTCCACCGCTGGTACTCGAAGAGGTCGTGGTACGCGCCGTCGATCCGATGTCAAGGACCATAGCGGACAGAGCGCCATAGTTTTTATCGGCGGCTACATTCGCTGTCATCTTTATAACTCCGCTGATTGTCATCTCTTCAGGGACGTCCATGATGAATAACAAACGGTCTTGCAGTTCCCGCGTCCAGTTAGCCGTTACACTTGTTGGCGCGTTCATGTTTACGCCGCCGCCTGCCCAACCTGACGTGCTATCGTTGCCTCCAGTAATATAATTCTTCCACCTGGTAAACTGTGTTCCTGCCATTACGGTGCCTTGCCCAGCGTGCAGCGCAGCATTTTCGGCAAAGTTTGGAATATAAACGTTCGCTTGAGGCGTGGCCTGCACTGGGCGCGTCAATCCAAGCTGGAAGACGTCTTTGAAGGATAGGCTGGCGTTTGTTTCCGGTGGGGTAGTCGTCAGTTGTCCGACCCTTCCGCCGGTGGGATAAAACTTCTTATACTGACCCAACGGCCACTGGTCGTAATACGTCCACGTGCTATTAAAGGTGTTTTGCACAGAGTAGTTAGGAAGTTTGTCGACGACGCCGTTATCTATGCCATACAGGAAGTGGTCTATCCATTCGTGCATGTTTTCGGCAATCAGCGCACCGTCGGAGGTGAGAGCGGCGGCGGAGTGAGTATTCCGGCTAAACGAGCCTTTAACAACTTCGATGCCGTAATATTTGAGCATTTCATTGTACATGGCGGTTTGCTTGAACCTGACGTTATTGTCGTAAAACCCGTGCAACATAATGACGGCTAAATCTTTGCGCATATCGTCGCCGAACGAAACGATATTCCTTTCGTCGTAATATGGGCTGTAATCGCCCTGGTCTGTATCCTGCTCGTAGAGATTGTACTTCATATAATCCCAGAAGTGGTTCCAGACTATCATATTCGGGAACGTTCGCCCGGAGGGAGTGCCGTTAGTGCCTGATGATCCGGCAATGCCCCTCCCAAAACAGTACAAAATTATGTTTGTGATTTCTTCGCCCAGATATCCGCCGGGCGCGTAAAACATCGAATTGGCCAGATAGTAGTCATAAGCGCTGGTGACTGGGGCTATTGGGATTATCGTCCTCAAACCTTCGACGCCTGTGACACCAGCCGCCATGGGGAGCGTCCCGTTGTAGGACGTGCCGCCCATCGCGACGTCGCCTGTCGCCCAATACGCCTCGACTTCAATAGTTCCCGAAGGATCAGAGTATGCCTTGACCCTGCCGTTGAGCCAGTCTACCATTGACGCGGCGGCAAGGCTTTCCGCGTAACCGCCGTATTGAAGTATGCCTTCGCTATGGTTGGCGCCGATGATATAGAAACGGCACACAGCGTATCCATTTGTGAGAAATGGAGTGAAAAATGTTTCCCCAAACGATGTGGTGACCGCCAACTGCTCGCCTCTCAGCTGAGAACCTTGTGGGGTCCTTGCAGGCGGGAGCCATGGGAAGTTATCATAGTGCCATTCGGTGTAGTCGTCAGCTTCGCGGTCAAGCATGTCGTACTCCACGAGTTGCCTATGCCTTGCGATGATGGCGTTCGGCCCGACTCCGACGACTTCGTCAGTCACGGCGCGGAGAGCCTCATAGCTCATATCTCCCTCGGGTCCCCAGACGATGTTTCCGTCGGGGTATCTCAAGTGGCTGAACCTGTTGGAGGTATCCCTTTGCGGCGTCAGGCCTTGAGGGGCGAAACCGTCGTACGTCCTGCCGCTGAAGGCCTGGAGGAGCGCGGCTCCCGCAGTGGTCTGGTACGGTGTGACAGTTGCGAGTACCGGCACTTTCAAGCCGAGCGTTTCGGTCTCTATCGGCCTTCTGATTTGAAGCTGCAATAGATCCCTCTGGCCGTCATAGTCGGTGTCGATNGGGGCTTCTACCCAAACCTGTTCGACTATAACAGANTTCGCGTTGTTGGCGTTTGAGAATATTGGCCTTGTCTTGTTGGTATCCGGGTCGTACAAATCCGGGAATATTTCCAGGTTNTGCTGAAAATACTCGTTGCCGACAGCCGGTACCGGCGCCGCAGCGGCAAGCGTAGCGGGGCCTGCAAGCAACACTGGGATCAAAAGACATAGCGTTACAAGCAGACTGATCATTCTTTTGTTAATTCTCTGTGAATGTTTCATTTATTAGCGGCCTCCTTAAAATAGAATTAACTCATTGTAGCAGATTAGCAACAATAGCGCAATAGGAACTGATATGTTTAACAGTAACATTAATGCACGCTAATGCGCATAAATCTGAAAGGATTCTGATAAAAACTCATTGCTATTTTTACCAAAGAATGATATTATTGGGCGAATATACTGAATTATATTCCATGTTTTTGATACCTATCATTCAAAAATCTGTGGAGGTGGCATATTTGGCTAACGAGCAGATCGATTCGCTCAAGCAAAGCCAACGAATCATCAAACTCAAAGAAGCGATGTTTGCGGAAGAACGTTTCGCTTCTCTGGAGCAGGCGCGCATCGTTACCAGCGTATACAAGTCCAACCCTTCGTTGCCAAGAAATTTACAGCGTTCGGTAGCCTTGGCCGAGTCACTTGCGGGGGTGGATATAAGGATAACCCCAGGCGAGCTTATTGTTGGGAACAGAACCGGGAGCGCGCGGGCAGGTGTTATATCCCCTGAATCCGGCTTGCGCTGGGTGGACGATGAGCTGGAAACCCTACCTACCCGACTTCAGGACAGATTTAGGATAAGACGCGAGGACAAAAAGGAATTCAGAAGGGAAATCCTACCATTTTGGAAAGGCCAAACCCTTGAAGATATATTGGATGAAGTTATAGGCACGGAAATGGCTGCTATTGATATGGTAGCTAAAATCAACCAGACGGACCATTCTCAGGGCCACATTTCCCCCAATACCGCCGGATGGCTGAAATTTGGGCCTGCCGGGCTGCGGGATATTGCTTACGCAAAAGAAATAGAAATCCTGAGTAAAGCGGATTTCTATGACGCAATAGCAATAACGCTGGATGGCGCATGCCTTTTTATGAAACGATACTCCGGCGTAGCTCGGGAAATGGCTAACTGCGCCGTCAACCCAGGTGAACTGCTGGAAATCGCCCGCATTTGTGATAAGATATCGAGCCAGCCGCCCGAGACGTTTCATGAGGCGCTTCAGTCGGTATGGTTCTTGTATGTTATACTGCATCTGGAATCCAACGCGTCTTCATTTTCACCAGGCAGGATGGATCAGTACCTGTACCCATACTATCTGGGGGACATACGAGCGGGTCGCCTGACCCCAGAATACGCCCTAGAACTCGTGGAGTGCCTGTTTCTCAAATTTAACCAAATAGTCTATATGCGAAGTTCTTCGAGCGCAAGGTATTTTGCTGGATTTCCGATCGGTTTCAATGTCGCTTTAGGCGGGCAGGATTCAGACGGAAACGATGCGCTAAACGATTTGTCTTATATAATGCTAAGAGCGCATGAGCATCTCCGGTTGCCTCAGCCTAATCTGTCGGCAAGGCTTCACGACAAGTCGCCTGAACGCTTTCTTACGCGTTGTGCTCAAGTCATCGGAAAAGGCAGCGGAATGCCGCAGGTCTTCAACGATGAGGCCGTAATTCCGGCTCTCAGGAGCGTGAGCATCTCTCCTGCCGACGCGCGCAACTATGCCATAGTAGGTTGCGTCGAACTCACCAGCATGGGCAATAGCCTGGGTTGGGGAAGCGCTGCTATGTTCAATATCGTCAAGGCGCTAGAACTGGCGCTCAACGACGGGCGCTGTTTGTTAACGGGAGAGCGGTTGGGCGCGCAAACCGGGACGCTTTTGGATCATGAAACATTCGATGATGTCGAGCGAGCCTTGGAAGCCCAAATTGATTTCTTTTTAGGGCGGATGATCCACTGTTGCGAAATCGTCGATAAAACGCACGCTGAACTACTGCCGTCCCCATTTCTATCAAGCGTCGTCGACGACTGCATGGAGCGTGGATTGGACGTGACCGCAGGCGGCGCGTTCTATAACCTATCAGGGATACAAGCTGTTCAATGCGCGAATTTAGCCGACAGCCTCGCCGCGCTTAAAACACTCGTATACGACGAAAAAATTGTAGACAGAACCGATCTGTACAACGCATTGCTCTCAAACTACAAAGACGCTGAGCCTATGAGGCTGCTTATTGTCGATAGTGCGCCTAAGTATGGAGCTGATGTCGAATGGGTGGACGAACTCGCGAATAAATGGGCGACGTTATTTAGCGAAAAGCTATACCGGTATACGAATGTCCGCGGCGGCCGGTACCATATGGGGCTGCATACTGTGACCGCCCATATTCCAATGGGGGCAAACGTAGGCGCCACTCCGGATGGGCGCAAGGCAGGCCAGCCTTTGGCCGACGGAGGGATATCGCCGACGCGCAATCGGGACGCCGACGAACCGGCTGCTGTTTTAAGATCCGCTGCCCACATTAGGCCCGAGTCGAGTAGCAACGGGGCGCTACTCAACATGAAGTTCTCCCCCAGTCTTTTTTATACAGAAGACGGCATAAACAGGTTCGTGGGCTTGCTGCGCGACTTCGTAAAACTGCGCATAATTCATGCGCAGTTCAACGTGATCAACAATGATGATATGCTGGCGGCGCAAGAGCAACCGGAAATGTATCGCAACTTGCTCGCCTGCGTCGCGGGATATTCGGCGTTTTTCACCGAACTTCCGCCTGACCTACAGCAAGAGATAATCGAGCGCGTCCAGTACACGTAGGGAAATAAGGGGAACTTCTGTTACAGTTTCAGCAGGTATCCAAAAACACAGGCCGGTTAAAAGCAGCGCACTAACACATCGGTAAAAACTTGTAAAATTAGCCAAAACTTGTGTGCGAAGCCTGTAACCATTGCGAGTTTTTGGATACCCCCCGAACTGTTACGAACTTTTCTAACCAGGAAAGAATCTTTCAGTATCAGTATATTATATTCTGATTGATTTATTCATATCGTCATGCTAAAATCGATTTTTAAGGCTTCGACTTCTGACTAAATTATCTGAATTGATTCATTTTCTGAATTACTAGGATGACGCCAAATGGGCTGCGCGTCTTGTAAAATGTGTTTTGTTTATAGGGTAGATCTGATGAGCTAGTTTCAGGAATAATCAAACAGTTCGGAGGCTAATGATGGGCAGTACGACGGACAAAGCAAAATATATTGAAGTGGCTCCTAGAAGAGCTCCAGATTCACAACCTCGTGTTGATATGAGTTGTTTTCTTGTATCCGTTTATTGTATGGGAAACGTTCCATTAAGAAAGAATATCAAAGAAATGTATAAAATCTCAAATCAACCAGAAACAGATGTATATAAAAAACAAGGATACTACGATTGTAATCGCATGCAACCGGTTTGTGTAACTGCTGGCGGGTGGCTAAAAATACTAGCGAAGTATCGTTTAGTTAATATGGATTCTGCACTTATCATAGCTAATCTAGAATATGAAAATACTCTTATAAGTCAAGATGTTACAGTTAAGGATGGCTACAACGTGATTGAATTTAAAATACCAGATACCTTCAAAGGTTTTGATAGCCAAGTTCGAAGGTTAAGGCTTTTATCGTTAAGCCAAATTGATGAGCGGATAATTACTATATATCGTTTGCCTGGCTTGCCAAACAAACCTTGGGATATTAGCAAAAGAGATGATTATCAAAACCCCTGGGAAAACGCCTTGGCAATGTTACTGAAATGGAAAGTAAAAGGTGTGTCAGATTTCGTCACTATTTCAGAAAGCATCACAAATTATGTTTTTTCGTCATGTAAATTAGCTTATGATCACGAAGGGGGTGGGAGTTCTAAATTTACGAACGTTGATACGGGTGATTTTAAATGCAATTCTTTCATTAAACATGCTACAAAGATATTTATGAAGAGCCATCTTGCGAACTGTGTTGATACTGCGGCTATTGTAAGCACATTCGCGAATCTTTTAGGGGCGGATCTATACCAAATTAGGTTTATGCGTGGTACTAGGTGTAATAAGGTTATCTCCATTGGCGGCTCTATGTGGCAGTACCCGTTTCCGCGTGATAAGCGAGGAGATCTCCTTTTATCACCCAAAAGAGATGGAGCTGTAAGCGGCGGATACGGTTTTCACGAAATCGCTTTTAATAAAGCATTTTCAACTGATTCATATAAAGATAGAATATTTGATGCTTGCCTTAGAGTTGATGAAAACGCGCTCCAAAGGTACAGGTTGCTATATGTTTATAAAGATAATAAAGGAAAAACTTTACCAGGAGTAGAACTAATAGTATGTTTTGTTATTGAAGCAGGCCGTTATGATATCATAGGCGAATATATTACTGACAAAGATGGGCAAATAAGCATCAATGAAGTCAGACAGGGATGGTATGTGTTTTTAGGAAAGAGGAGCATAGAACAATTGCCTGACGATCAAATACTCGACTATATATATAATCGTCCTCACCTATTTGTGGGCGCAAAAAATGGAGTGGCGAAAAAATGCACAAACCTACAATTTGCTGAGAAAGACATGTATTCTGATTCACTAACAAAAGTGACTAGCGAATTTTACAGTGAATTGTTAGTTTTAAACACGAAGGATAATCTGAACACGTCAAGTGTTACAGGTTATGGTTATTACAATCCTTCTGGTCGAAGAACAATTGATTCGTTGGATAGAGGTTGAAAAATAGAAAACGGCATTGGTTATTTACAGAAGTTATATATGTAACAAAACAAACGAGCGCACGGTAGTTTCGAAAACCTATGAAGACAGCGCATTTATATACTCTGAGTAAGCGACGCACAAGCCTATACACAACTCTTGTGAAGAACCACGGTATCGTTATCAGAAAGGGGATAAAGCTATGTTGACAATGAGATCATTGGGATTACTACTATTACTATTGTTATTTGTTGTCAGCTGCTCAACAAGTAATATCGACCCTGGGAAAGTTCAAATTGATCAAGTAGATGTTTCTAGTAATACACAAATGGACGGGGGAGACGAAGTGAATTTGTACGATCTGCGCGAATACTTGCAGCAAAACTCTGATAATCTAAAGGGAATTGATAAATCAAGTGGTAAGAAAAATGTTGAAGTGATTCTTGATAATGTATGTGATTACCCGAGAGCATGCAAACAGTTTATCTATGCGGATGAATATGCTGATTTTAAACTTGTTGAACAAGGCATAAACGACACTATAGCTAGCGCGAATTATCGGCACAAAGAAAATCCTAATTTAGGCGACTACGATGCTTATGTGAACATATATCTCTACGAAACAAAGCAACAAGCTCATGCGACAGTACTTAATTATTTAGAGTTTTGCGCATCTGATACTGTTTTACCTATATCTACAACTGGTATCAATGTGGGCGATTTAGGTATTGGAAGCTCTGATAGTTTAGTATTTATCAGAGGAAATGTCTTTGTTGAAATCAATGGTTATGACAACATATCGATAGTCAATTTGGCACAAGAAATTGACAGTCAAATACTTAAAATAATTACAGAATAAAAGCGTGATTTATACTAAAGAAAACAGAATTCTTATGTGAATGAAGGCTCTTAGCTCAAGCCTCTTTGTTGCTGTTTGCTTTTTTGGTTCTCTTAAGGTGGATATTTCTAAAATGAAAGAAGACTTAGTAACTCGCGCTAAAATTAAGCGAAACGAGTATTTATTGAAAACAGAACAGCTTTTTATAGAAAACAAAAACATTTGGTTTGCTGACTTTACAAGGCATTTTCAGGATATCATCGCTAAGATTCAAGAATGTCAGGATAAATCTTCATTACCATCAATATCATATCTAGAATATATAATGTTGTATACAAACTTCATAAACCGCCAATATGTAGCGGAAATCTTTGTATTTAACAACAAGAGCTATCTGGATAAGTCCCAAAGTTGCATTGCTAAATATGATGTATCATTTTTATTTTCTTATTTTGATAAACTCTGGGATGATCTGCTTAATTTGAAGAGACGGTATCTGGGTAAAGTGTCGTGGTATGATGTCACATCATTCATGCTTAATACGCTTCCAGATTTTTTTTCATATCTTGCAGTAATAATCAGACATGCGATTGCAGAGTGTGCTGATAATTGCTTGCTTACAAATATTGGCAAGGAGGAAAGATTTGCCATTAATGTGGGTGACTATATGGCTAAAACTGAAACAGTTTATGAGGAAAGAAAAAACAAAGACGCAAAAGTGTTATCTGCTTGGTTTAGTAAACGGCTTTACAGTACATATACTTTTGGCGATTATTCTAACCTTGATTTTTCAGGAAGAGTTTTTATGTTTACAGATTTCCGCTTCGCTCGGTTCAATAGTTCAAATCTATACGGTACTAATTTTGAGGGTTCGTCATTAATTGGAACAATATTTCGTAATGCAAATATGGACAGTGGCATATTTGATCATTGCTTAATCTATGAGGCTGATTTTTCAAATACAACGTTGAAGAACGCAAGCTTCAGAAACGCAAAAACGAAAGTTGGTGTATTACATGAAGGCGAATGGGATTTTGTTGGGTTTCTGCCAACAAACTTCCGATATGCCAACCTGACCGGAGCAGATTTTAACGGAGCAAATCTGACAGGGGCCGATTTTACAGGTGCTGTGCTAAAAAATACAGATTTTACAAATGCTATTTTTGATAATACGATTTTTGATAAAAACGATAAATAATTCCCTTATCAACTAATATTGATACGACCAGACCATAAACAAAACAAGTCTATGTTAATGTACAGCTCTTTATTGAAAAACATAAAACTCGCAGACAACATAATGACGTCGAGAAGAGGCAAAGTATAAACCAGATATCAATTCAAAATAATGACGGTATCATACATTCACTGCGATTTCTTTTTTGCGGATTTCCTAAACATAGTTTTACCCAATTAAGGCACTTAGACCAGCTCCAGTAAACCAACCAGATCAAGAGGATCGACGATCTGGCCGTCTTTGTATGCGCGCATGTTGCCTCCGGATATTTCGTCGATGAGGACGATACTATCTTCGACTCGCCCAAATTCCAGCTTGATGTCGTAAAGTTCCATACCCTTGGATGCCAGAATATCCTTGACTAAACCTGAGATCATTTTTGTAAGCGTCTTGAGCGAATCGTATTGCTCTCCATCCATGATGCCAAGCATTTCAAGCGCGTCTCGCGATATGGGCGGATCCCCGCGTTCGTCGTCTTTTAGCGTAATTTCGACTAACGCGTCGAGTTCTTGACCATTTTGTACGTATCCGCCATATCGGCGCAGGAAGCTGCCGACGGCGCGGTAACGGCAAATTACCTCCAGACCGTCGCCAATGCATTGTGCCGGAAGTACGATCATCTCTGCTTTTTCAATATCGGCGCTGACAAAATGAGTAGGAAACCCAGCCTCGTTTATTGCTTTATAGAAGAATTCAGTTAGCCGCAGGTTGTCCCGGCCAATTCCCTCTATAGACAGTCCGACTGTGTTGGCGCCCGGATCAAACACGCCATCCGTACCGGTGACGTCATCCTTGAACTTCAACATATAGTAGCCGTCCTCAAGGTCGTAGACCGTCTTTGTTTTACCCTCATAAACCAGTTTCATAGCTATATAACCTCACTTTCAAAACTGTAGCCAACGTGTAATGGTTGACAACGGCAACATAATAATATACGCGACACGATTTGTCGAGTAAAAATTTAAAGCCGCCCGATCTGTCTAGGGGAAAAAGTAACGAATGACGGGATAATTCCCACTTGTATTGACTGCAGCTTGTGGCTGATTGTTATCCACGACGATTTAGCGTTTTAAAGGGGTGTTGTGCCAAAATGGCACAATTGCCGTTTAAAGCGCTAAAGTCTCTCGCTATTGCTTTCAATAGTTTACTAGACCTGAACATTAGGCGAATAATACAGTACTATTATCCGCCTATTTTATAAGACTGCAGTGAGAATCAGGGTGGTCTCGTTTTTGTAGCAATAGCAATCTTTACAAGCTATTTACTTGGCTATAAACCATGTTTGCTTAGAGTGGGGCATATGATAATTTTTATATTTACAGATTTAGAACTTGATTTATGATCTCTATCAATAAACAGGAAACATGTCTTAACAACTGGATATGAGTAGTCAAACAGAAACTTGATAAACTAACACAGAAGTTCAAAGAAATTACCATATTTAGAGGCTGTAGGAAATAAGAAACTATCAAAAGATGTATTTTTTTATAGTTGCCCTTCTTGCTACGGATTCATCCAAATAAGAGCCTATTTTCGATAATTTGTGTATATATTTAACAAACTTTGATAATAAGAATAAAATTAGTTGACATTTCTGGGCGAAAATAATATGATTCAAAAAAATAAGGGACTACAAAATAATACACTTTTTGATAGTGATAGTCAATGAATTAGACAAGCGTTATCAACTATCGAAAGTACCACGCATTGTAGGAAGGATGACATGTCATATATGGTTCAGACACAGGACTAGTATCTATCGGCTGATGTCTGTAAATAACAAAAAGCTTGACCTTAATATCCGCTGTCAACGTATAAACTATCAACAAGAGCAAAATCGTCACTGATTTGCCATGGACTACTGGAACGCTAATTTTCAATTCAAAATAAAATGGAGGACTAAAAATGCTTAAACTAAAAATACGCTGGATACTCGCGTGGGTACTATCTCTTTCGCTTGCGGTAGGTTTACTACCGCTATCTGTGTTTGCCGTTGAAGCTGGGGGAATAGAAAATAGACAAATATTGAATAGTGCCTGTATTGCCGATTACGGTGAAGAAAGCTATGTCATCCTAGATGATGGCGTTGTCGCGCTTAAAGACTGGCAAGAGAATACGTTGATAGCTACTGACATTAAAAATGCGAAGGCAATCGCTATCAATGGAGAAGAACTGATTGTCGCAGTACAAGAAGAAGGATACGTAGGGCTTTTGAAGTATTCCATTCCAACAAAAGAAATCATAATGCTGGCTGAAATAGATGAGCAAATAGACAGTTTCTCGATGTGCGGCGATATAGTTTACTATTCAACGAGCGGCAACATATATGCCGTGGATATCCGATCTGGAAACGAATCGCCAATATACACAAACGGAGATGTATTGGCGTTTTACCTGTACGCGAACGATGTATTGGCTTTTCTACCCGACTCTGAGCAAGAAGATTTTGAAGATACAAGCTGTTTTGAGGATCAATTGTATGACCCATATCAATTGCTGTATCTTGATACAAGTGTAATTGAACCAAGGAGCGAATTTGAAAGCCGTTTATACGACATTAGTTCAACTAAGGATGTGAATTACAGTGTAACTGTAGGCAGCGTAACTATGCCTTTTTCTGATTTGAAGAATGGTTCATATTTTACAACCACAGGAAAAGCATGTAGTAATCATACTTCTTGCGCTCGATACTGGCCTAAAACGCCCGGGAATTCGTCCAAGGTCGATACGCTTGGATGGCAATGTTTTGGATTTGCGGAATTGGCCTATTATAGGCTTTTCGGCCATTTAAGTTATTCCGGCGATGGCGGTTCAAGTAGAACTTCTCCCGCAAAATCTTGGAAAGCTGTAGCCAATGTCGCGGCATCGTCCATATCTGTGAACTACCTGAAAAATCTATTAGGTACAACCAGTTCCGGTACGGTTCGTCCTGGGGCGCACATCAGAACACGCAATCCAGCAGGCAATACAAATAGTTCTAACGGTACCCAACATAGCCTGGTCTATATGGGGCGCGATAACACCTATGTTTATACATATGAAGGCAATATGGACGGCAAATGTCGGGTCAGCATAATACGAAGGACATGGGCGGAAATGGCCTCGTACCTAACTACCACAAAAAAAGGCATCAATTTTATTGCTATGCCCAATAGCTATCCTGGACCCGCAAATCCTGCGCCAGCTGCCCCGACAATCACGCAATCGAGCTATGTTGGGGGCAAGACGATCACCATTTCGGCGAGCAGCGGCGCGGCAATCTATTATACAACAGACGGCGGGACTCCCACGACGTCCAGCACACGGTATTCAACCCCGTTTAAAGTAACAAGTAGCGTGACAGTAAAAGCTATAGCGAACATATCGGGACGCCCCAACAGTTCTGTAGCTAGCCAGACGGTAACGGTAAAC